>CAZSRK010000030.1:0-25327 GCA_964609305.1 uncultured Oscillospiraceae bacterium
AAAGACAATAAACGGCCGGTACAAGACGCATTAAAGACTATTTTCGGTATTTTTTTCAATTAAAGCATAAAAGACTGGACGTATCCCGGAAATATATGCTATAATTTTATTTATATTTGAATATTGGGGTGGAATTTATGGGAGACACTGTACAAATCCTGGTCGCCATGATAATCTACATGCTTGCCGTCATCATTATCGGGTTCGCCTTTGCAAAGCGAGCCAACCGGAACTCCGACGCCTATTTCCTGGGCGGTCGGACCCTGGGTCCCTGGGTGACCGCCATGAGCGCCGAGGCCTCCGACATGTCCGGCTGGTTGCTGATGGGGCTGCCCGGCGTTGCCTACTGGTGCGGTATTGCTGACGCCGCATGGACGGCTATCGGCCTTGCCGTCGGTACCTATATCAACTGGCTGCTGGTGTCCAAGCGTCTGCGCCGTTACAGCGAGAAGGCCGGCAATGCCATAACGCTGCCGGAGTATTTCTCCAACCGTTTCCACGAAAAGGGAAAGGTCGTCATGACCATCGCCGCTATCTGGATCCTGGTCTTTTTCACGGTCTATGCATCAAGCTGCTTTGTCACCTGCGGCAAACTGTTTTCAACCCTATTCGGCCTGCCCTATGTGCCCATGATGATCGTCGGAGCCGTGTTCGTACTTATATATACTATCATCGGCGGGTTTCTGGCCGAGAGTGCCTCGGACTTTATGCAGGCCATCGTCATGATCGTAGCTCTGACCATAATCGTAATCGTCGGCACGATCACAGCCGGCGGACTCGGCGCTGTGGTAGACAACGCCAAGTCTATCCCCGGTTTCCTGGATTTCTTCGGTATCGCCTCGCCCACCACCGTGGACGGGGTCCAGCAGGTTGTGGATGGCCAGCCGCAGTTTGGCGCTGCCGGAAGCTATGGTTTCCTGTCCATCATCTCCACTGTGGCATGGGGACTGGGCTACTTCGGCATGCCTCAGGTTCTGCTGCGTTTCATGGCTATCCGTGATGAAAGGGAGCTTGGCCGCTCCCGCCGTATCGCCACCGGCTGGGTCATCATATCCCTCGCAGTGGCGGTGTTTATCGGCGTGGTGGGACGCGCACTCTTCCCCACCGAGCTAACCACATCCTCCGAGGCAGAGAACGTGTTTATTCTGCTGTCAACCAACCTGCTGCCGCCGCTGCTGGCCGGATTCGTGATGGCGGGTATCCTTGCCGCCACGATCAGCTCCTCCGACTCCTACCTGCTGATCGCCGCATCGGCCCTGTCCAAGAACATATTCCAGGGCCTGATACATAAGAACGCCACGGACAAGCAGGTGCTTATCCTGTCACGTATCACCCTTCTGGTGATATCCATCATCGCTATCCTCATCGCTCTGGACGAAAACAGCGTTATCTTCACGATCGTCAGTTTCGCCTGGGCCGGCTTCGGCGCCGCTTTCGGACCGCTGATGCTGCTGAGCCTTTTCTGGAAGCGTATCAACCGCGCCGGCGCCATCGCCGGAATGATCAGCGGCGGCGCAATGGTGTTCATCTGGAACCTGCTGGTGCGTCCGCTGGGCGGTGTCTGGGATATCTACGAGCTGCTGCCTGCATTTGTGTTCTCATGCATCTGTATCGTGGTGGTCTCCCTTCTCACCCCGCCTCCATCCGAGGAGATACAAAAGGAGTTCGAAGAAGTCAGACAGGGTGCCTGAGCCCGACAGATTGTCTGAATTTTTCAAGGCTTGCAATAGAAAATGCAAAGTGCCATCGGCAGTATTGCCGATGGCACTTTATTGTTTTCATACGTCGTCGTTTTATACCAGCATCGCCAGCAGGACCATGTTCGCAGCGATTGGAGTAATCTTTGTCATGGCGATCATGGCCTGTGCAAGAGAGAGGCCTTGCCCTGGCTGAGTCCTACACATTCCGCATGGCATCGGGCAAGGGCATCTCGGCGGATATATCGGGCAAGACTCTGCTCTGCGGCAATGAAAAATATCCGGCAGAAAACGGTGTATCGATATCCAAAGCCGTATTAACCGTCCTTGAAAGGCTGCGTGCCCAGGGCACGGCCTCCGTACTGGTAGCGGAGCAGGGATCCTGCATCGGGGTGATAGCCCTTTCGGATGTATTGCGTCCGGAAGCAAAAGAGATGATTTCGCGCCTGGCCGCCATACATACCCGGACCGTCCTGCTGACCGGCGATAACCGGAAAGCTGCGGATTATTTTGCGCGTCAGGCAGGCATCACCGAGGTACGGGCCGAGCCGGATGAAAAGGTTCGTAATGTGGAAGCTCTCCGGGAAGAGGGCCGGAGAGTCTGCATGATCGGCGCCGGCGTCAACGACGCGCCCGCGCTCAAAACCGCCGACGTCGACGTGGCCATGGGAAGCATGGGCAGCGATATCGCGGTGGAAGCCGCCGATATCGCCCTCTTGAGCGACGACATCTCCGAAATACCGTACTTAAAGCGATTGTCAAACGCAACGGTAAATACCATCAAGCTGAGCATCACCCTGTCCATTTGCATAAACTTTGCCGCCATTGTACTGTCCCCGCTCGAACTGCTCAATCCAACCACGGGCGCACTGGTACACAACGCCGGTTCCTGTTTTGTAGTTCTCATCGCGATATTATTATACGATCGTAAATTCGAATAAATGTTCCGTCCGGTTCTGCACGGCCGGACGGTGGAAGCCGGCCATCAGAGCGTCCCAAAAACGCCGCCAGATTTTACTGTCGCTACTTTACCAATATCCGACTTGGCAATTTCCGCCAGTTAAAATTCAACCCGCTTCCGATTCGTTGGCTGACTTGCCGCTTCATCGCTTTCTGATACAACAAGATGTACGTTACTGCGCTGCTCGCTTTATACCCTGCAAAAACCGGGGCTATCCAACATTTCGTATGAGGATATTCAAACCAATTATACGGTAAGCTGTTCCTTTCAGCAAGAGTATTTACGCCCATCAAGCCCTATACCCTCGACCGTCCCGATATTTATTAGCCCTATGCCCTTACAAGGCACGTTCCTGCTATTAGTTTCATATTGGTGACTATGGCACAATTAAGTGCTTACTTTACAAGAACACTGTACAGATTTATTATAATCACATCAGGAGGAAACAGTAAAGAATTCCTCAAATCTAAGTAAATATTATGGAGGTAATCAATATGAAACTAGCAGTTATATGTGCCAATGGCAAAGCCGGTAAGCTCATCGTCAAAGAAGCCCTTAGCCGTGGCCTGGACGTGACCGCCGTGGTCCGTGGATCAAATCAGACTGAAGCTTCTCATGTGATAGAGAAGGACCTGTTTGACCTGACTGCGGACGATCTGAAGGGCTTTGATGTAGTCATCGACGCCTTCGGCGCTTGGACAGAGGACACTCTTCCTCTGCACAGCACTTCCCTTAAGCACCTCTGCGACATTCTCAGCGGCAGCGAGACCCGCCTTCTGGTGGTGGGCGGTGCCGGCAGCCTGTATGTCAATCCGGAGCACACCGCTCAGGTCATGGATGGTCCGGGCTTCCCCGATGCGTTCAAGCCACTGGCCAGAGCGCAGGGCAAAGCTCTGACGGAGCTTCGGCAGCGCATCTCCGTGGTTCGCAAGTAATTCTTTGGTCGCTGTCAGAGATAGCACATCCGCTTTGTATGAAACAATCGGAGTATATAAACATCGCTTTGTAATATAAGCCATAACCATATAATCCGCTTCGCCATCGTAGTTTGAACACAAAAACGCTCATAATAACAAAACTAAAAGTATTCTGATATTTTCCCTGAAAACATAAAAACCTCTCTTGTCCTGATAGACAAAAGAGGTTTATTTTATGGTGGAGACGGAGGGATTCGAACCCTTGACCTTACGGATGCGAACCGTACGCTCTCCCAACTGAGCTACGCCCCCATAAATTCTATTGAGGCGCCGCACGTCCCGCGTTTTTTCCTCACAGGACTTCGACGCGAAGAACATTATACCACAGTTTTTGAAAAAGTAAAGACCTTTTGTTTTAAAACTGTTTACAATCTCGTGCTTGAAAAAACAGATTACTTGTAGTAGTATTATGAAAGTACGGCTTATAGCAAGGCTGCACTAGTCGGGGAGCCAGCGGTGCCCTGTAACCTGCAATCCGCTATAGCAGGGATGAATTCCTTTCCGAGGATAGTCGATGTGTTGTCTGCCCGAAGTAAGCGGCGTTGACGACCTGGTCTCGCGCAACGGTGACCCGTGAACCATGTCAGGCGGGGAACCGAGCAGCATTAAGCGGGAACCATCGTGTGCCGCGAGGGCGCTGGGTCTGAGCAGGCTGCTTCGGTAACGGATATATCGTTCTGTTCAAAGACGGGTGTGCAGTCTTGCTGTGGGCCGTATTTACTTTTATCTTGAGGTATTTAAAATGTATCAGGCTCTCTACCGCAAATGGCGTCCTCGCACGTTCGATGATGTCGTCGGTCAGACGCATATCACCGAGACGCTGAAAAATCAAATAATTTCCGGGAGACTGAGCCACGCCTACCTCTTCATCGGAACGCGGGGCACAGGAAAAACGACCTGTGCCAAAATCCTATCCCGTGCCGTCAACTGTGAGCATCCTGTAAATGGGAATCCCTGCAACTCATGCCCATCCTGCCTGGGCATTGAGGACGGCTCCATAATGGACGTTGTGGAACTCGACGCAGCCTCAAACAATGGAGTTGACAATGTTCGCGCGCTGAGGGACGAGGCCATTTTCAGCCCCGCGATCGTAAAAAAACGCGTCTACATCATCGATGAGGTGCATATGCTCTCGACTCCCGCGTTCAACGCGCTTCTCAAGATCCTGGAGGAACCGCCGGAGCATTTAATGTTCATCCTCGCAACTACTGAACTGCAAAAGGTCCCCGCGACCATACTCTCCCGCTGCCAGCGACACAGCTTCAGGCGCATTGACAGCGGACTTATCGCAAAGCATCTTGAGCATATAGCACAGAGCGAGGGTATAGACATAACACCCGACGCAGCCGCATTGCTCGCCCGCCTGTCAGACGGGGGCATGCGCGACGCTATCTCCCTGCTCGACCAGTGCTCTGCAAATGAGCATATCGGCACGCAGGAGGTGCTCTCCGCGATGGGACTTTCCGGCAACAGCCGTACATCCGATCTGCTGCGCGATATTGCACAGGGCGACACCGCCGCGGCGCTGTCGATTTTCGCCGCGCTGTGGCATGACGGCAAAGACCCCGCCGCACTGCTCGGGGAGCTGTCCGGCCTTATCCGCGATATACTTATAAGTGACCTCGCCCCGCAAAACGGACTGGACCTGCTCTCCGGCGGGTATGACCAGGTCACGCTGTTTAAGTTAGCTGGACTCTTCACCCGGCAGCAGCTTTTGTCACATCTGAACACGATACAGACTTCCGTTGCCGCCATAAATCAGGGGAACGCCGCGCGAACAGCGGCAGAGCTGTGTATTATACGCATGTGCGAACCTGAATTGAGCGCGAACACAGACAGTTTGAGCGCGAGAATATCGGTTTTGGAGAAAAAAATCGAAAATCCGGATGTTTCCCCCCTTCCCCGTCCGACTATGCAGGCTGAAGCGCCGGGGGATACCGCCGCACCGCCTCCCGTCCAGGAAATAGAGGCAGAGTTCACACCGGGCAGCGCCGGCTTTTCTGAAGAACCCAATTCTGAAGACAGAGAACCTTTTCCCGGCCCGGTTGACAGCCCCGTGGCAGCACCGGAGCCGGCAGCCGAGCCCGAATCCCGTCCCGCAATACCAGCTGTAAAGGATATCTCATGGTCCGCGCTCGTTGCAAAATTACGCGGCAATGTCAGCGTCGGCGAATATAACATAATCAGTGACAGCTATCATTCTGACGGTGTTTTCTCCGATGGCGAGCTCACGGTTTTTGCAAAAAACGCCTTTGCCCTGCGCATTCTGTCAGCACCGGCTCTTCAGGATAAGATACGTGACGCCGCCCGGAGCCTCTGCGGTGGAAATATCCGCCTGAGCGTAACGGAGGGGGAGTCCGGGAAGGACAGCCCCTCCGGTAATCTGGACGCACTGGGAAAATTCAATAATGTAAGATTCGAATAAATTATTCACAACACACGACAGGAGGAACCTACTTATGGCTAAAGGTGGATTCAGAGGCATGCCCGGTGGTATGAACCAGGCTAATATGATGCGCCAGGCGCAGAAAATGCAGCAGGAGATCCTCAAAATGCAGCAGCAGCTCGAGGAGAGTGTCTACATCGCGACATCCGGCGGCGGAGTTGTCTCCGCTACGGTCAGCGGCAAGCGCGAGCTTACCGAGCTTACCATAGATCCCGATGCCGTAGATCCCGAAGACGTCGAGATGCTTCAGGATCTGATCGTCGCGGCTGTAAACGAGGCCCTGCGAAAGGCAGAAAATGAAGCCGCGAGCAGCATGTCCAAGTTCACCGGCGGCCTCAATCTCGGTTTTTAAAACAACAATGGATATAACTGTCATCGGATGCGGCCGCTGGGGCAGCTTTATCGCGTGGTATCTTGACAAGATAGGCCATAGTGTTACTCTCTATGGGCGGGAGAACTCTGCACATATGCGCCGCTTTCTCGCCGAGCGCAGGAACGAATATCTGCTCCTGCCGGAGAGCATACGCCTTGAGACGGATCTGAGCAATGCTGTCTCCAACGCGGGTACCATAGTCATATCCATCGACTCACAGGGTCTTGCCGGGCTCATGCGTGAGCTTGAGCCTTTTGACCTGTGCTCACGGGATTTCGTGCTGTGCATGAAGGGCATTGAAATGGGCACCTGCCGTCGGCTGTCTGAGGTCGTGGACCAAAGCTGCGACGCTTCAAACCGCATCGCCGTCTGGCTCGGTCCCGGTCATGTACAGGAGTTTTACAGAGGTTTGCCCAACTGCATGGTTATCGACTCGCAGGACGAGAATATGAAAGAGCATCTCATCTCCGCTTTCTCCGGCCCGCTCATCCGCTTTTATTACGGCAATGACATGATCGGAAACGAAATCGGCGCCGCCTCAAAAAACGTCGTCGGTATTGCTGCCGGCGCTCTCGATGGGATCGGCCGCACCTCTCTCAAGGGCGCGCTGATGTCACGCGGCACGCGCGAGGTCGCGCGGCTTATCTCCGCGATGGGAGGCAACGAGCTTTCCGCTTACGGCCTGTGCCATCTCGGCGATTACGAGGCCACCGTTTTCTCCGAGCACAGTCATAACCGCCGCTTTGGCGAGCTTTTTGCGCGTGGCGAGAAATTTGACAGGCTGGCCGAGGGATACTACACCGCCGCAGCAATGGTCGGACTCGGCAAAAAATACAACGTTGAGCTTCCCATCTGCTCGGCCATTTACCGCTGTCTTTACGAAAACGCCGATCTGCACACCGAGCTTGCGCAGCTCTTCACAAGAAGCCTGAAAAGGGAGTTTTAAGTCCCCGGTCCCGGTCTCTTCGGCTTGACCGCGGCCGGCTTTTTGTCTATAATGGTTGTATATATATAGGAAAAGTGAGGGATGGCCAATGCTGAAGGAGTTTGGATTGAGCGAAACCGAGCCCGGCCTGGAAATAACGGAAACATACATAGAGGAGGACCTCCGATACAATCCGGAGTGCCCCTGCCCCACCCGCACCTGTCCCCAGCACGGCTTCTGCAAGATATGCGTCCAGCATCACAGGGAGCTTTGCCAGGTAAACGGGGACGAACATCCTCCCGAGCCCGAGGACCCGTCGGACGGGAGTTATCCCATGGACCACAGCAAGCCGCTGTGCCAGCGCATACCCAGACAGAGAAATTCGGAGGTGCGGTAATATGACGAAGCTCAAAGAGCTGACTGTTGGGACGCAGGTTGTCGAACAGCGATCCAATCTTGTTTTCCTGGTCGCTGCGCAGGACCATCCCGGATATAAGGGGACGACACTCGTCTCTCGCGACGTTATCCGCTGCGCCTGCTTTGACGCCGCGGAGCCCTGCGACAAAAAGCAGAATTACTTTGAAGCGACCGGCAAATATGGACGCAACGATTATGAACTGTCAAATATTAACGCCTGGCTCAATTCCGGCGAGCAGTTCTGGTACAGGCCCACGCACGAGCTGGACCAGCCTCCGCGCGGCGGCCTGCTGCGCTACGGCGAGCAGCCCAACGCGGATGCAAACGGCCTCCTGCGTGAGATTGACCCCCGTTTTGAGGCCGCCATCCTCGAAAGCGATGTGCCCACCCTCTTCCGTTCGCGCAAAGAGCAGGGCCAGGTCAGGAACATAAAAGCCCGTGTATTTCTTCCCAGCCGCACCGAGCTTGGTTTCGGTGGTGAAAGCGGTATTGAGGACGGCTTCGCGCTGCCCCTGTTCGAGGGCCGCGCCCACCTCAAGGCAAAACCCACGGAGTACCAGATGAGCATTTTCGGCCGAAGCTGGAACCCCGGTTGGGATTTTGGCAAACGCGGTAGCGCACCTCTGGGCGCGCCGCAGATATTCGATCCGAAGTACAGCTGGTGGTACTGGACACGCACGCCGCATCTGGCCTACGCCTATCTTGTGCGGGTCATGAGCGCCAACGGTGCCTTCTCATACGCACTGGCGCACAACGACATCGTCGGCGTCCGTCCTATGATGAATGTTGACGGCGATTATGCCCTCGGCGACGGGCTTGAACTTGTTCAGGGTTGACATAGCTAAAAACCGATAAAAGCTCTCCGGAAGTCAAGTTTTTTCTGACTTCCGGGGAGCTTTTTTATCAGATCATTCTATATCCAGTTCCGGCGGGACATCCAGCTTCTCAGGCGTGTATTTCCCGTTCTTCTTTCGCTGCCTCACACACTCGGTCAAAAGGTACTCGATCTGGCCGTTGACAGAGCGGAAATCGTCTTCTGCCCAGGCCGCGATCGCGTCATAAAGCTTGACCGAAAGCCGAAGCGGTATCTGCTTTTTAGAATTATCGCCCATTTTATCGTCCGTTCCTGTAACCTGCGGCTCAATACAGGCTCCCGGAATTCACGACGGGCTGAGCATCGTGATTCCCGCAGAGCACAACGAGCAGATTGGACACCATAGCAGCCTTTCGCTCTTCGTCCAGGGTGACGACGTTGTTTTCGCTCAGCCTTTCCAGCGCCATCTCCACCATGCCGACCGCTCCGTCGACTATCATTTTCCTGGCATCTATTACGGCGGAGGCCTGCTGGCGCTGAAGCATAACGGCCGCGATCTCCGTGGCATAGGCGAGATAGGTTATACGCGCCTCAACTATCTCGATGCCGGCCTCATCCACGCGCTGCTGTATCTCGTCGCGTATTCGCCGCGCCACAAGCTCGCTCGAACCTCGCAGACTGCCGTCGTCGGCGAGGCCGTCGCCGGTCGTGTCGACATTGGGCGCCACGTCATAGGGGTAAAGTCTGACTATGTTCCTGAGCGCGCTGTCACACTGCAGGGAGAGAAACTCCTTGTAGTTATCTACGTTGAACACCGCTTTTGCCGTGTCCACAATTCTCCAGGTTACGGCTATGCCGATCTCAATCGGATTGCCCAGACAGTCGTTTATCTTCTGACGGTTGTTATTGAGCGTCATTATCTTCAGCGATATTTTTTTGCTGGCAAGCTCCAGGTCGCCGGTCGTGCTGACGCTGGCAACGCCGGGTATGGAAACGGACTTGACATCTCCGCTCTGGTTCAGCTTTGTCTTCGAGGCCGGATTCACCGCCACGCAGAAGGGGTTGACAAAATAGAAGCCGTCGCCCTTTAGCGTGCCGATATATTTTCCAAACAATGTGAGCACAAGAGCCTCCTGCGGTTTAAGGATTTTCAGACCCGGGACCAGCAGCCAGCCAAAGCATATAACGACGAGACTGACGATAAAAAGAGCAGGCCCTTTCCCGTCGTCGAGCATGATACCGCCAAATACACAGCCGAGTATCGCAAGGATATACAAAACGATCGTCAGCAGCATAACGAGCATGCCCTTTTTCCTGCCTGTTAAAACGATTTCGTTCATCATAAGTCCTCCAATATTTTTTGATATCAAAATAATATCATATTAATTTACAATTGTCAACACTGCACGTCATATCGCTGAAAAAATACTCCCACAAGCCGCTTTTCTGCGGCCTGTGGGAGTGAAGTGTATGTGCGGTTTTGACCAGGGCCCTTACTGTTCCGCTTTTGGCCAGGCCTCCATAAGCGCGGGGATGATCTGATAGAGATCTCCCGTCAGAGCGTAATCGGCCACTTTGAATATGGGCGCCTCCGGGTTCTTGTTTATGGCAATTATCGTGTCTGAGGTCTGCATGCCGGCAAGATGCTGTATGGCTCCGGATATGCCGCAGGCTATATATATCCTGGGCTTGACGGTGGTTCCGGTCTGTCCAACCTGATATGCACTGTCTATCCAGCCGGCATCCACCGCCGCGCGGGATGCGCCGACCGCGGCGCCGAGCTGTGAGGCAAATTCGCGTATGAGGTTAAAGCCTTCCGCCGAGCCCAGCCCGCGTCCGCCGGAGACGATTATCTCCGCATCCGCCAGTGAAACGGTCTCGCCGGCGTCTTTTACGACCTCCAGCACCTTTGTACGGATATCACCCTCGGCAAAGGTCGTGTCGAGCTCCACTATATTGAAGCTGTGCTGTGCGTTATATTCCGCTTTCTGCATAACGCCGCGGCGGACCGTCGCCATCTGCGGACGGTGGTTCGGGGTTATGATCGTCGCCATCAGGTTGCCGCCAAAGGCCGGCCTGGTCTGGAGGAGCTGGCGCGTCACGGGGTCAATGTCCAGCGAGGTGCAGTCCGCGGTCAGACCGGTATTCACCTTGACAGCGATGCGCGGAGCCAGATCCCGGCCTATATAGGTCGCGCCGTACCACACGGCCTCGGGCTTGTATCTCCCGATCGCCTCGCTTATCACCTTGGCATATCCCTCTGTATTATATATTTCCAGCTCCGGCCTGTCGGAGACGTAGACGACATCTGCACCATATGCGCCGAGCTGCTGTACTAAATCCCCGGTCTTGCTGCCGCAGAGCACCGCGCACAGGCGGCAGCCGAGAGCTTCCGCCAGCTTTCTTCCCTCACCGAGAAGCTCAATCACCACAGGGCTCAGCACACCGTCGCGCTGCTCGGCAAACACCCATATGTCTTTGTAATCGCTGAAATCCTTCTTTTCAGCATCGGTGCTGTCCGACTCGAGCGCGCCAAACCGGCAGGCGCTGAGACAGGCGCCGCATCCTATACAGTTGGAACCTATCTTCGCTTTCCCGCTCTCCATCGTGATGGCGCCATAGGGGCAGGCCTTGACGCAGAGAGTGCAGCCCCTGCATTTATCTTCGAGAACATAAACTGCCATCTTTACATCCTCCTCAAATAATGTGCTTTTCGCTCAGCGCGGAGATAAGCTCTGCGGCCATCTGCTTTGGCGCGCCGCTGAATCTTCCCGGCGCCTTTCGGATCCGGCGCGAAAGAGCACAGGACCTTGTCCGGGGATGCGTCCAGGCCGACCTGATCCGGCTCGACCGGGATATCGTTTACAGTCCATATCTGCACCTGCTTCTCAAACGCCTCAAATATTCCGGAAACGCTCATATATCTTGGGGTGTTGAGTTCCTTTACCGCCGTGAGCAGAGCGGGCGTCCTGACCTGGACAAGCTGATATCCGTCCTCAAGCCCGCGGCGCACGGTAAGGGTGTCGCCGTTTACATATACCTTCTGGACATATGTGACCTGCGGAATATTCAAACGCTCGGCTATCTGGGGGCCGACCTGCGCCGTGTCGCCGTCTATGGCCTGGCGGCCGCAGAAGATGATGTCGACGGGGCCATACCGTTCGATAGCGGCGGCAAGCGCGTTGGAAGTGGCCCAGGTGTCAGCGCCCGCGAACGCCCGGTCGGACAACAGTATGGCCTCGTCCGCGCCCATGGCAAGGCACTCCCTTAACATGATGTCGGCCTGAAACGGCCCCATGGAAAGGACGGCCACCGTTGTGCCCGGGTTTTCGTCCTTGATGCGCAGCGCCTCTTCAAGCGCGTTGGCGTCGTCGGGATTGAGGATGCTCTCGACACCATCCCTGATCAGCGTGCCCTTGACGGGATCTATCTTAACATTGTTTGTGTTGGGAACCTGTTTTGCACAGACAAGAATTCTCATATCCTTAGCTTCCTTTCTCACTTCTTCATAAGCTCTTTGGCAATTACCATGAGCTGTACCTCGCTGGTGCCTTCGTACAAAGGCATGATGCGAAGATCACGGTAAAACCGCTCGATTGCAAAGCCATTCATGTATCCATAGCCACCGTGTATCTGGAGACATCTGTTTGCAACGTCGACCGCGGTCTCGGCCATATAGTATTTTGCCATTGACGCCTGTATGAGCACATCCTGGCCGTTATCGAGATCGTTTACCGCGTTGTAAATGAGCTGTCGGCCGGCCTCGACACGCGCCGCCATATCAGCAAGCTTGAATTTGGTGTTCTGGAAGCTTCCGATGGTCTTTCCGAACTGCACGCGCTCCCCGGAATATCTGACGGCCTCATCGATACAGCCCTGTGCGCCGCCCAATGCCTGGGTCGCGACGTTTATACGTCCGGCGCTAAGACCGGCAGAGGCCACTTTCCAGCCGTCGCCGACCTTTCCGATGAGGTTTTCCCTCGGGACGCGCACATTGTCGAATATGAGGTCGCAGGTGCCGGAGGCGTGCAGACCCAGCTTCTCCTCCGGTTTGCCCTTGGAAAAGCCGTCCCATCCTGCTTCAACGATGAATGCCGAGAGCGCCTTTTTCCCGCCGGGGCGCGGCACCTGTGCGTAGACGGTCGCAAAGTCGCAGTCCGGGCCCATGGTTATAAAAGTCTTGCGGCCGTTGAGGATGAAGTGGTCCCCCTCCTCCTCCGCTGTGGTTATTATAGAGCCGGTATCGGAGCCGGCGTCCGGCTCGGTCAGCGCAAAGGCCGCCTTGAGCCTGCCCTCGGCCAGGGGACGCAGATATTTCTGCTTCTGCTCCTCATTGCCGCATTTGAAAATGGGCATACCGCTCAGCGAGTTTCCCATGATAAGCGTGCTGGCAGAAACGTGCTTGCGGCAGAACTCCTCGGTAATAAGAACATAGGACAAAAAGTCGCCGCCCGCTCCGCCGTATTCCTTTGGTATCGCGATGCCCGTAAAGCCGTATCTGGCACATTTTTCCCAAAGCAAATCAGGATAACGGCCGTTGGCCTCCGCCTCGTCGATGACGGGCACGATCTCATTTTCCGCAAAATCGCGAGCGAGCAAGCTTTTGAATAAGCTGATGCTTCATGTCCAGCATTGTGAATCTACTCCTTTGATCAACTTCTCAGATGTCGAGATTATCGACGATTTTTCATCTGATTTGATTATAGGATGTCGTTAAAATTTTGTCAACCGAGAATGTTAATTTTATAACATATGTTCAAATTGGCCAATCGCTTCGGCCTCTAAGTGGTAATTTTGACGGGGCCGCTACCAGACACCCCGCATGGTGAAAAAAGAAAGAAGAGCGCAAAAGAATCCGGTGCACATGATAGTGCACCGGATTCTTTTGCATGGCCGCGCTGCGCGTAATAAACACACAGGCAGTATGTGTTTTTTCAAAACAGGCTCATCTGGCTGCTGTCCGGCATATCGCCGAACGCGCCGATAGCTTTAAGCTGCTCGATATGTGTCTGGCTGACCTTTGGGCAGGCATCTGACAGCTCCTCTATGGATATGAACTGTTTTCCAGTATCTCGGCAGGATACCAAGTCCCTCGCCGCTGTCTCTCCCAGGCCGGAGATCGCAACAAACGGCGGGCGCAGGCTCTTGGTACCGACGATGTTGAATTTGGTCGCATCCGATTCGTACAGGTCAATTGGGGCAAAGTCAAAGCCGCGCATATAAAACTCGTACACGACTTCCAGCGTCGTGAGCAAATCCTCTTCCTTAGCCGTCACATTCGGGTTTTTCCTTATCTCGTTTATTTTGCTGCGCACCAGGTCCACTCCGCGGGTCATCATGTCCGCGTCAAAGGCGTCCTTCTGACTACGCCGGTAGAAATAGGCGGAATAGAAGGCCAGCGGCTCGTGCACCTTGAACCAGGCGATGCGGAAAGCCATCATAACATATGCAACGGCGTGCGCCTTCGGAAACAGATAGGCGATCTTGGCAAGCGACTCAATATACCACTCGGGTACGCCCAGCTTTTCCATCTGTTCGCGCCAGTCGTCCTGAAATCCGCCTTTTTTGACCTTGCCCTTGCGCACAGCCTCCATGATCTTGAATGCGGTCTTTGGCTCCATGCCTTTGGATATGAGAAAAATCATAATGTCATCGCGACAACCCACAGTCTCTTTGACCGTCGCGGTACCTGAGAGCACCAATTCCCTGATATTCCCAGCCCATACGTCGGTGCCATGTGAGAAGCCGGACAGCCGGATGAGCGTATCGAAGTCCTTGGGCTTGGTGTCGACAAGCATCTGGCGCGTGAAGCCCGTGCCAAACTCGGGAATGCCGAGCGTGCCGGTCTTTCCTATGATGGGGTCATCCTCAGGCAGGCCGAGCGGCGCAGGAGAACAGTAGATGGCCATCGTCTCGCTGTCATCGAGCGGAACCTTCCGCGCATTGACGCCGGTCATATCCTCCAGCATGCGTATCATCGTCGGGTCATCGTGACCCAGCTCGTCCAGTTTGAGAAGGTTTGACTCCATCTTGTGATAGTCAAAGTGCGTAGTTATGATGTCGGAATCCTTATCATCCGCCGGGTGCTGCACGGGGCAGAAATCCGTCACGTCCATATCCTGCGGGATGATAACGAGTCCGCCGGGATGCTGCCCGGTCGTGCGCTTGACGCCGACACAGCCGGCGGCAAGGCGGTTCTCCTCTGCCTTGGTGACGACCAGGCCGCGCTCTTCAAGGTACTTTTTGACATAACCATAAGCGGTCTTTTCCGCAAGCGTGCCTATGGTCCCGGCCTTGAAAACATGACTTCGTCCGAACAGGGTCTCGGTAAATTTATGCGCGTTTGCCTGATATTCGCCGGAGAAGTTCAGGTCGATATCCGGCACCTTGTCGCCGCCGAATCCAAGGAATGTCTCAAACGGTATGTCAAAGCCGTCCTTTTCCATCATCGTCCCACAGACGGGACAGGCCTTGTCCGGCATGTCCACACCGCAGCCATAGTCCTTTCCGGAGTCAAAATCGGAATACCTGCAGTTCGGGCATCGGTAATGCGCTGGCAGGGAGTTGACCTCTGTGATGCCCGAAAGATATGCCACTATCGATGAACCGACGCTGCCCCGGGAGCCGACCAGGTATCCGTGTTCCAAGGAGTCGGCGACAAGCTTCTGCGCCGACATGTATATAACGTCATAATTCCTGCCCAGTATATCGTGGAGCTCGGTCTCGACACGGCTTCTGACGATTTCCGGCGGGTTCTCACCGTAAAGCTCCGCCATGCGTTCTCTTACCAGACGCTCAAGATCCTCGGCGGAGTTTTCTATCTTAGGTGTGTAGAGCTCCTTGGGCAGAAGCTCGATCTCCTCGCACATATCTGCTATCATATTCGGGTTTGTGATAACCACTTCACGGCATTTTTCCTCGCCCAGATATGAAAACTCCTGCATCATTTCATCAGTCGTTTTGAAATACAGGGGCAGCTCCTTATCTGCATCGGAGAATTTTTTGGCCGCAAGCAGTATATGGCGATATATCTCATGCTCCGGGTCAAGGAAATGCACGTCTCCGGTCGCGACCACCGGTTTACCCATCCTCTCGCCCAGACGGACGATGACCCTGTTTAGCTCCCGCAGCCCTTCCTCATCCTTTACCTTGCCGCTGTCGATGAGAAAATGGTTGTTGCAAATGGGCTGTATCTCCAGATAGTCATAAAACGATGCTATCCTCTCCAGCTCCACGCTGCTTTTTCCGTACAGCACCGCGTCAAAAAGCTCCCCTGCCTCACAGGCCGTACCGAGTATCAGCCCCTCACGGTGCTGGATAAGAAGGCTCTTAGGTATGATCGGGTTACGGTGAAAATGCTCAAGGTGGGACTTGGAAATAAGCTCATATAGATTTTTAAGGCCCGTCTTGTTTTTTACAAGCATGATTATATGGCGCGTATGGCGATTCGTGGAAGTCTTTCTGCGCAGGACCGCGCAGATCCTCTCGATATCGTCGACTGTTTTTGCCCCCTGCTCCTCGAGCATGCCAACAAATCGATGGAGCATGTAGACAAGCGTGACCGCATCGTCCGAGGCGCGGTGATGCCGGAAATCCGGCAGTCCGAGGTGGGAGGCAACTACATTGAGCCTGTGCCGCTTCAGCTCCGGCAGCAGGCACTGGCTCAAAACCAGCGTGTCTATGTATACAGGGTCAAACTCCATCCCCTCGCGCCGGCAGGCGGCGGATATGAAACCGATATCAAAATCCGCGTTATGCGCCACGAGGGGCCTGTCTCCGCAGAATTCAAGAAACGCACGCACCGCCTGCGCCTCTTCAGGCGCGTCAAACACATCCCGATCGGTGATACCGGTCAGCCGCTGCACCTCCGCAGGTATGGGCATGCCTGGGTTTACGAAGGTCTGGAACCTCTCCCCCGCCTTGCCATCGCGGAATATCACCCCGCCGATCTCTGTTATGCGGTCATTTTCCGCGGACAGCCCTGTCGTCTCAAGATCGAAGGCGACAAATTCATCGTGCAGAGATCTGTCGCTGTGCCCGTGCACGGCGAGGCTCGCATCAATATCATTTACAAAATAGCCTTCCAGTCCGTAAATGATTTTCAGCCCGGCGCTGCCGGCAAGTCCCCATGCCTCAGGAAACGCCTGTGCAACGCCATGATCGGTTATCGCGATTGCCGGATGCCCCCAGGCGGCAGCCCGTTTTATCGCAGCGGCGGGGTCCGTAAGGGCATCCATGGCGCTGTATTTCGTGTGCAGATGCAGCTCGACGCGCTTCTCACCCTCATATGTATCCCTGCGCTCCGGCTTCGTACTGAGCATTATGTTTCGCGGCTCGATGGAAATGTCGTCGTCATATCTGTTGTAGCTGACATTTCCCTGTACTGTAAGGTACGCCCCGGGCTTTATCAGATCGACGATTGACTTGTCCTCTCCATCGCGCAGATACTTTGAAACGTGGATTGAGCCCGTATAATCCGTCATAGAAAAGCTCAGGACCCAGGCTTTGCGTTTTTGTATTTCGCGGCTGTCGACCTCGAACACCTCTCCGCGCACGATAACGCTGCCGGACTCAAGGTCCAGTCCGCTGATGGGCGCGGGTTCTCCCCTGATGCTCTTGCCAAAGAGCACCCTGCCGGTCTTTTTCTTTTCGCTTTTTTTCTCCCCTGTGGTTATGGGAGCCGGTGCCGGGGTCGTAATCCTCGCCGAGTTCAGCCCGAAAAAGGCGGCGATCCTTCCCTCCAGTGCAGACAGCTCCGCCGGCGCCGGTACACGGGCAAAATCCGCTTCTACGGACATCTCCATCCGCTCGCGTGATACCGTCACCGAACGCACCCACGCGCGATCGAGCCCGCCGCACAGCTCGTCCAGCTCAGCGCAGCAGGCAAACATATCAAGAAATGCAATTCTCTCCTGTGGCATTTATCTTTCTCCCAGTCTCAGTTGTCGCGCTCTATCAGTGCCAGCAGCTCAGCCGCCAGCCGATTCTCGGGAAACCGGCCGACAACCTCGCCTTTTTTGAATATGACGCCCTCGCCGTTTCCCCCGGCAAGACCGTAGTCGGCATGTCTGGCCTCCCCCGGGCCGTTGACGACACAGCCCATTACCGCGACCGTTATATCCCTTCTGCAGCCGGCAAGTTCCTTCTCCACCTCGCGCACGGCGCTTATGAGGTCGATCTTGGTTCTGCCGCAGGTAGGGCACGATATTATGTTAACTCCATCGCGCTTTAGCCCCGCCGCCTTCAATATTGAAATACCTGCCCTGACCTCCTGCTCAGGATCAGCGGTCAGCGAGACGCGGATCGTATCACCGATTCCATCGAGTAATAGCGCGCCTATTCCGACCGAGGATTTGACAAGCCCCATGTACTCCGTACCGGTCTCGGTAACACCGAGATGCAGCGGATAATTTGTCTGCTGCGCCAGCATTTTGCAGGCCTTCACTGTAAGCGCGGTGTCCGAGGCCTTAAGCGAGATGCATATATCGTCAAAATCAAGGCTCTCCAGCAGACGCACTTTATCCAGCGCACTTATGCACATTGCCTCCGCCGTTAAACCATATTCGTCAAGCAGGCGCCTCTCCAGGCTGCCTCCGTTTACTCCTATCCTTATCGGAACATTATGTAAACTACACGTTCTGACGACAGCACGCAGATTCTCCTCCGTGCCTATGTTGCCGGGGTTTATCCGCACGGCGTCAGCGCCGCGCTCGACAGCTTCTATTGCCAGCTTGTGGTCAAAATGTATATCGGCCACGACCGGTATGGGCGAGCGTTCCTTTATCTGCCCGATAGCGCGGGCAGCTTCCATCGTTGGCACGGCCACGCGGATTATGTCACAGCCCGCAGCCGCCAGGCGCTGTATCTGCCCGAGTGTCGAGCGTGGGTCCTCAGTCGGCGTCGTGCACATCGACTGCACCGTGACCGGTGCGCCGCCGCCTACGGCGACGCCGCCGACCATTATCTGTTTTGTATATCCAGCCATAATAATTATCCTAATTAATGATTTTTACGATGTCGTTAAACATGACAAATACCATTAGCGCCAGAAGCAGGAACAGTCCGACGGCGTTGATATACCCCTCGTACTTCGGATCCAGACGGCGCCGTGTTATCTTTTCTATTACGAATGTGATTATAAGAAACAGCACTCTTCCGCCGTCCAGCGCCGGTATCGGAAGCAGGTTCATAACAGCGAGGTTTATGGCGATAAGCGCCGTCAGATACGCGATATTCATCATCGCGTCGTAGAAAGTCGGAGAGCTCTTACCGACGTCGTTCATGACGCCCACTATCCCGACGACACCGGACATGTCGTTTATCCCGACGACGCCGGTGATGAGATCGACAAGGCTCAGCCGCACAATCCGTACGAAATCAAGCGCGCAATACCATGAGTACTTCAATCGAGCCAGTGCGCCGGTCTCCTTAACGCCGAAGTACAGGCCGTATTTCAGCTCGGTCCCTCCATCCTCGGTCGGGTATTCAACGAGCGTTATCGGGTAATCGTCGAGGTACACCTTCTCTCCGTCGCGGATGAGCACGATGTCGGCGGTGTCCTTTCCGCCGCGCTGAAGATATGTTGAAACGTCAGAGGAAAAATATATCCGCTCCCCGTTTATCTTGTAAAACTCGTCGCCCTCGAGAAAACCGTACTCTCCAACATAGGGACAACCGTCCATAAATCCCGTTATGGTCGGGGTCATGAAGCTGTCCTGCTGTGAAAATACCAGCAGTATCAGAAGAAATCCGAATATGAAATTCATCCCGGCGCCCGCGACAAGGATTATGAATCGCTTCCATACGGCCTGGTTGCCAAAAGCACGAGGGTCGGACGAATCCGCATCCTCCCCCTCCATGGCGCAGTATCCGCCCAGCGGCAGGATGCGCAGAGAGTAAAGCGTCTCCTTGCCCTGCTTTTTGAATATTGCGGGCCCCATACCGATGGCATATTCCGTTACTTTGACGCCGCATGCCTTGGCCGCAAGAAAATGGCCAAGCTCATGGGTCGCGATAAGGATTCCAAAAATGATGATCGCTATAATGATATACATATATAATATTCCTCAGGGATCTATTGACTTTCTTGCCTCCGCGTCGGCCTGACGTATCTCATCGAGCGTCGGCCTGTCTATAATCTCTATGCGGGAAAGCGCCCGTTCAACACAGGTGCTTATCTCATTATAACCTATCCTGCCCTCAAGAAACCGCCATACGGCGGCCTCGTTGGCCGCAGAGAGTATGCACGGCCCCGTACCCCCGCGTTTTGCGCACTCCAGCGCAAGGCGCAGACAGGGGAAATTCTCATAGTCCGGCTCGTAAAACGTAAGTTTCCCGAGTCTTGCAAAATCAAGGCTTTCGGAGATCATACCGCCGCGTTCAGGATAGGTCAGCGCGTATTGTATCGGGATGCGCATGTCGTGCGCACCCAGTTGGGCGATGACCGAGCCATCCGTCATCTCGACCATTGAGTGCACGATGCTCTCGGGATGGATGACGATCTGTATCTGCTCCGGCGTGCAGCCGAAAAGATGCATTGCCTCAATAAACTCAAGGCCCTTGTTCATCATTGTCGCCGAGTCAATGCTTATCTTGGGCCCCATATTCCAGGTAGGATGCGCCAGTGCACGCTCAGGTGTGACATCCGCGGTCTGCTCAAGCGTCATGCCGCGAAATGGGCCGCCGGAGCCCGTCAGAAGTATCTTTCCGAGATGCTTTTTCCCGTCCGCCTTCGTGTTCAGGCACTGGAATATCGCCGAGTGCTCCGAGTCGACGGGCACGATCTCCGCCGAGTGCTCCGCAGCGGCCTGCATGACAAGCTCTCCTGCGCACACGAGCGTCTCTTTATTTGCAAGCGCGATGCACTTGCCCTTTTCTATTGCGGCAAGAGTCGGCCTGAGCCCTACGGAGCCGGATACCGCCGTCACAACTGCGTCCGCCTCATGCATGACCGCCGCCTCAACAAGCCCGTGTTCCCCGCTTCCGATGGCAATATCCATGTCGGCAAGCCGCACGCGCAGGTCCCGCGCGGCTGCCTCGTCAAAGACCGCTATGTACGCCGGTTTGAATAGTCTCGCCTGTTCCTCAAGCAATTTGGTGCTGCGCTGCGCCGCAAGCGAACATACTCTCAGGCCAAGTCGGGAGGCAACATCCGCCGTCTGCCGGCCTATGGAGCCGGTGGAGCCAAGGATCGCAATGCTTCTTACCATATTTCAGCTTCCTCAGACCGCAATGGCCGGCGTCCACAGCATCAGTATCTCGAGCAGAGGCGCAACAAATACCATGCCGTCAAAGCGATCAAGCGCCCCGCCATGCCCGGGCAGCAGGTTTCCGTAATCCTTAATGCCGCACTCACGTTTTATCGCGGAAAATGAAAGGTCGCCGAGCTGGCAGGCAAGGCTGCCAAGAAAGCCGTAGATAAGCAGGAGAAGGAAGCTGACTTCAAAATGCGCCAGTTTCAGCACTATCCCGTATATCATAATTATCACTATTGCCGCGGCAAAACCGCCTATGCTGCCCTCGATGGTCTTATCGGGGCTGAGATGCGGCACGAGCTTATGCCTGCCGAGGAAAATCCCGGCGAAGTATGCTCCGCTGTCGCTGGAAAACGCCACGATGAATGGCAGGAGCAAAAACGCCCATCTCTTCTCACCCGTGCCGATACGCACAAGCGCAGCCAGCAGCAGAGGAATGAGCGCCCCCGCGACAAAGACGACGGCCACCGCACGGAAAGGCAGGCGCTCCTCCTGGCGGAAAGTCAGCATTATCTCGCAAAAGCACAGGACGAAAAGAAGAAAAATAGCCGTATAGGTAATATTATCTCTCAACTCAAACGCAGCGCCAAGGGCTATCGCGGCGGCGCTGACCATGGCATATATGCGCAGACGCATGTTGACCTCCTGTGCGGCGCAGCCGATAAGCTCCCATGCAGCGATCGCGCAAATTGCCGCAACAACGCAGGCAAATACCCACAGCGGCAGCGCAAAGATTACTACAAGCAGCAGCGGTATACCGATTGCCGCAACGATTATCCTGGTTTTCATTTCCTGGTACCTCCAAATCTCCTGTTGCGTCTTTGATATGCTGCGATGGCCAAATTTATCTCTTTTTCATCGAAATCCGGCCATAAAGTATCTGTATAGTATAATTCCGCGTAGGCAGCCTGCCACAACAGGAAGTTTGACAGACGCTGCTCCCCACTGGGCCGGATGATTAAGTCGGGGTCGGGCACACCCGCGGAATACAAAAAAGCGGAGAACTTCTCCTCGGTAAGATCGTTCTGCGCGCCCTGTGCCACCTTCTCGGCATAGGCGCGCGCTGCGCGGACGATCTCGTCGCGCCCGCCATAGTTGACGCAGACGTTTACCTGGCATCCCCCGAAATGCGTGCTTATCTCGGCGGTGCGCTCGATAAGCTCGCGCAGCCTGGGCGAGAGCACGCTGGTGTCTCCGAAGAACTTCATTCGCACACGGTCTCGCTCCATACGCTCTATCGCCTCAAGCAGATACTTCTCGAGCAGGGACATAATCGTATCTATCTCCTCGCGCGGGCGCTTCCAGTTTTCCGTTGAAAACGCATAACATGTCAGGTATTCAAGACCGATATCCTTGCAATAGGTCGCAACCCGCCGGAACGTTTCGGTGCCGGCGGCGTGTCCGGCGGTACGGGGCAGTCCGCGCTGCTGCGCCCAGCGCCCGTTCCCGTCCATTATAACGGCAATGTGGCGGGGGAGATTAGAAAAATCAACCGCCCCCGCCGTTTTTTTTGATTTGAAAAATCCCATTGACTTCTCAGATCTCGAAGAGCTCTTTTTCCTTTTTGGAAGCCAGCTCATCGACCTTTTTGATATAGTCGTCTGTAAGCTTCTGGAAATCTTTCTCCATGCCCTTGAGATCGTCCTCCGTTATCTCGGAGGCCTTCTGCTTCTTTTTGAACTTATCCATAGCATCGCGGCGGATATTGCGTATGGCGACCTTGGCCTCCTCCGCGTACTTTTTGACCTGCTTGACCAGCTCCTTACGGCGCTCCTCGGTAAGCTGCGGGAAGATCAGACGGATATTGCGCCCGTCGTTCTGCGGATTGATGCCAAGGTCGGAGGCAAGTATCGCCTTTTCGATATTTTTGAGCGCGGACGCGTCCCACGGCTGTATGACCAGGCTGCGCGGATCCGGGACTGATATTGACGCTATCTGCTGAATGGGAGTCGGGGTCCCGTAGTAATCAACTGAGATCTGGTCGAGCACGCCGGCATTGGCGCGGCCGGCGCGGACTGATGCAAACTGCGCGGAGAGAACCTCCGTGGTCTTTTGCATTTTGTCGGTGAATTCTTCATAACCGGTTGACATGGCTTTTTTCCTCCTGTATAAAAATTCTCTTTTTCCTGTTATTTTACGATCGTTCCAACTTTTTCGCCCATCACGGCCCGGACAATGTTCTGCGGATCCCTCAGCGCGAATACAATGACAGGTATATTGTTGTCCATTGCCATGCTCGTGGCGGTGGAATCCATGACTGCCAGATGCTTTCCAATCACCTCGTCATACGATATCTCGTCGTACTTCACCGCCGAAGCGTCGAGCTTGGGGTCGGCACTGTAAACACCGTCTATGTTCTTTGCCAGCAAAATGACGTCGGCATTTATCTCCACCGCACGCAGTACCGCGCCGGTATCCGTTGAAAAATAGGGGTTCCCCGTCCCGCAACCGAAAATTACGACACGGCCGCGGCTGAGATGTTTGTCAGCCTTGAGCCGGATATAAGGCTCAGCCACCGCGCGTATCTCGATCGCGGTCTGGACTCGGACCTCCACGTCCATCTGCTCTAGCACGTCGGCCAGCGCAAGGCAGTTCATGACCGTTGCCATCATGCCCATATGGTCAGCGCGCGTGCGCTCCATTTTTCCGCCGCCGTCTTTGGCGCCGCGCCAGAAGTTCCCGCCGCCGACAACTATGCCGACCTCCACGCCGCACTCAACGCAGGATTTAACTGCCTGACAGACATGCTCCACGGTCGTAAAGTCGATGCCTCGACCAGCGTCCCCCGCCAGAGCCTCGCCGCTTATCTTCAGCAACACGCGCTTATACGCGGGCACAGGTGTATTATCTCCCATTTCTCAAACTCCTTATTTCCGTCTTTGCCTAATATTAATATATTCCCGGGGATTTTGAAAGAACATTTTGTAAATAATAAAAATACAAGTTAATTGTACCATAGCGCAAACGCTCCATCAAGCCCCGATTTGACTGACTTCGCATTTTGGTTTCTGTAAGCTGTTGC
The DNA here is from genome assembly GCA_964609305.1 of uncultured Oscillospiraceae bacterium. Taxonomy (GTDB): domain Bacteria; phylum Bacillota; class Clostridia; order Oscillospirales; family Oscillospiraceae; genus CAKSXP01. The sequence goes on from CAZSRK010000030.1 coordinate 23,887, forward strand.
CTATGGAGACCATCTACATAGACAACCTGTTTATCTTAAACCTCGGGATAGATTATCTGCTTTTGCTTGTTACGGGACGCATCTGCTCCATGCGCCTGCGACGGGGATTTATACTGCTCGGGGCCGCCGTCGGGGCGTTGTATTCGGTTTTGGTCGTCGTTCCGTGTACGGCCTTTCTGGGCTCATGGCCGTTCAGGCTTGTCTTCGCCGCGACGATGCTTCTTATCTCGTATTGGGGCCAGAAGCATCTGTTTCGGGCCGCTGCGGTATTTCTGGCCGTGTCCGCCGCTTTCGGAGGAGCGGTATACGCCGTTTCCATGCTTGGCGGGACGGTCGGAGGCAGAGGTCTTTATGTACGCATCTCGCCGAAGATACTGTTTTTGTCCTTCGCCGTCTGTTATTGCGTGCTGAGCCTTGTCTTTCACCGCGCGACAGACAAAGCTTCGCGCAAAAAGCTGCGCGTCACTGCGCGGCTGGATGGAAGGCAAACTGAATTTCTCGCCCTGCGTGACACCGGAAACGGGCTTTACGACCTGGTCAGCGGGCTTTCCGTGTGTGTGGCGGACGCGGACGCGGTATCGCCCCTGTTTCCCGAGGAATGCCGCAACTGTTTTGAGATGCGCGACCCGCTTGAAATGTTCCTTGCACTGTCCGACTCGCCAGCCTGCCGCGGCCGGTTCCGCCTTGTACCCTATTCCGCTCTTGGCACGGAGTCGGGCCTGCTGCCGGCTTTCCGGCCTGATGAGATGACCGTTGAGGGACGGCGCAGCTCCGCTCTGATCGCCGTGTCCTGCTCCAGCCTATGTCCCGATGGCGAATATTCCGCGATATTCTGATTTGTGAAAGGAGTTATCTATGGATTCGCCTTTGCTCCTGCGTTCGCCGCTGATGCAGAAACAGCAATATACTGTCCAGCAACAGCACCGCAAGGATTAAAAATATAAGCACCCACAGATGGGCAAGAATTCGATCCACATCAAAAGAGAGGATAGAAAGCACTGCCACAAGAAGCACCGTAATATTGGCGGACACAATCAAATCCGTGAAATCGCTTCTTTGGACGAGCCGATGGACAAGTCCGAAAAATGGAGTGAACTCCAGTACGACCATAAGGCACAACGCCGCGATCCGGCTGCCCAACAGGAGTAAATCATCCGTCGCTCCGCAGACCGCAAAAAGTACCGCACACAAGCACTTAACGAACAGAAAAATGGAGAAGGCCGCCATTGTACCGCAGAAAACCGTTCCGCTGGATTTGGAGCCGAAGAAAATACTGCTGAGCAACAATACTGAAAAGATCAAAAACAGCAATCCAACAATATTGTCTGCCGGTAGAATTTCAAGACCTTCTGTGAGGAAATATGACGTCATCGTTGTGCCGACAGTAAAATCCACGTTTGGCACAACACAAAGGACAAGCAGAATAGGGAAAATGAAAAAA
>CAZSRK010000031.1:0-24716 GCA_964609305.1 uncultured Oscillospiraceae bacterium
GAGCATTATCCGAGGTGTTGTGAGGTGTTGTTATAAGTATGCTTGAATATATCGACCAAATGTCGGGCAATCCCATGCTGCTGGTCTCTACCATACTGACCCTTGGTGTCATACTGGTGAACGGTTGGACCGACGCGCCCAACGCTATCGCTACCTGTGTTTCTACAAGGGCCATCGGCGTGCGAAGCGCCATCATCATGGCTGCGGTATTCAACTTCCTGGGCGTTTTTGTGATGACCGCCATCAACGCCTCCGTTGCCATGACGATATATAACATGGTGGATTTCGGCGGGGATGCCCGTCTTTCGCTGATCGCCCTGTGCGCCGCGATGGCGGCTATCGTGATATGGGCAACGGCTGCGTGGTATTTTGGCATCCCAACGAGCGAGAGCCATGCGCTTATCGCCGGCATCTCCGGCGCTGCTGTCGCCATACATAACAGTTTTGCCGGCATCAACGGCTCAGAGTGGATCAAGGTCATATACGGTATCCTCTTTTCCACGCTTCTGGGCTTTGGGTTCGGCTTTGCCATCGCGAAGCTCACGGCGCTTCTGTGCCGAAACTGCAACCGGCTGAAGACCGAACGATTTTTCTCCGCGGCCCAGGTCGCCGGCGGCGCAGCAATGGCCTTCATGCATGGCGCTCAGGACGGGCAGAAATTTATGGCGATATTCCTTTTGGGCGCAGCCTTTGCCAATGGACAAGCCGATACCTCCACATTTATAGTGCCTGTATGGCTCATGATCCTTTGCTCGGTGGTCATGGGGCTGGGCACCTCCATCGGTGGATACCGGATAATTAAATCCGTGGGCATGGATATGGTAAAGCTCAAACCATATCAGGGTTTTGCGGCAGATCTCTCGGCGACCATCTGCCTTCTGCTTTCTTCCCTGACCGGGATGCCTGTCAGCACCACGCACACCAAGACCACGGCTATAATGGGTGTTGGCGCCGCACGCAGGATCAGCAACGTCAACTGGAGCGTGGTCAGAGAGCTGGTTCTCACCTGGGTATTCACTTTCCCCGGCTGTGGTCTGCTGGGATTTGGGATGGCCAAGCTCTTTTTGATGTTATTTGCATAAGGAGAATGTTCAATGGCAAAGAAAAACAACGATTATTTCAAGCTTATCGAGCAGCAGATCCAATACTGCGTTGATGCCTCAAACCTCCTGGAGGAGATTTTGTGCAAGTTCCGTGTGGAGGATATTCTGGTTTATCGTGAGCAGATGCACGAGATAGAAAATGCTGCGGATAGGATCCATCACGATATCCTGACAAGGCTGTACACCGAGTTTATCACCCCCATTGACCAGGAGGATATTCTCGGCCTTGTGCAGATTATCGATGACATCACCGACGCACTCGATGAGGTCGTTCTGGATTTTTATATGTACCATATCGTGGAGGTCCCAGAACAGGCTGCCGAGCTGTCCAAGGTCGTTAACCGCTGTGTCAACGCGCTGTACAGTGCAGCCGGAAAGCTTAAAAACTTCAAAAAGCCGCAGACGCTCCGGGCACAGCTTGTCAAGGTCAACGATATCGAAATCGAAGGCGATATCATTTATACGGAAGCTCTGCACAAGCTTTTTTCATCCCCGGCCATTTCCACGGTAACGCTCCTTGGCAACAAAGCGGTCTATGAGAGTCTGGAAAACTGCTGCGACCTGTGTGAGCATGCGGCCGATGTGATAGAGCAGATAATCATCAAAAACACCTGATAACGGCGCCGTGTTTCCAAATAGTAACACATGCTATGGAAATAAAGCGGGTTTTCTCTGGTATTATATTATTATGTAAACCAATAGTTGTTCATATATTCAACGGCCGTCGCCCTCTCCAAGGGTCGACGGCCGTTGTTTTGCGCTGTTTTAGATGAGCGCAACGCTTTGCTGCCGTATCCCGCCGTCTGCATCCAGTTATCTGCTCCGCACTTCCATACAACTGACGCGGCACGGGCCGGGAAAAATGAATATAAAAAATCCAAGCCCCGGATACAAGTCAGGGGCGCATAAGAGAGTAATCGTGTTTTGAGAGAAGTGGCATGGCCTACGGGTCATACCGTTTCCACTTTCGTCAATTCATTCAGCGGGATAAAACCTATCAGGTCGTTGGAGATGAAGATGTACATGACTACCATAGCTGCCGCTTCGTCCGCCAGCCAGTCCTTGGGCCTGTCCGGGTCTTTCTTGTGCCCGTAGGGGATGTTCATGGAAGCGTGGCTATGTTTTGGCAGATAAAATCAATAAACCGCTTGCTAGCAAGCGGCAGCTCGTTCTTATCTTTTGCGATCAATCCCAGCTTTCTTGTAACAGGCGGTGAGAGCGGGCGAATGGCAACCTGATAGTTGGTCTTTCTCAAAACCAGCTCCGGCAAGATGCTGACCCCTAATTTGTTTTCCACCATCGACATGATGGAATAGTCATCGTGGATCCGCATACGAACCCTCGGTTCCAGCCCTCGTTCCCGAAATGCCTCCAACGGTCTGCTTTCACGCCCTTCCTCGATAACAAGAAATGGATATTCTGCAAGTTGTTCCAGCGTGACAGCCTCCTGCCCAGCCAGAGGATGCTCCAGCGGCAGGATTGCCCGGTATTCCCCCTCTTTCAGAAAAAGAGCCTTTCCGCTATAAACGCTCATATTGACGAAACCAAAATCCACAGCGCCTGTCCGTACCCATTCCGGTATGCTGTTATTATCCCCCTGATGGAGCACAAACTCCACATTAGGATACTGCTCCTGAAAATCCCGAATCAGCGGAGGCATCCAGTGGCAGGAGATACTGGATAAGGTACCAATACGGATAACACCGGATTCCAAGCCATGTATCTCCTTTATGATCTCCTGCATGGAAAGATACTGAGATACCGTTTTTTGTAGTGCCGGAAAAACTCGTTCACCCTCGATGGTCAGACAGACTCGATGGCTGGTGCGATACAGGAGTTTAATATTCAATTCTCGTTCCAGAGATGCGATCATCTGACTGAGTGCGGGCTGTGTATAGCCGAGAAGCTCTGCGGCCTTTGTAAAACTTCCAACTTCCACGACTTTCTGTAAAGCAATATAACGATTCATTTGTAGAATAACCTTTCCGCATGTTAGTATAATAAACATCTATTTCCGTTATTGACGGTAATAGTATATACTGAAAAAAAACAAGATGTAAGATAGATATTCAGAATGGTGGATGAAAAATGGAGCAATATCAGGAACTATTAGAATACGCGGAACGCTCTTCGTTAGAATACATCAATAACATTGACCGGGTATCTGTCTATCCTGACAGCAAAAGCCTTGAGGCTCTGGAAAAATTTGACGAGCCCTTGCCGTTCAGGGGCTCCGACCCTCTCTCTGTACTGGAACTTCTGCACACAGTCGGCGCAAATGGAACAACGGCGCAGATCGGCGGACGGTATTTCGGATTCGTCAACGGCGGATTACTGCCAGTTGCTCACGCCGCCGGGTGGCTCGCGGATACGTGGAACCAGAACGGCGCTCTGGCCGCCATGTCCCCTGTTACCGCAAAATTGGAGGACGTCTGTGAGCAGTGGATCGTGAAACTGCTGGGCCTGGAACAGGGAACAGCAATGGGGCTTGTCACCGGCTCCTCCAACGCTACACTCTGTGCTTTGGCCGCCGCAAGGAACAGTTTGCTGGATGGGCTGGGCTATGATGTAAAGAAGAATGGACTGAGAAACGCCCCGACACTTCGCATCATGGTCAGTGAAGATGCCCATGCTTCTGTAGGAGCGGCACTTTCTGTCCTGGGCTTTGGATGGGAGGAAGTCACAACGCTCCCCACAGACGAATATGGACGGATACGGGCAGAGGCCATACCTGAGATGGACAGCAGTACATTGTGCATCCTGCAGGCCGGAAATGTAAACGGCGGGAGCTACGATCCCATAGATGAGATCTGTGATAAGGCAAAAAAAGCCGGAGCATGGGTACACATCGACGGAGCTTTCGGCCTGTGGGCAGCAGCCTCCAGGAAATACCGCCATTTTGTAAAGGGCATGGAAAAGGCGGATTCGTGGTCTGTGGATGCTCACAAAACCTTGAATGCTGGATATGACTGCGGGATCGTACTGTGCCGCCGCAGATATGCCCTTGTATCTGCGCTCCGGGCCAGCGGCTCCTATATTTCCTATGGAAAGCACCGTGACGGGATGCTGTACACCACGGAGATGTCCCGCCGGGCCAGAGCCATCCCGCTGTGGGCCGTACTGAAAACCCTAGGGATGAACGGCGTGGAGCAGCTCATTGATACCCTCTGCGAAAGGACGGAGTATTTTGCGGATCAATTAAAAGCTGTCGGTTTCTGCTTAGTCAATCCCGTGTTCTTCAATCAATTCATGGTTGCCTGCGAAACAGACGCCAAGACGGAAACTGTCCTCCACGCCATTCAGAACAGCGGCGTCTGCTGGTGCAGCAGGAGCAAGTGGAAAGGCCGCAGCGTGATCCGTGTGAGCATTTGCTCCCATGCAACCACGAATGAGGATATTGACAGAAGTGTGACTGTATTCAGAAGCGCTTTGCAGAGGGAAGCGTAAGCGAAGATACCGCAGAGCGTTTTTTGAAGTCCGTGGTGCATATGGTATCGGAAGAGCAAATCATGCCTATAGATCTGGGATGTACGGGACTTTCCCTGATATAGAAGGGCAGGAGCGCATCTGTCCCTCTGTTGGACATCATGTAAATTCATATCAGAGTACTTGTCGACACAGTAATGGAGGAATGAAAATGGAAATCACACAAGCAACTTTACAGGATATCCCGGGTGTGCTGGCATTGCTGAAAGCTAACCACGTTGACAATGTCACAGACAAGAGCCAGGGATTTGTCACAACGAATATGACGGAGCCGCAGATGGCGGCGCTCATTGAACAGGAAAACGGCGTCACGATTGCAAAGGATGGGGACAGGATTGTTGCTTTCTCGTTGGCGGCATCCTGGGAATTCTGGTCTGAATGGCCGTTCTTCGCTTATATGATCTAGGAACTTCCCAAATTCCGCTTTGAGGGCCAACAGCTTGATACAAAGAACTCATACCAATACGGCCCTGTATGTGTGGATCAGAAATACCGCAGCAACGGCATCTTTGAAAAAACATTCTTTGCATCCCTTGCCAGCATGCGTGACCGTTATCCCATCATGGCGACCTTTATCAATCAGCTCAATTCCCGCTCCTACGCCGCCCATACACGAAAAGGCGGCATGACAGAAGTTGGCCGGTTTGATTACAATCACAATCATTATTATTTGATGGCTTGCTCAACCAGCTTTTGAGCATGTACAATCACCGATAAGGATATGCAAAAACGTCTCATGGTTTAAGATAATACGCTTTCTCCGTAATCAGGAAAAACTGCAAAAAAGGTATGCTGAGTCTGCGCAAAAGACCAGATAAAGCGAAAATGTAATCAGTAATTTTCCTATAGGAAGCCAGCCGAGGAGGCCTTTTCTGGCTGGCTTCCTGATACAGCTTTGCAAGAAATATCAGTGTTAATACACACAGGCCCGGAGGGGAAATCCCGCTGGGGCTCTTCGATCCGCATGCTTATTGAGGGCATCTCCCCCAAGACCTCCAAGATCGTCCCCTTCGGCGACAACTGAGCGTCCTTCGGATGATGAAAAGCTGTCCCCTTTTGACGGTGCTTCTTTGGGCTCCACCCGTTTCTTTCGCTGTTGAAAGAAATAGGTGGAAAACTTTTTTTGGAGCCTTTTTAATCCATCATATAGTCGTGGTCCATGATAATATGAAATTTCTTCCCGGAGCATTTCAACAGTCCCTGCTCCTTCAGTATGCTCAGCTCGCGGCAAAGGGAGCTGCGGTTTACTCCAAGGTAGTCTGCCAGCTCCTGGCGGGAAAAATCAATGGAAAACTCATGGGAGCCATTCTCACGAATACGGTCGGCCAGGAAAGCCATCAGCTTTTCCCGCAACGTCCGTCCACACATGGCAGTAATATGCCTCTCATAACGCTGGCTTTGCCGGACAGACTCATTGTGCATCCGCTCTGCTGCCAGCAGCCTGTCCGACATGGCAAATGCAGCGGTCGGCTGAAAAATTTCTGTTATATCAAAAAGCAGCACCCTGCCCGGCTCGGCAGCAACATAATCAAATGCATATTCGCCAATGCTGCAGCTGACGTTGGTGACGGCAAAGCATTCCCATGCGTGATACTCTGCAATAATTTTTTTGTTGCCGAGAAAGTCAAAGCTGGTACTCTGTACCCGACCTGCGACTAGCGCGCCAAAAACCGCGGCAGAGGTTCCGGACATAAAAATCATCGCGTCCTTTTGATATACCCGTTCTCTGAAGCGAAAAAGGCGCAGCAGCAGCTCATATTTGGTATCCGGTACACCGCTGGTAAACTGCAGACGAGGCAGCACTGCATAAATTGCCCCACGGCTATCCATCTTTTTCATCCGCCTTTCCTCTTTGTCTGATGATATGGATTATAACATAAAAAAATTTTTTCGAAAAGTTACATTTGCAACATACAGCAGTCGATTTATCTTGTATTTTAGATGCGAATGAACAAGAATCCGATTTCCCTTTCCTAAGGGCTGTCTCGGCCTATGGATTTGGAAACTGAGTCGTTGGACTCACAGGGTGTGCGACGGAAACATCCACGCCTTCCGTTTTGAAAAGGATGAACATACCGGCTTTTTGCTTCTCAAACGCCGCAGGCCGGCGCTTGGTCGGCTGGGTTGCTTATGTTTGCTTCCTTTTCACAACGAAAGGGGAGGCAATTTTATTTTTGTTTTGTAAGGAGCAGGTACTATGGCAGCAAAAATCAGTTTTGATTGTATAAACTGCGGGCACTGCGCTGCCCGCTGTCCCACCCGGGCAATTCACAGGGGGGAAGAAACGTACGTTGTTGACCCTGCGCTCTGCACAGGCTGCGGAATGTGCGTCATGACCTGCCCGGTGGGGGCGGCGCAGCTGCATGAAGATGCCTGAAAAACAGCCAAAGGCGGTTATTATGCCCGATACGGGCATTTAACAATAAAAACACAAAATGGAAAGGAATCAAAGCTATGAAAAAAATCATTGCGCTTCTCTTGGCAATAGCTATGGTGTTTTCCCTGTGTGCGTGCGCTTCCAGCACAGACGGCAATAGCGCCACTGCGGCGCCTGCTACGCAAGCGCCCCAGGAAAGTGAAGAGACTCAGGCTCCTGAAGCAGAAGGCGAAACTCGCGTCATTACGGACATGCTGGGGCGCGAAGTGGAAATTCCTGCTACCATCACCAGCTATGCAGCGAATTCAAACGAGCCTTACCTACTGAGCTATGCAGGCGCTGTGGAAGGCTATCTCACCGGTTACCGGGAGACTGACGCCTCCCAGGAGCTCCTCTATCCGGGCATTACAGGTTATGAATATATCTGCTTTACCGATGGCGGTGGAACAGTTGACCAGGAAACACTCATCGCCTGTGATCCAGATATTGTCTTTCTGCGCACCAACGATCCGAACGATGAGCGCATTGCCCAGATTGAAAATTGCGGTCTGCCTGCGGTCTGCTGCTATCCTCCCAACTCCGAAGGCGTAATGGATTTTTACAGACTGGCTGCTGAGATTTTCGGAGGCGAAATTGCAGACAACTGTTATGCCCTGATCGATACTTATTACGACGCCCTGACGATTTATGACGATTATGAGCCCTTGGAGGATGTAACCGTACTGGCCATCTGGTCCATGAGCAACGGGACTTACCGGCTCCAGGGCAATACTGCGGAGACAATCGAGTGCATCAAGCGGACCGGCGCCACACTATGCTATGACGAGCCCGATTATGTCGAAGTAGACATGGAGGCCGTAGCCGCCTACGACGCAGACATTATTATCAATTTCCGCAGCAAACAGGTCGCAGACGAAGAGCTTTTGACAAACCCTGTCTTTACCAGCACCCGCGCCTATCAGGAAGGCAACTTCTACACCGTCATGTCGGACTTCCAAGGCATGGCTCCCAGCACTTTCCCCACTATCATCATGCTGATGTACTGGACGTGCTCCACACTCTATGGTGAGGATTATACCGGCCCTGCTATGGAGGACGTTATCCGTGACTTTGGCCTTGAGTGGTATGGCTATCAGGCGACAGATGAAGAAATTGCCACCATGTTGGAGGGGTCTGCAATCACCCTGAACGAAGCACAGTTTATTCAGTAATAAAAGGTATTCCCAGCGAGCGGCGGCCGGCGGTTCCGGCCACCGCTCAATTCCCATTTGTGCAGAGCGGAGAGAAAAATCCTATGGAAAATGAATCTGTTGTGGCGGCTGCACCTTCCTACGGGGAAGCCCTGGCCGCCAAGGAACGCAGACGCAGCAAAATTCTATACGTAGTCCTTGCCGCCGTATTCGCCGCCGCTTTCTGCTGGTGTATTTTAACCGGAAAATATTATACATCTCCGGGAGACGTGTTCCGCTGCCTGCTCTGGGGGATTGCCGACAAGTGCATCTGGCTGCTGGAGCTGCCCACGCGGATTCCCGGGCTCAACCTCACCTACACCATCCCCAACCCGATTCCGGTAACCTGGGACAGCAGGGTTACGCTGGTTCTGCTGTCAATTCGGGTGCCCAGGGTCCTGGGCGCCATGCTGGCGGGCGGAGGGCTGGCCATATCCGGAGCCAGCTACCAAAGCGTTTTCCGCAACCCCCTTGTCTCCGAATCCATTTTAGGCGTATCCTCCGGGGCCTGTTTTGGGGCCATGCTGGCTGTTGTTCTGGAGCTGGGACATTCCATGACCTATACACTGGCATTCGTCTTTGCAGCTGCCACTGTCCTGGCCGTCTATCTCATTGGACACCTGCTTCGGGGCAACCCCACATTGACCCTTGTCCTGGTCGGTACCGTACTCAGCAGTCTTCTCAGCGCCGGGTATTCCATCCTCCGCTATATGGCAGATCCAATTTCCAGCCAAATGTCGGATTTTATGTTCTGGCTGATGGGCTCCCTCTCCCGGCTGGATGCCCAAAACATGGGAGTGCTGTTCTTTACTCTACTCCTTGGCGGCACCCTGATAATGAGTCAGCGCGGCAGAATGAACGGCATGTCCCTGGGGGAAGAGCAGGCAAGGTCTCTGGGGATTCATACCGGCAGGGTACGGTTCATTATCATCCTCGCATCAACAGTCATAACCGCAGTGGTCATCAGCGAATGTGGGACTATTGGCTGGATTGGCCTGATGATACCTCAGATTGTCCGGATGATCGCCGGGCCGGATAACCGCCGCTTAATCCCCTGCTCCTTTTTTGCCGGCGGTATTTTCCTGATGGTAATTGATATGATAGTCCGTGTTCCGGCCTCTGGAGAAGTACCCGTCGGCGTATTGTCGGCTATGGTCGGCACACCAATTTTCCTGCTGGCGCTGATCCGGCAGAAAGCGGGGTGGTCATAATATGAGAGAAATTCAAATCCAAAATGCCGCCTTTTCCTATGACGGAAAGACAGACATCTTTTCTGACCTCAATGAAACCATCACCAGCGAGGAAATTTTCTGCATACTTGGCCCCAACGGAATTGGCAAATCCACGCTTTTAAAGGCAATTTTAAATTTACATAAACTGAAGTCCGGCAGCATCTGTATCGATGGGAAAAACGTGGAGGCATACCGTCCCTCCGAGCTGGCCAAAATTATCGCCTATATACCCCAAACTTACTCCCTTGCGTTTCCATACAAGGTACTGGACATGGTGCTGATGGGCAGAATGCCCTATCTGAACAGCATGGCCAGGCCTACGCCGGAGGACTATGAAAAATGTGGTATGGCCATCGAACTCCTGGGCCTGCAGGATTTGGTTGACCGGCCCTGCACCCAGCTCTCCGGCGGGCAGCTTCAGCTGGTTATGCTGGCCCGGGCCATTGCCCAGGAGGCGGAGTTTATCATCTTGGACGAGCCGACTTCCCACCTCGACTATGGCAAGCAGATGGTTACGCTGGAGATTATACGCAGCATGAAGACACACGGCGTTGGCATCATCATGACAACGCATGATCCGGACCATGCCTTTATGGTCTGTGACAAGGCAGCCGTTATGGCCAAGGGAAACTTTATTGCCGTTGGGTCTCCGGACGACGTTGTAACGGAAGAAAACTTGCGAACCGCCTATAATGCGGATATTCGCATTATTGCCTACCAAGATGAAGACGGCCAGGAGCAAAAGATTTGTGTGCCAAAAATCCAGGGAACCCGGGACATGCTGTTCGGACATTCCGACGGCTCTTCGGCCAAAAAACAGGAGTAGCCCGCCATGGAAAAAGGATATGTAAGCACAGGGCCGGTCTACGGACTGGAGTTACTGCAAGCCGAGAAGCGAAAAAAGAAAAAAGTCTACATGCTTCTCTTTATTTTGCTGGCCGTGATTGTCCTTGTCTCTCTGCACATGGGTGTCTATAATATATCCCCGGAAAATGTACTTAAAGGCACAATATGGGGAATCTTTGAGGCCATCCTCTGGCTCATCCGCCATCTGACCAGCGCGCTTGGATTTTCAGTCACGCTGCAGAACCCAATCCCCTCCTCCTGGGAGGAAACATCTCTGCTCGTGCTGTGGCAGCTCCGAATCCCGCGCATTATCGGTGCCCTCCTCATCGGCGGTGGACTAGCCGTCACCGGCGCCAGTTATCAGGGCGTATTTAAAAATCCACTGGTGTCCGAATCCATTTTGGGCGTATCTGCCGGGGCGTCTCTCGGTGCCATTATTGCCGCGGCGCTGGAATGGGGGCGCGGCCCTGCAAGCATCATGGCCTTTGCCGGTGCCCTGCTGGCCGTTGCCCTCACCTACCTGGTAAGCCGCATATTCAGCGGCAACCCCACAATTTTGCTTGTCCTGGCCGGCACCGTAGTTGGAAGCCTGTTTTCCGCCGCTTTTACCTGGGTACAGTACACGCTGGCAAAGGACGGGAACTGGCAGGACGGGCGTATCCTGAACCTGCTGTTCTGGCTGCTGGGCTCCTTGGCAGATATAGAATCCTCCGACCTGCTCTGGCTGATCCCCGTCATTGGCATCTGTTATGCGGTGATACACCGAATGAGATGGAAGCTGAATCTTCTCTCCCTGGGCGACGAAGAGGCCAGAGTGCTGGGCGTAGACGCCAGAAAAACCCGGCTCTGCCTGATTGTGTGCGCAACCCTCATCACTGCAATCTCTGCGGCGACCTGCGGCATGATTGGCTGGATTGGCCTGATCGTCCCGCAGATGGCCAGGCTGATTATCGGCCCGGACAACAGGAAGCTGATTCCCTGCTCTTTTCTAATTGGCGCAATCTTCCTGATTGCATGTGATATCGTCAGCCGGGCGCTGCGGATTTATGAAATTCCCATCGGCATTGTCACCGCTATTATTGGCACGCCAGTCTTTCTTGTCCTGCTGGTTCGAATCAACAAAGGCTGGTCCGAGTAGAATATTTAATCAATCGCGGTTGCAAATGGATTACATTTACAAAAACCTGAAGAAAGTCAGCGTAGGCTTTGTCGCATTTCCGTGTCAGTGCGCCTGCAAGCATTGCAAGGGCAGAGGCGGCGGCGGAGCCGGTGAGAAGCTGTCCACCCAGCAAGATATTGTGCCATATTCCGTGGCGAAAGACGTTGTTATGCGAATCTGGGACTGGAAGCAGACACACAACTACAAAAATATGATGATCACCTTCGGTGCCGCCGATTGCGAGGACTTCGAAGGCAATTTTGACATGATGCATCTTGTCGGTAACCTCTATGCCAGATACGGGGCTTCCTTCAATGGGATGCGGATGCGCACGCCGGAAGAACTGGACGAATTTTTCCGGAAAGTCAGCGAGGCCGGTTACAAAACCTGCTATACGACCTTTTACGGCACAAGAGACTTTCACGACTGGTTTGCCGGGAGAAAAGGCGATTATTCGCTGATGATAAACTCTGTAAAAGCCATCGCAAAGCACCACATGCAGAATGTCCATGTTCTGTTCGTATCCAGAAGCACGCTCCCCTACCTGGACGAAATCACAGAGATTCTGGAATCGCTGCCTGGGGAAAAGCAATTGACATACCGGCCTATCCTGAACAAAAGCGATGTCCTGACGCCAGAATCCGAACGGCTGCACAAGGCGGAGTTTTATGCACTCCCTGAAAAATACCGCTGCTCGGATATGTACCGTCTGAAAACCCGTGCAGAGTGGCTGGAGCACATACGGTCCCCAAAGTTCAAAGAAGAAACAAAAAATTATCATCTGATTCATGTCGGCATGCGTGTTGAAGAGATGGATTTGGAGAAATTCTATGCCACGCCTGTAAATGTCTAGGATGAGCTGATTGAGCAGGAGCTGCTGCGCCGGATTCGTACGCCCACCATGCCGGAGTTGGCAGAAATGTATGGACAGCGGGATATTGACAGCGACCTTATGTATGACTTGTTTGACATTCACATGGAGTGGAAATATTACTATCGGCAGGAGCATCCGGGGGCAGACCTTTTCTACGGGCAAATGTGGTAATGCCATTTGAAGAATTCGAGACAGCGTAACCCGGTTCAGGGAAGTTCCCGATGGAATATTTAAGCCAAAAATCCCCCGACACGCTTTGATGAGAAGCGTGTCGGGGGATTTTCCTCCTATTTTTAGCAGCAGGATATTAAAAAAATACATTATTGCGTGCGATATAAGTGGCACCGAACTTCTTGCGGTAGATTCCGATAATAAACTTTGGAGCTTTAAGGATTCCATACATGAACCTGAATTATTGTTAGAAAACATCTCCTTCGTCACCTGCGGCACAGGTTATTGGCTTGCAATAGACGGAGAGGGGACCCTGTGGGGTGAAGGTAATCATAATGAGAATGGACAGGTATTTCCTGAGGGCTCAGGGCAAATTACCGAACCAGTAGCTATCATGGACAGTGTCGTTTTCGCCTCAGCAGGCGATGGCCTTTCTTCTGATGTAAAACAGGATGGCACGCTTTGGGTTTGGGGAAAAGGATTCGATCAGGGACCAGAACAAATGGCAGATGAAGTTATTTTTTGTGTCTCTGGACTACAAGATGGGAAAGACAGCCTACTTTATATAGCAAAACAGAACGAACTTTGGTGTTACGGTTATGATATCCTATCCGGGACCTACTATGAGGCCCCACAAAAATTGATGGATGAAATTGGCTCAGTAGATATGTGTTCAACGCATGTACTTGCTCAAAAAACAAACGGTGATATACTTGCATGGGGGAACAATACTCTGTCTGCGCTTTGTTCAGAAGATCCCGAGGAATCAGGCCCGATCACAATCTCATTACATTCATGACAGTTCACGAAACCCGGTGATTCATTGCCGGGACTGACTCAGGACACGTGTGTAGCTGTTTATACTGTCGGAGAAAAGCCCTGTCTCCCGCATAGAAACAATCATTGTATCCGGGCTTTGGAACAGGGCACAGGCACGAATAGCAAATACTGCGGTTCCGCTTTAGAAAAAGAAAAAGCCTTGAAATCGTATGATTTCAAGGCTTTTCCAAATTTCGGCCAGTTTCTGGTGGAGATAAGCGGGATCGAACCGCTGACCTCTTGAATGCCATTCAAGCGCTCTCCCGGCTGAGCTATACCCCCACGTTTTTCTTTGGCGGTGGGCCAAACTGCAAAAAAAGTATAACAGCGTGCACCGCGATTGTCAACACTTATTTTTCAAAACATCCGATTTTCACGAGCGCGGCGCCGCTGGGCGCCGCGCATGATTTTTGTCTTCAGAAACTGTCCTTCTCTATTCTGCGTTCCGGATGCTTAAAATCGAATTTCGGCTCTGTGTGGTTTATCAGCCGACGGATGTTAGAGCGGTGCTCAAACACCAACAGCAGCGCGCAAAACAGCGCCAGCAGGCCCTCGAGACCGCCAAGCCCCGCTATCCAGACCAGCGGTGCAAATACTATGGAGCCCGCCATCGAGCCCAGGGAGACATACCGTGTGAATATCACAACCACAAAGAACACCAGCAGGCATAGCGCGCCTATCCACCAGCGGACCATAAACGTCACAACACAGCCGCACAAAACGCCCTTCCCGCCCTTGAAGCCATAGAATATCGGATATACATGGCCCAGCATAAGGCAAAAGCCGGAAAAAACCGTGCCCACTGTCGGGGCGCCGACTATACCCATCAGCAGCTTTCCTATGAGCACCGCGACGACTGACTTTGCAATATCCAGCCCCAACACAAGCGCAACCCCGAACGGCCCGAACACCCGGTAAAAATTCGTCAGTCCCGCATTGCCGCTGCCATAATTGCGCACATCCTTATGATAAAGGAACTTAGACACGATTATTGCGCCGTTGACGCCGCCAATCACATATGACTCGATCGCAATTACAATAAGTAAGAATACTGTCACCGTTCCTTATCTCCCTTCTGACGTACAACAAGCCGTATCGGCGTTCCTTCAAAACCGAACACGGACCGGATCTGGTTTTCAATATAACGCTGATATGAAAAATGGAACAGCTCCGCACTGTTGCAGAACACGACGAAACATGGCGGATTCACTCCGGTCTGCGTCATGTAATAGATCTTCAGCCGGCGGCCCTTGTCAGTCGGCGGCTGTACCCGCGCCTGCGCGTCTGCCAGCACGTCATTTAGCATACCGGTGGTGATGCGTGTCAAGCTCTGCTCATGGACATAATTGACAAGCTCAAATATACGCTCTGTCCTCTGTCCTGTCAACGCCGAGATAAACAGCACCGGCGCATAGCTCATGAAGCTAAGATCGCGCAGAACCTGCTTGCGTATCTTCTCCATCGTCCCCGTCTCTTTCTCGACGAGGTCCCACTTGTTCACAATTACGACCGAGGCCTTGCCCGCCTCATGCGCAAGTCCCGCAATTTTGGTATCCTGCTCCGTGACCCCCTCACGCGCATCTATCATGATAAGGCACACATCGGCACGCTCTATGGCCATTTGCGCACGCAGGACAGAAAATTTCTCTATTCTGTCATCCACCTTTGATCGCCGGCGAATACCGGCAGTGTCGATAAAAGTATACTTGCCGTACTTGTTTTCGACCGGGGTGTCGACCGCATCACGCGTCGTGCCGGCAACGTCGCTGACGATAACGCGCTTTTCTCCAAGGATGAGGTTCACGAGCGATGATTTGCCGACGTTCGGTTTGCCGATGACCGCGACGTTTATCCGGTCATCCTCCTCTTCCTGCCCAGTCTCCGGAGGGAATGCCGCCACACAGGCGTCGAGCATATCGCCGGTGCCGTGCCCATGCACTGCCGAGAGAGCGATCGGATCGCCCAGCCCCAGGCTGTAAAACTCATATATCGCAGGATTCGTCATTCCTGTGGAATCCATCTTGTTGACGACGAGCACCACCGGTTTCCCGGATCTCTTGAGCATCGTGGCCACATCTTCGTCGGCGGCTGTAACGCCGGTTTTGATGTCAGTAACAAGTACGATAACGTCCGCCGCGGATATGGCGATGCTTGCCTGCTCGCGCATGAAAAGGAGTATCTCGTTATCGGTCGTCGGCTCAATGCCGCCGGTATCGACTATATCAAATTTTCTGCCGTTCCAGTCCGTCTGCGCGTACAGCCTGTCCCTCGTTACTCCGGGGGTGTCCTCGACTATCGACAGGCGCTTGCCGGCCAGACGGTTAAACAGCATCGATTTTCCAACATTGGGTCGGCCAACTATGGCCACCAGCGGTTTTGACATTTTGTCTACTCCCCTTTCTCCGGCGGATTATACTTATTATATTCTGCCGGGTCCTCGCCTCGCCTGGGCTCCGGTATCTGCGGCAGCAGGCCGAACACCGCCTCTGCCAGCTCATAACCGTCGGAAGAGACGGGATAAATCGGCACACCTAGCGCCGCAGCCGCCTCCTCGAGCTTCACATCGTCGAGAAAGTCCTGCTCATCGCGGCGGAGCATACACGCGGGAATAAGCAGCCGGCTGCCAAGCGTCCTGCCGCGAAGCTGCGCGATCAGATCCTGGCCGGTCACAAGTCCCGCAACATCGATGCTGTGGCCGAAAAAGTCATTTTCAACGGCATATACTCTGCCGTTTATTCTGCTATCCATTTGCCTTGCTTTTTCCAGAAGCTTTTCCAGAAACGGCCGGGCCGCAACACCCGTTGCAATGGAAAACGGCTCGCCGTCGGCCGCCGGCATAAGCCCCAGCGCCGCGGTAAACTCCTCCTGCTGAAGACGGAGCATGCCAACGCCGTTTTCAAGCTGCGGATAGTTTTCATAGAATTCATCGTCGGGTATTTCAACCCCCGCTTTCAGATACATCTCGTCGGAGCAGTAAAATATCCGGGTACCGTGTTTTCGCAGGCACTTTTCCCCAAAGCTCTCGACCTGGCGTATCACCTGTGCGGCAGTGTGCTCGTCAAACGGCGTGAGCTCATACAGCCCCTCGCGATGGCGGGTCAGCCCGACAGGTACGATAGCAACGCTCGGCACCTGAGGATACATCGCCTCAAGGTCGGCCATGGTCTTTTCCAGAGCCTCGCCGTCATTCAGGCCCGGGCAGCAGACGATCTGGCAATTCATCTCGATCCCTGCCGCGGCAAAGCGTTTCATGATCTCTATCCCCCGACCGGCAAAGCGGTTTCCAAGCAGCTTTGCGCGAAGCTCCGGGTCAGTGCTGTGGACGGAGACGTTCACAGGGCTTATATGAAGCTGGCATATGCGCTGTACCTCCCGCTCGGACAGGTTTGTGAGCGTTATATAGTTACCCATCAGAAAACTCAGCCGCGCGTCGTCGTCCTTGAAGTAGAGCGTTGGGCGCATACCTCTTGGGGTCTGGTCGACAAAGCAGAACACGCAGTTATTGGCGCAGGAACGGGCCCTGTCCATCAGATATGTCTCAAACTCGATACCGAGGTCCTCGCCAAGATCCTTTTTCACCTTTACGCCATGTTCTCTTCCTGCTTCGTCCTTAAAAACGAGTCTGAGCCGACTGTCGTAGGTGTGATATTTATAGTCGAGAACATCGTTTATCTCATTGCCGTTTACGCTGATAAGTTTCCATCCGGGCTTTACTCTGTGGCGCAGCGGGCTGTCGGGGTCGACGGATTTAACCGTGTTCGTCATTTACTCAGCTCCGTTAGGTGTTAATTGCCTGTAAACGGAAGCAGGGCGGGAAAATTCCCCGCCCTGCTTCTTGTTTCAGTTTTTGGCCTCGCTTACCTGGATGACCGTGCGGCCGTTGTAAGTGCCGCAGGCCTTACAGGCGCGATGGGGCAGATGGTACGCACCGCAGTTGGGGCACGCAACTATGCCGGGAGTCTTGAGCTTCCAGTGGGAAGAACGTCTCTTGTCTCTTCTGGCTTTTGATACTTTACCCTTTGGGACCGCCATAATGACACCTCCTAATCAACAGCTGGTCAGACAGCTTCAACTGTTATCTTCTATATTATCCAAAAGCTGTCCTAATACAGCCATTCTTGGATCGATTTCAGGCCCGCAGGAGCATGGGCCGAGATTGAGGTTGGCTCCGCACCGTTCACAAAGGCCGCGGCAATCCTCCCTGCACAGGAATTTGGAATCCATGTCGAGTATGAAGCAGGTGCCCAGGACCTCGTCAAGATCGAGCTTGTCGCCCTCGATAAGAAAGATATCGGGGTTTTCCTCGTCCACAAGCTCCGCCGCAAGCGGAACGTCAAGAGCTGTGGTCTTTTCCATTTCAAACTGCTCTCCGCAGCGGTCGCAGACGCACAGCATCCTCGTTTTTATCTCTCCCAAAAGCTGCAGCGCGCCGGCGCTGTTGACAACGCGGCCCTCGGCATACGGCGGGGAGATAAATTCGACCACGGAGGGAAAATCAAACCTGTCCGTCCCAAGTTCACACGAAAACGAAACGGACTCACCAGGCATTTCGATTATTTCATGAAGATCCAGTAACATGGCGCACCTCACACAGTCGCCTAGATATTATAGATGAAAGACTACCTCTTGTCAACAAGATTTTTCCCCGTGCTTCAGCATATTCAGGGCACGGCGCGGCGCATTTTTGAGCCGTTGACAGATTTTTCGGCATCCGCGTTCGCGTTATTTTATCACGAAAAAAATCAAATGGCAAGTTGAATTGACATTTGTCTTTGTGTTAGAATACCGGCGGTGATGCTTTATGAAAGAGCTTGTCATTAACAGAAACGATGCTGGACAGCGCCTTGACAGATTTGTCGGCAAGTCGGTCCCTCTTCTGCCGGAGAGCCTGCTGCAAAAATACATCCGTCTCAAACGCATCAAGATTAACGGCAAAGGCGCAAAACGTGACGCGCGCCTATCCGAAGGAGACGTTATACAGCTTTATATAAATGACGAGTTCTTTGAGCAGCCGCGGGAGGACAACGCCTATCTGAAAATAGCCGCTCCCCGGCTGGATATAGTATATGAGGATGAGAACCTTCTGCTCGTGGATAAAAAACCCGGCGTGCTCTGCCATAGCGCGGGCAAGTGGGATTACAACACGCTCATCGCCAATATACAGGCATATGCCTGCCGGAAAGGCGAGTGGGACCCCCATGGGGAAAATTCCTTCGCCCCGGCCCTGTGCAACCGCATCGACCGCAACACCGGCGGCATCGTGATCGCTGCCAAAAACGCCCTGGCCCTGCGAATCATGAATGAGAAGATTCGTACGCGTGAAATCGGCAAATACTATCTGTGTGCCGTTTTTGGCCGGCCGCGGCCGGCAGAGGGACAGCTGGAGGGATATCTGTTCAAAGACGCAAAGAAAAACAGGGTATTTATAAATGACCGGCCCACACCCGGTGCGAGGACCGCGGTCACACAATACAGGACAATTGAAACCCGCGGCGAGCTGTCGCTCGTCGAGTGCCGCCTGCTTACCGGGCGCACGCATCAGATCAGGGCGCAGATGGCCCACGCGGGCCATCCCCTGCTCGGCGACGGAAAATATGGCGACGAGCGCCGGAACAGAGCCTACGGACGCAGCGGACAGGCGCTGTACTCCTATAAGCTATCCTTTGATTTTACGACGGATGCGGATGCCCTGGAATACATGAAAGGCCGTCGTTTTGAGGTTACTTCCGTCGATTTTGTCGAAAAGTATTTCAGCAGGTAAAATCCCATTGACTTTTGCGGTCATAACCTGTAATATTGGTTCCATCAACTAATCGGTGAAAAGGGGGAGGATAATGTCCAAAGAGCTCATACGTCTGGCAGACTGCCTCATGACGTTTGATGATGAAATAGTCCTGAATTCCATTAACCTTTATATCAACGACTCGGAATTCCTCACACTTCTCGGTCCCTCCGGCTGCGGCAAAACAACCACCCTTAGGATTATCGGCGGTTTTCAGAAGCCTACCTCCGGAGATGTCCTGTTTGACGGTGTGAGGATTAATGATGTCCCGCCGCACAAGCGAAAAATCAACACCGTGTTCCAGAAATACGCGCTGTTCACCCACCTGAACGTATTTGAAAATGTGGCCTTTGGCCTTCGGATACGTAAGAAAGACGACAACGGCAAGCGCAGCCGCGCACTGTCTGAGACGGAGATCAAGCGCCGCGTCGGAGAGGCGCTGGAACTTGTGAACCTCTCCAGCTATGACAAGCGCAGCGTGACCTCTCTGTCCGGAGGTCAGCAACAGCGTATCGCCATCGCCCGCGCGATCGTAAACCGTCCGCAGGTACTGCTCCTGGACGAGCCTCTCGGCGCGCTTGACCTGAAGCTGCGCAAGGATATGCAGGTCGAGCTTAAAAAGATCCAGCAGCAGGTGGGCATAACCTTCGTGTATGTCACACATGATCAGGAGGAGGCGCTCACGATGAGCGACACCATAGTGGTCATGGACAAGGGCACTATACAGCAGATCGGCAAACCCACGGACATCTATAACGAGCCCAAAAACGCCTTTGTCGCCGACTTTATTGGCGAGAGCAACATTATCGACGGCGTGATGATCCAGGACCGCGTGGTCAGGATGTACGGCCGCAACTTTCCCTGTCTCGACGGCGGCTTTGCCCCAAACGAGCCGGTGGATGTGGTCATTCGCCCGGAGGACATCGATATCGTAAGTCCGGAACAGGGGCAGCTCACCGGCATAGTGACGGACATCACTTTCAAGGGTGTGCATTACGATATTATCGTCGATTTCCACGGCTTTAAGTGGCTCATACAGACTACGGACAGTTGTCCGGTCGGCTCCCGTATCGGCGTCAAGATCGACCCGGACGATTTCCACATCATGAAGAAGAGCGAATACTCCGGAAAGTTCGGCGATTACAGCTCTTACAGCGCGGAGTATGACGAACTGAGCGCCGACCCCGAGGAGGGTGAGGACGATGCGTAAGGAGTCTCTCGCCAGCACGGGCGCGCAGGAAAACGGCGGCCGTTTTCAGTGGCTGTCGTCTTTCTTCAGCCGGCACCGTTACCACCTTTCCGCCTATCCCTATGTCCTGTGGATGGCGCTGTTTGTGGTCGTGCCCATAATACTTGTCGTCGTCTATGCCCTGACCAATTCGGACGGCGACTTCACTCTCAACAATTTTTCGCATATGCTCGACTATGCCGGGGTTTTCGGCCGCAGCCTCTGGCTGGCTTTGATAGCGACGGTGCTGTGCCTTATAATAGGCTATCCCGTGGCCTATGTGCTCAGCAAATCCGGGCCCGGCATGCAGCGTATCTGCATGATGCTCATCATGCTGCCAATGTGGATAAACTTCCTTCTTCGCACCTATGCGTGGATGAGTATCCTTGAAAATACCGGGCTGATCAACCGCTTTCTCCAGTCAATCGGCTTTTTTGATCTCTGGAACAGCATATTTGGCACGGACATCGAATATTTCAGTATGATAAACACCCAGGGCGCGGTCGTGCTCGGCATGGTATACAACTATCTTCCGTTTATGATACTGCCGATTTACTCCGTCATCGTTAAGATTGACCGCTCGGTGATAGAGGCCGCGCAGGATCTTGGCGCCAACTCCGCCCGCGTTTTCCGGCGCGTCATATTCCCGCTTAGTCTCTCGGGCGTGGTGTCCGGCATAACGATGGTCTTTGTGCCGAGCGTCTCGACTTTCATCATCTCCAAACTGCTCGGCGGCGGGACGGAGATGCTGCTGGGCGACCTTATCGAGATGCAGTTTCTCGGCACGGCGTATAACCCGCATCTGGGCTCTGCCATATCGCTTGTCATGATGGTCATTGTCATTGTCTGCATGAGCATCATGAATAAGTTCGGCGAGGGAGAGGAGGCTGCCGCGATACTATGAAACGTAAAACGTCCCCCGGCGGCAAGCTGCTGCTGGCACTGACCTTCCTGTTCCTGTATGCTCCTATCGTCGTTCTTATCGTCTTTTCCTTCAACAACTCAAAAAGCCGCACCATCTGGTCTGGCTTTACTTTCGACTGGTATAAGCAGCTCGTCAATGACGACATGGTGCTCTCTTCCCTGTCAACGACCCTGGCGGTGTCAATAATAGCCGCCGTCGTCGCGACGATATTCGGGACAATGGCCGCCATTGGCCTGTACAACATGCGCCGTCGCTGGCGGACCCCGCTTCTGACGATCAACAACATCCCCGTCATGAATGCGGACATAATAACCGGCGTTTCACTGTCGCTGCTCTTTGTTTTTGCCGGCGGGCTTTTCGGGTTCCGCCTCGGTTTCGGTACGCTGCTCATAGCGCACATAACTTTCAATGTGCCATATGTCATCCTGTCTGTGATGCCGAAGCTGTACCAACTGGACAAAAACCTGTTCGAGGCCGCGCAGGATCTCGGCTGCACATGGATGCAGGCGTTTATAAAGGTCATCATACCGGAGATCGCGCCGGGCATAGTAAACGGCATGATAATCGCTTTCACAATGTCCATCGACGATTTTGTTATCAGCTACTTTACCGCCGGCAGCCAGGTGCAGACCCTGTCCATGACGATCTATTCCATGACCCGCAGGCGTATCAGCCCTGAGATCAACGCCATATCCACCATACTGTTTGTGACAGTGCTCGCGCTGCTTGTCATAATAAACGTCCGCGAGGCTTCGCAGGAAAAGAAGGCGAGGCTCGCGGCCAAAAAGCTCTCGGCCGATGCCGGCAGCGGAAAATAATATTTTACGGGAGGAACAGAACAAATTGAAAAGAATTATCCCCATCATCCTCATTGTAGCTCTCGCGCTGACTGTTTTCTCTGCCTGCGGAGACAGTTCGGAAAACAGCGCCGGCGTTGTGAACATCTATAACTGGGGCGAGTATATCGACGAGTCCCTTCTGAAGGAGTTCACCGAGCAGACCGGCATCACCGTCAATTACAGGACCTATGAAAACAATGAGCAGATGTATTCCGTTCTCAAGCAGGGCGGCTCAAACTATGACATCGTCATCCCTTCCGACTATATGGTCAGCCGGCTAATCGACGAGGATATGCTAAGACCGCTCAACTTCGACAATATCCCCAATTATGAGAACATACTCGATGAGTACAAAAACGCCGAGTATGATCCGAACAACGAATACAGCGTACCCTACGCCGGCGGCATCGTCGGGATCATTTACAACACCACCGTCGTGACCGAGACCGTGGACTCCTGGAGCATCCTGTTTGATCCCGATTACAGCGGCCAGATCCTTATGATTGACAACCCGCGCGACGCTATCGGGCTGGCGCTGAAGTATCTTGGCTACTCTCAGAACACCACTGACGCCGCCGAGATAGAGGAGGCGTACCAGCTTATCGCCGACGCCAACGACGCCGGTATCTATCAGGGCCTTGTCATGGACGGCATATTCGACAAGATGGAGAGCGGGGAAGCCGCCATCTCCACCTACTATGCGGGCGACTACCTGACGATGGTGGAGAACAATCCGGATCTCGCATTCGCGATACCCAAGGAGGGCACCAACCGCTTTATGGACGCCATGTGCATCCTGAAAGATGCGGAAAACGTTGAAAACGCGGAGGCTTTTATAAACTTCATGTGCTCCGTTGAGGCTGCGACGACCAACGCCGAGTACCTCGGATACACCAGCGCGGTTGCCGGCGTGCGCGAGAATCTCGCGCTTGAGCCCGAGGTAGAGGCCATTATGTACCCCGATTCGGATATCCTGGCCAACTGCGAGTATTTCACCAACCTTCCCGAGGATATCCTCACGCTCTACGACGAGCTGTGGGTAAGGCTTAAATCTTGACAATATTGGCCCAGTAGGCGATAATCAGGATACAGTTTACACTGTATCCTGATTTTTTTGCCTGCGAAAGGGTCAAATATGATAAATTTTATTCGTAAAAATGCGCTGGCCTGTGCGCTGCTGCTTATCGGTTTTGTATGCTCGCTGGTACTGTGCGGCATACGTGCCGGGCTCGAAGCGGACAACACCCTCTTCTGCGCGGTCATGACCCGGGAGGATGCGCAGAGTCTGAGCTTTGTGCCGGACGGCCTGCGCCTGTTTGACGGGGGCGAGACTCTCGACGGCACCGTACTGTTGGTCGAGGATGAAAACCAGTACAGTTATCTTCCGATGGCGACCGCTGAATATGAGCCGGGAAACTCCGTACGCTGCTTTAAGCTTATCGAAGAATACGCCGCGAGATTCGCCGTGCTCGGCTATGACGGCGCGCAGGAGATAGAAAATATCCTCTACCGCGCCGTGACCGAGCGGAACATCCGCGTCGTGTGGCTCACTCCATTCACGGATTCGCGCACCGGCCAGACAATAACCGACGGCACCGTGTATGAGCAGGTGCTCGAAGCTCTTGACCGGCGGACGGATGCCCACGGCCTGCGTCTGACGGATGGGGAGTTTTCCATATTCCCGGAATATGAGCCGAACTCATGGCTCATAACAGGCGTCCTTCTCGGCGTTATCGGAGGCGCGCTGCTGCTGATAAGCCTTATCTTCACCTCGCGAAAAGTCAGAAATATTTTATTCATTCTGTTTTGCTGCGGCCTTGCGGGGCTTATACTGATGCTTGAGCCGCGTGTTTCCGCCGTATCGCTTGCCGCGGCCTGCCTGTTTCCCTGCCTTTCCGTCTGCTGTGCCGCTGCCGGCCTTGCGCATGTCCCGACGGCAGTCCTGAAGGAAAAACGCGCTTTCTGCCTGACGATACTTCCTGCGTTCGCCATCGCCTTTGTCGGCGGGCTTTTCGTAGCGGCGCTTCAGTCATCGGGCGATTATCTGCTTGCGGTTGAGAATTTCCGCGGCGTAAAGCTCAGCCAGGCTGTCCCGCTGTGCTTTGCCCTTTTCGCCGTTTACAGATATCTGTACGGTAGAGACGGCCTGAAAGATATCCTCTCCAGCAAAAAAGTTCTTTTTATTATCCTTATCGTCGCCGTTTTGGCGGTGGCGGTTCTGTTCCTGCTGCGAACGGGCGACGGCGTGCTGTCCGTAGGCGTACTCGAGCAGAGGTTCAGGAACTTCCTTGAGAATGTTCTTCTGACTAGGCCGAGGACCAAGGAATTTCTCGTCGCCTGGCCCTGCCTTGCAATCGCTTTCGCGCTTGCCTCCGCCGGGGCAAAACGCTGGCTCTGGCCCTTTGCCATCATCCCAGCCATCGGATTCTCCTCCGTCGTCAATACATTTTGCCACTCCCGGGCGCCGGTCTGGCTGTCCGGCGTACGGAGCGTTATCGGCCTCGTTATTGGCCTGGTACTCGGCCTTGCTGTGCTGTGCGTCATTGAGCTGCTGCGCCGCAGCAAGGCAAGGGGCAGCGGCGAAATTTGACCTTTTTCACATTTTTCACATCCGGTACGGCGAAAGCTCCGTCTCACGCCTTATGG
>CAZSRK010000032.1:0-23445 GCA_964609305.1 uncultured Oscillospiraceae bacterium
AAACCCCTGACAACACGGCAAAAAGCAAGCGATGGAAAGTATTTTTCCATCGCTTGTGCTTTATTCCAGGGTTTTAGCATACTCAAAAAGCCTCGGCAGCAGAACCGCCTTGCGCCCAAACTCATAGGCGTTATGCATGGCAAAGAGCCGCACCTTATCAGGGTCCGCATCATGGAATTTTACGAGCGTACCATCTTTCCAGCCCATACCGGAGTAGGCCAGGGTCTGTACCTTTATACCCTTTTCCATGTGTTTGATGCAGTTCAGGATAGCTATGTAATACGGCTGCGCATCCGGTTGTCCGGCCAGCCGGCTGAAACCCGAGCTTCCCATAAAGCCGATAAAGTTTTCGTCAAGCTTTTCCGGCTCTGCCGACAGGTTCAGCATGGAGGGCATGACAGGCTGTGCCATTGTGATATTCACAAATCCCCAGCCAAGGTTTTCAGTTATCGGCATCTCGTGGCTTCTGTGAAGGCCCGGCAGCCATATACGGTAATTGACATAGTCATAATCAGGAGCGGCAAACCATGAGCTCCACCACTTCTCCATCTCGAGCGTCACGTCCGGCATCCTGGTTATAATGCTGGAAAAACCGGTGCCGTCCGGCAGCATGCACCAGCCGTTGCCACAGGGCTCCGGCCCCGGCAAAAAGACCTTCTCCATCTCGGAAAACGGCAGAGCCTTAGAGATATCCATCTGAGTCTCTCCTATCCCGGCAAGCACCTCGGACGCGGGCTTGTTGACAGGCTCATAGTAGAATTTCGCATACGGGCTTTTGCTCTGCTGCTCTGTCAGCTCAGGGATATTGGTAAAATCATACGCACTGAAAGTTCCCATTGTGGTCCTCCTTTTCATTGTGATTTAATTTATTCTTCATTAACCGATATCCTATATGTAATTATTCATAAACAACCGACCGCTGTCCTATTCATGAATTACAGCAGCATGACGCCCGCCTGTGCGCAGGCCTGCACAGTTTCATCGTCCCAGACAGATGCCTGTACCTCCCCGATATGCGCCTTGTTGAGCAGAAGCATGGAAACGCGCGACTGTCCTATTCCGCCGCCGATGGTCAGGGGCAGCTTTCCTTCCAACAGCATACGGTGATATGTGAGATTTCTTCTGTCGTCGCATCCGGCGAGATGAAGCTGTCTGTCAAGGGTTTCCGGATCTACCCGTATCCCCATTGATGACACCTCAAAAGCCCTGCCAAGCAACTCGTTCCACACAAGGATATCCCCGTTCAGATTCCAGTCGTCATAGTCGGGGGATCGTCCATCGTGCGGGGTTCCGGAGCGCAACTTACCGCCTATCCCTATGATAAAGGCCGTTTTGTGCTCACGCAGATATTCATCCTCGCGCTGCTTGGGCGTCAACCCCGGGAACATATCCTCCAGCTCCTGCGCGGTGACAAAGGATATCTCCCGGCGCAGTTTTCCTCCGGCGACAAACTGCGGATACAGCGCCTGCATCGTGTCCTGTGTATCGCACAGGGCGGTCACTATCTTTTCCACCGTGTCTTTGAGATATTCCAGGTTTCTGTCCTGCTCGACTATGACTTTTTCCCAGTCCCACTGGTCAACATAGACCGAGTGGAGATTATCCAGAACATCCTCATCCCGCCGGATAGCGTTCATGTCTGTGTACAGTCCCTTGCCCGGGTAAAAATCATATCGTGCCAGAGCGAAGCGCTTCCACTTGGCTAGCGATTGTACAACCTGAGCTTCTCTTCCCGTGACCATAACGTCAAACGATACCGGTCGCTCGACTCCATTGAGATTGTCGTTAAGACCGGTGCTCTCCTCAACAAAAAGCGGCGCAGAGACACGGTAAAGGTTCAGCGTAGCGGCAAGCCGGTCCTCAAACAGGCGTTTTAGAAGCCCTATCGCCTTTTGCGTATCGTATACGCTAAGCACGCTTTTGTATCCCCGTGGGATGATCGTGTTCATATCAGTTCACCTCAGAAACAGATGTATTTATTCCTGTATAAGCAGGCTCATGATCTTTCCATAAAGCCCCTCAGCATCAGCACGGAAGTTCTTTTCAATCGTGTTCGCGGTCACCTCGTCCGGGACCAGGAGCTGTACGGCGATGACATCGCTTACCCCGTCCGACATGCCGAGAGTAACGGCAATAGAACCGTTTCCGTCAACGGTGTGGGAGGCAGTGATCATTGCCCTGCGACGCATATCCTGGGCAACAGGGGACAGGGCCTTTTCCGCCTTGACCCGTACAGTGTACGGTATGCTGCTTTCGATAGTTGTACCGTTGCGGCGGCCCTTTTCAGTTGAGGCGTACTTTCCGCCGCTCACATACACGTGTCCCGTATCGACAAGCTCCGACAGGCATTCAGCATAATCGAAGTAGCCCACACCAGCATCGCACTGACACAGTTCTGCCAGAGTTGACTCATCGACAAGGTCAGGCAGGCGGTTGAGTATATAAAGTATGAGTATCTTGATATCCAGTTTATCATGAACAAGGCCGTATTTGTCCATGTTCCTTCCCTCCTTCAGAGAGGCTTTCAGTTCTGTATCGTTTTATTATACCATGAAACATGGCGAAATGGTATAATATTACATGTTTTTCTCTTCCCGGCGCAACTGGGGAGAAAAACGGCTTGAAATTAAAGTAGAATAATCGCTTTGCGGTTATTTTACCATAATTAATTATAGGAGTACAGATAATATTTTTGCTTTTTTTCACATGCCGGTAAAAGCGGCATAGACTGTAATGAAATTCGTTTCATTCAGAGGAGGTATAAAAATGGCAGACAGGGTATTGCCCGGACCGATTGACAGTTCGGCATCCATAAACGATGCCGTTTGCATCCATACAACGAAGATAATCGATTCCTGTAAAGATAAGGATTGTATTGAGGACCTTCGCGTGTTCCCGTTCATGTCGTCGCAGTCATATATAGACTCGGCGTGCAGCATAAGGCCGCAGTGCGCGAGGCTCCTGTACGTAGCAGTGAACGTAGAGGAGGTCTGCTTCAATCGCGGCTACTATACGATCGACGTGACCTTCTATTACGAGGTAACAGGCGAGACAGTGCCCGGAAACGTCACGGTAAGAGGGATCTCCGTGTTTTCAAAACGGGTCATGCTTTACGGAAGCGAGGGCTCCGCAGTTATTTACAGCTCAGCCGGGGACAGCCCAACCAAGTCCCCCATCGCCACTGTCGAGGTCGTCGACCCGATAGCACTGAGCATGAAGCTCGTTGACTGCTCCTGCGCTGTACCGATGGAGCCGAGCTGCGCCGTCATTCCGCAGGAGGTGCTCTCAAGCGTTGACGAGCAGCTGTCAGTATCCGACAGCTCAAGGATCTGGTATGTGACGCTCGGTCAGTTCTCCATTACCAGGCTAGAGCGTGATACCCAGATCGTCATCCCAATGTACGACTACTGCCTGCCCAGCAAGGAGTGTGTCGGCGCAAACGAGGATGATCCCTGCACACTGTTTAGCCTCATCGATTTTCCTATAGACGAGTTTTACCCACCCGACAGGCAGACCGACTGCCGCAGCGAGGAAACCATCGAGGAATAAAGGTTGTAAATGCCCTGACGGCCAGCCGTCAGGGCATTTTTACTGATACATTACTAAAAAAGCAAAAGGGCGCCGCTGCCGCTGGCAGATCTCTTCGGTCAGACGCCCATCGCGGCGTTGCGTCCGGCAACACGTCCGAACACCAGCGCAATAGAGTGGCTGAATCCGGGCAGAGTTGTTGGATATTCTACTGCAACACGGTTGCCCTGTACATTGCCGGCAACATACAGCCCGGGTATGACATTCATATTTTCGTCATAGCAACGGGCCTCCTCGTCGCTCTCAAGACCGCCGTGGCAGCACAGCAGCGGCGCGCTTGTGATACGGCTCGCGTAAAACGGCGCGGCTTCAAGCGGGAAAAGTCGGCGCGCTGTCTTGCCAAAGTCCTCGTCAACGCCTTTGCGGGCAAGCTCGTTATACCGCTGTATCGACGCGAGCGCCGTTTCGGCAGGCAGTCCGGTAAGGGCGATAAGCTCCTCGAGCGTATCGGCCCTGAACGTATCCCCTCGCTCTACCGACTTGTCGATAAACCACTGCGCGGCATAGCCATCCATGGGCGCAAGGCTGTCAAGATACTCTCCCCTCTCAAGAGCCTCGTCATCGACGACGTGGCTGCAGCTGCCGTGACCGAGCGGCATATACGGCACCTGCTCCCGCCAGTTACTGTCGAAAAACTGCCAGGACGTCTTTCCTCTTAGCATGGATATCTGATTTTCAACCTGCTGCCCCGGACAGTCCTCGTTCATAAAGCGCCTGCCGTCAAGGTCAAGCTGCAAATACGGAGTGACGCCCATCGCGCCGCCCATATTGTGCGCGTTCATGGCGTGTGGCCCGATCTCCATCTTGGCGCCTATCCACAGGCCCATCCTGTGCCCGTCGCCGGTGTTGGCCGGCTTCTTGTCGGGCGCAACGCCACAGGACATACGCGGGTTATCCGCAACTTCGGGGCAGTAGTATGCGAGCATATCATCGTCGCCTGCATAGTCGCCGGTGGCCAGGACCACGCCGCGGCGGGCATAGGCCCGTATTACCTTTCCGTCATAATCCTGCGCTATTACGCCGGTGACGCGCCCGTTTTCCCCATCACGCAGGAGTTTTTTGACGGGAGTTTTGAAAAACGTTTTTAGCTGGCCGGTCCTCTCTGCAATTTTCAGGTTCTCGCGCAGGACAGAAATATGCCCTGGGCGGATCTGTATCGTGTATGGATAAGTCGGATACCGCTCCTGATAAGGATCATACTTGTCAGAGACAGGATACTGCATCAGCATCACATGCATCTTTGTCCCCTCCGGCGGGACGTCGGAGGAATAGTTGGAGATAAACAGATTTTCCCTGTCAAGCCCGTCGAGATACCAGTCGAAATCTTCGCCGATCTCTTTTGCAAAACGCTCCAGGATGGTCTGCTTCGGACGGTAACAGCCGTCGCGCATAAGGCAGTTTACGATCTCGGTCGCCTTGTCTGCGTTATCTATTCCCCAATGCTTTAGGAACTGACCGCCTATCACGCCGAACTGGCCGCTTCTGGCCTGAGGCTGGCTGCATTTTTCAAACAGGATACACTCAGCTCCCGCCTCCACCGCGGCACGGGCCGCGGGGACGCCGGCAATACCGGCACCGCAAACTATAACGTCGGTTTCATAGGTCTCGCTGATCTTACTTTCGTCAAACTCGGGCTCCTCGCCCAGCCAGAACAAATGCTTTTTATCCATGGCTCCCTCCTTACTTTCGCATACGAATGGTTGCTTGATCTGATGGTACACCATTGCCGCTTTCCTGTCAAGGCCCGCAGGCCGGAACTCAAATCTTCATGGCCTCGGTATAGGCATCATACCCCGCCTGCGCCGCCTGCTGAACCTTGAGGCAGTCGCCGACGCATACAAAAGGAGTGTCTCCCGCTGCCTTTCTCAAGTTTTCCACCGTGTCGGAATTCGACCGCATCCCGACAGCGTAAACGACCGTGTCACAGTCGAAACGCTGCTCATTGCCGTCCCTGTCGAGGGCTATGACAAAATCTCTGCCGATTTTTGTGCAGCGGGTCTCAGTGCGGCAGTCGGCCTTTTGCTCGAGCAGGTGCAGCAGCATCGCGCGGTGCAGATTTTCCCCATCTGGGGCAAGCTTTGGCAGCATCTCTATTATGGTCACGTCCTTGCCCTGGTCGGCAAGGTTCAGGCCCGTCTCACATCCGGCAAGACCTCCGCCTATCATAACGACCCTCTGTCCCACCTTTTCGGGATGCCTGTATGCATCAAGTGCGTGCATGGCATTTTCTATGCCCTCTATCGGTGGCACGATGGCGTGGGAACCGACGGTGCAGATCACATGATCCGGGCCGTATCTGGCAACGAAATCATCCCCCGCCTGCGTATTCAGCAGTACTTTCACGCCGCGGCGCTGAAGTTTTCTGCCGAGCTGGTCGCGGAAAAAGCGCAGATCTGTTTTGTGCACATCCGTGTCGCAGAACTCCAGTATGCCGCCGAGCTTATCGGTTTTCTCAAGCAAAGTCACATCATGCCCGC
Organism: uncultured Oscillospiraceae bacterium; assembly: GCA_964609305.1. GTDB lineage: Bacteria > Bacillota > Clostridia > Oscillospirales > Oscillospiraceae > CAKSXP01. The sequence continues at coordinate 6,066 of CAZSRK010000032.1, forward strand.
GTTCCGCCGCCGCTATTGCGGCCTGCATCCCGCCGACGCCGCCGCCGATAACGAGAACATTCTTCTTTACATGCGCCCGGCCGACGCCCGTCTCCTCGCGGCCGTACATGGGGTTTACCGTACACTCCTTGAACGGGATGCCGCCGGGTCCTCCATCCTTGTCAAGCTCCTCCGGGTCGATGTCCTCATGTGGGCCCGGGAAGCAGCGGAAACAGCGGACACAGTGGTTGACCTCGTCGGCGTCGCCGCGCTCTACCTTGGCGGCAAAGTCAATATCCGCAAACAGCTCACGGCCGAGAAGAACAATATCACAGCGCCCGTCTGCGATTATCTGTTCGGCTATCTCAGGAGAGTTGATCCCTCCCACGACGGATACGGGCAGATTTACCCGCTGCTTTATATACTTGGCCTCCATGGAGTTGCAGGCCGGCTCGTGAAACATGGAGGAAAACTCGCGGGACAGGACAGGTTCCCTGTATATTCCCTGGGAAACCTGTATCACATCAGCAAGTCCGGCCTTTTCAGCCATCTGGCAAAACTGCGCAACCTCCTCAACCTCCATCCCTCCTGGAACAAGCTCGCTTCCGCTCACGCGAAGCTCCATGATAAAATCTCTGCCCACTCTCTCGCGTATCCTGCGCAGGACCAGAAGCGGAAAACGCGCCCTGTTCTCAAGGCTTCCGCCGTATTCATCCTGGCGCCGGTTCATCCTCGGAGACAGGAACTGGTGCAGCAGCCATCCGTGTCCGCAGAAAACGACCACGCCGTCAAACCCGGCCAGCTTCATAAAATATGCGCACTTTGCAAAGTTGTCGGCAACATGCTCCATCATCGCCTCATCCATTGCGACGTTATGTATCCCATCCTCCTGCTCCCATGACATGGGACCGATCGCCGTCTTGTTGTCACAGGCCTTGCCGACCTTTGACTGGCCGCAGTGATTTAGCTCCGCCAGCGCCACGGCACCGTTGTCGGTAATCGCCCTTGCGTATCGGCTGATTTTCTCCAAAAGCACGCTGTCGTTGGGATCAAACACCATAGGGGTGTCGTTTTCACGGCAGGAATATTCATCGTCGACAAAACATTCACCAACGCATACAACGCCGCAGCCGCCTTTCGCCTTGTTTTCAAACTGCCGTATTTCGGCGGGGACAACGTCTCCGTTCTCGTCAAGGACCAGTCTTCCGACCGGCGAAGCGCCGATCCTGTTCCTGTAGGTTTTGCCGAGAATGGTTATGGGACTTAAAAGATGTTCATATGTATTCATGCAGTCTCCTCCGTGTAGATTTCTATAAGCATCTGCTACCTATTATACCACGCATGTTAATGATTTACAATCACAGGATGTCGCCAGAGTCCATGAGCGCACAACGGCAGGCGCTAAACGCCTGCCGTCCCATGACCCGCCGTAAGACGGGCTTTACTCTTATTCGACTGTAACGGATTTTGCAAGGTTTCTGGGCTTGTCGATGTCGCAGCCGCGGTACAGAGCCATGTAATAGGCGAAAAGCTGGAGCGGGAGCACAGCCACGGACGGAAGCAGTGCCTCATGCGTGTCAGGGATGGTCAGCACCTCGTTGGCTGCCTGCTCTACCTTGTCTTTCATGCTCTCAGTTGTAATGGCAAGGACATGAGCCCCGCGCGCCTGAACTTCTTTTGCATTGCTTACGGTTTTGTCTATAAGCCGGTCATAGGTTTCTATCGCAATAACAAGCGTCTCATCGACGACCAGCGATATCGTACCGTGCTTGAGTTCGCCGGCGGGATATGCCTCCGAATGTATGTAAGATATCTCTTTAAGCTTGAGCGATCCCTCGAGCGACAGAGCATAATCTATGTTGCGTCCGATAAAGAATATATCCTCGTTTGAGAAGTGCTGGTAAGCAAGGTACTGGATCTCGTCCTTGTTTTCAAGTATGTGGCGGAGCTTGCCAGGGACTGCAATAAGCTCAGCCAGGATCTCGTCATACTCCGCTTTCGCCAGAGTGCCGCGCACCTCGGAAATATACAGAGCCATCATAACTGTAACAGCAAGCTGCGTGCTGTAAGCCTTTGTCGTGGCAACAGCTATCTCCGGCCCTGCCTTGGTGTAAATGACGCAGTCGGAAGCCTTTGCAATGCTGCTGCCTTCGACGTTTACTATCGACAGAGTTTTTGCGCCCAGGCTTTTCGCCTCTCGCAGTGCCTCGAGCGTGTCGGCCGTCTCCCCAGACTGGCTTATGAGCACGACGAGCGTGTTTTCATCAATCAGCGGGCTGCAATATCTAAATTCGCTGGCCAGCATTACCTCCACCGGCAATCTGGCGAGCCGCTCTATATTGTATTTAGCAACAACGCCGACATGATAGGACGAGCCGCAGGCGACAATGAACATCTTATCAAGCGTCTTGACATACTCAGGAGACAATGCGTCGGACAGGTCGACGCGGCCATCGCGAATGTGGGGCGTCACGGTCTTTTCAATGACCTCCGGCTGTTCCATCATCTCCTTGAACATATAGTGTTCGTATCCGCACTTATCGGCGGCGTCAGTGTCCCAGTCTATGACGGATATATCCTTTTCGATGCGGTCAAGAAACGGCGTAAAGAACTCGATTCCATCGGGCCTTACGACCGCAATCTCGCCGTCGTCCAGATAGGAGACCTGCCTTGTATACTTGCTGACGGCCATAACGTCGGAGGCAAAGAAGTTGCCCTGCGGCGAATAGGCGGCTATCAGCGGTGCGTGGCTCTTGACGCCGATTATCGTGCCGGGATCATCCTCGCACATAACGCCGAGCGCATAACTGCCCGTCAGCTCCCCCACGGCCTTCGCGACGGCATCGAGAAGATCTCCCTTATAGTAGAAATCTATAAGCTGCGCTGCGACCTCTGTATCCGTCTCGGACACAAAACTTCTGCCGCGCTTTTCGAGCATTTCCTTAAGCTGCGCATAATTTTCGATTATTCCGTTGTGGACAATCACGATGCGCCCGTTCTCACTCACGTGGGGATGGGAATTCTCGTCCGAAGGTTTTCCGTGGGTGGCCCAACGGGTATGCCCGATACCGACCGTGCCTGATATCGCCCGGCCGTCGTCCGTCTTTTCTCTGAGCACAGCGATCCTGCCTTTTGCTTTGACCACCTGCATCGCGTCTCCGTCGCTCACAGCGATGCCCGCTGAATCGTACCCGCGGTACTCCAGCCTTTCAAGCCCCTCCAGAAGTATGGGCGCCGCCTGCATCTTTCCGGTAAATCCAACGATTCCACACATAGCTCTTCCCCTTTTCGCTCAAAGGATAGCGGCGATCCTCTCGACCGCCTCCCGCGTGGCGTCGGCGTCGCCGAAGGCGGTCAGGCGGATATAACCCTCGCCGCTGGGTCCAAAGCCCGCACCGGGCGTCGTCACGACGCAGGCCTCATGCAGCAGCTTGTCAAAAAACTCCCACGATCCGGTTCCTTCCGGCGTCCTGAACCAGATATATGGCGCGTTGACACCGCCGTAGACCGTCAGCCCTGCCCTTCTCAGGCCGTCGCGAATGACCCGGGCATTATTCTGGTAATATGCGATGTTCTCCATGTTCTGTTTCCAGCCCTCGGGGCTGTAAACAGCCTCAGCCGCGCGCTGGACGATATAGGGCACGCCGTTGAACTTGGTGCCCTGCCGGCGGTTCCACATGGCGTTGAGGCTGGCCCCGACGCGTTCGAGCGCCTTGGGCACGACAGTGTAGCCGCAGCGCGTGCCCGTAAAGCCCGCAGTTTTGGAAAAGCTTCTAAACTCGATAGCGCAGGTTTTGGCCCCCTCGACCTCAAAAATGCTGTGAGGTATGCCCGGCTCGGTTATATATGCCTCGTACGCGCTGTCATAGAGTATTACGCTTCCGTGCTCGTTGGCATAGTCGACCCAGGTCTTGAGCTGCTGCTTTGTCGCCGCGGCGCCCGTCGGGTTGTTTGGTGAACAGATATAGATTATATCCGGCACGCGCTGCGTGGGAAGCTCCGGGAAAAAGCCGTTTTCCGCAACGCAGGGCAGATAGATAAGATTCGTCCACTTCCCGTCAACATAATCGCCGGCCCTGCCGGCCATGGCGTTGGTGTCGACGTACACGGGATAAACCGGGTCACACACGGCAACGACGTTGTCAACGTCAAAAATGTCGCCAATATTGCCACAGTCGGACTTCGCACCATCGGATACAAAAATCTCGTCGTCTGCGATATCAACGCCCTGGGCCTCGTACGAATCCCGTATTGCAAAACGCAGGAAATCATACGCGCCGCATGTCTCCTCACAGTATCCACGGAAGGTCTCTATATTGCCCATTTCGCGAGAGGCCCTTTCCAGAGCCTCAACGACAGCCGGAACGAGCGGGCGCGTAACATCGCCAATGCCGAGTCTTATTATCGGCCTGGACGGGTTTGTGAACGCTTTTACACGGCGCCCTATCTCGGGAAACAGGTAGCCGCCGGGCAGCTTCTGATAATTTTCATTGATCTTGAGCATTTACATTACCTCACATTAATTCGCCCTTAAATACATATTCCGCAGGGCCTGTCATATATAGCAGATTTTCATTTCTGTCCCATTCGATCTTAAGTTCGCCGCCCAGAAGCAGCAATTTTGCCGAGGGACCTGTCTTCCCACAGACGCAGGCTGCGCACAGTGTGGCTGTCGCGCCGGTACCGCAGGCAAGGGTCTCGCCGCTGCCGCGCTCCCAGACGCGCATTTTGATGATGTCACGGTCGATTACCTGTGCGAACTCGGTGTTTATCTTATCCGGGAACAGGGGGTTGTTTTCAAACTGCGGGCCTATTGCCGCAAGGTCCAGAGAATCCACATCCTCAACAAAGACAACGGCATGCGGGTTCCCGACAGACAGGCAGGTCACAAGCCAGCGTTTTCCGGCGACGGTCACGGGCCTGAGTATAAAATCCTCCCCACCATCCAGCACCGGTATTTTTTCCGGCTGGAACTCGGGTGAGCCCATACATACCTTCACTGACTTTACGATGCCGTTCCCGGTCTTCAGCCAGAGGGTCTTGACCCCGGAAAGAGTCTCAACAGTCATCTCCTCACCGCGGGCATAGCCATGCTCATAAGTGTATTTGGCAACGCAGCGTATCCCGTTGCCACACATTTTCCCCTGCGAGCCGTCAAGGTTATACATATCCATTTTGACGTCTGCGACTTCGGACGGACAGATGCATATCAAACCGTCTCCGCCGACGCCAAAATGGCGGTCAGACAGCCGCCGCGCCAGTTCCGCGCGGTCTTCAATGTCCTCTTTGAAGCAGTCAACGTATACATAATCGTTGCCAGCCCCATGCATTTTTACAAATTTCATAACATCCCCTCATTCTTTCTGCATATTATATCCTATACATGCCGGTTCTGCAAGGAGAATAAGTTATTATAGTCCCTGTAAAATCGCAAACCGCACAAAAATTTATCTCTGCTATTGACAAAGACGTCAAACCGTGGTAAATTGTTCGCAATTAAATAACGCTAAACCGTTGAAGCGGAGATAACGGCGATGATGCCTTTACAGAGAGCCCGCGTTGCTGAGAGCCGGGTGAGAAACAAGTCGTCAAATGGACCGCTGAGGGTGCAGTCAAATGTGCGGTTTTACCGTACAGAGTATTCTGCAACGTGTGGGCATACGTCAGTTGCCGGGAGTATGATGGTACTTCGTCGAGCGCACGGCGCAACTGCCGTGAATCAAGGTGGCACCGCGGATTTATCAATTCGCCCTTGACGGAATCGTATGATTCTGTCAGGGGCTTTTTTGTTGCCATATATCCATGAAAGAGAGGTAATCACCATGTTTTATCCATGTCTTGAGGACATTCTCGCCGCTGCTGAGACCGGGGAATATAAAACCTCGCCGGTCAGCATGGAGATACTGTCCGACATAAAAACTCCAATAGAGGTCCTGCGCATATTGAAAAACGTCTCGACCCACTGCTATATGCTCGAGTCGATATCCGATAACGAAAAATGGGGCCGGTATACATTTCTCGGCTATGACCCCAAGCTCGAGATAACCTGTGTAAACGGGAAAATGAAAGCCGGCAGCCTGTCCTTTGAAACCGCCAGCCCAGGTGAGTTTATAAAACAGGTGCTCGAGGAACACAAGAGCCCGCGCTTCCCCGGACTTCCGACATTTACGGGCGGACTCGTGGGTTATTTTTCATACGACTACCTGAAATATTCCGAGCCCAGCCTGCGGCTTGACGCCGAGGACACCGAGGGCTTCAAGGACGTCGACCTGATGCTGTTTGACAAGGTCATCGCCTTTGATAATTTCAGGCAGAAGATAATCCTCATCGTGAATATCAGCCTTGAAAACTGCCGCACTGAATATAACCGGGCGATCATGGAACTGCGCCAGATGGCACAGCTGATACGCACCGGCAAGCCGCAGGAGGAAGATCCCGGCCGCCTGAAGTCTGATATCACGCCCCTGTTCGACGAAGAGACCTACTGCGGAATGGTACGCAGAGCCAAGCGGCACATCAAAGAGGGCGATATCTTTCAGATCGTACTCTCCAACCGTCTGGAAGCTCTGTATGAGGGCTCACTGCTGGACACATACCGCATCCTGCGCACGTTGAACCCGTCGCCTTATATGTTCTATTTCTCGAGCTGCGACATGGAGGTGGCCGGCGCCTCGCCGGAAACGCTGGTCAAGCTCGAAAACGGCATCCTCCACACTTTCCCACTGGCCGGCACCCGTCCCAGGGGGAAAACCGAAGAAGAGGACAAACGCCTTGAGCAGGAGCTTCTGACCGACCCTAAGGAGCTTGCAGAGCACAACATGCTCGTCGACCTGGGCAGGAACGATCTGGGTAAGATAAGCCGTTTCGGCAGTGTGACAGTTGAAAAGTTTCACTCAGTCGAGCGTTTTTCGCACGTAATGCACATAGGCTCGACCGTCCGTGGCGAGCTGGATGAGGGTAAAACCGCTCTGGATGCGATCGATGCCATCCTGCCCGCCGGGACTCTCTCCGGAGCTCCCAAGATAATGGCATGTCAACTCATAAACGACATTGAGAACAACAAACGCGGCATATACGGCGGTGCGATAGGATATCTGGACTTTACCGGAAACCTCGACACCTGCATCGCCATACGCATCGCATATAAGAAAAACGGCAAGGTTTTCGTGCGCAGCGGTGCCGGGATCGTGGCGGACTCCGTTCCGGAGACCGAGTTTCACGAATGCATAAATAAAGCGGCGGCAGTCGTCAGAGCGCTGGAAATGGCCGGGAAGGAAGAGCTATGACGCTTTTGATAGACAACTACGACAGCTTCTCATATAACCTGTACCAACTGGTCGGTTCCATTGACCCGGATATCCGCGTGATACGAAACGATGCCATGACCGCACAGGAAATAGAGCGGGAAAAACCCGATGCCATAATCCTCTCCCCCGGCCCCGGACGGCCGGAGGACGCAGGTGTTACCATGGACGTCGTAGCCCTGCTGGGCAACCGCATACCTATCCTTGGCGTATGTCTCGGGCATCAGGCGATCTGCGCCGCATTCGGAGCAGAGGTGTCATATGCCAAAACGCTCGTACACGGAAAACAGTCGCTGACAAAGCTCGATGACTCCTGCCGGCTGTTTGACGGCTGCCCGGAATATGCGCCTGTCGCACGATATCACTCCCTGTCCGTCGTGGAAGACAGCCTGCCGCCGGAACTTATTGTCTGCGCAAGAGCGGACGACGGCGAGATCATGGCAGTCCGGCATGCCCGATTTGATATTTATGGGGTCCAGTTCCATCCCGAATCGGTGATGACCCCGGACGGTCAGAAAATGCTTAAAAACTATCTCAACATTGCAAAGGAGGCAAAACGATGATAAAAGAGGCAATTGTAAAAATAGTCAACAAAGAGGACCTGAGCTATGTCGAGGCATACACCGTCATGAACGAGATTATGAGCGGTGCAACATCGGCAACGCAGAACGCCGCCTTTCTCGCGGCGCTGTCGACAAAAAGCGCGCGTGCTGAAACCACGGACGAGATCGCCGGATGTGCCGCGGCCATGCGCGCTCACGCGACCAGGTTCGAGACGGATATGGAGCTTTTCGAGATCGTGGGTACCGGCGGCGACAATGCGCACAGCTTCAATATATCAACGACTGCCGCGCTGGTTGCGGCGGCCGGCGGCATGAAAGTCGCCAAACACGGCAACCGTGCCGCCTCCTCCAAATGCGGCACCGCCGACTGTCTGGAGGCGCTGGGCGTCAATATCAATCAGAGCCCCAAAATGTGCATGGAACTGCTCCGGGATGTTGGAATGTGCTTTTTCTTCGCACAGCAATACCACAGCTCGATGAAATACGTCGGTGCTATACGAAAGGAGCTCGGCTTTCGTACCGTGTTCAACATACTCGGTCCTCTTACGAATCCCGGCAGCCCCCAGCTACAGCTTCTGGGCGTTTATGACGACTATCTGGTCGAGCCGCTGGCACAGGTGCTCATCGACCTTGGTGTAAGACGGGGGATGGTAGTCTACGGAACGGATAAGCTCGACGAGATATCGGTCAGCTCTCCCACCAAAGTCTGCGAGTTCAAGGACGGCTGGTTCAAATCCTACACCATTGCGCCCGAGGATTTTAGCCTGTCGCGCTGTGACAAGTCGGAGCTCATCGGCGGCACTCCTGAGGAAAACGCCGCCATCACACGCTCCGTTTTGGACGGTGAGACAGGTCCAAAGCGCGATGCTGTATTGATGAATGCCGGCGCCTCCCTCTATATCGGCGGCAAAGCCGGAAGTATCCGGGACGGGATTTCGCTTGCCGCGTCCATCATCGACTCCGGAAAGGCGCTGGATACGCTCGAGCGCCTGATAGAACTGAGTAACCGTCCGGAGGCGGTGGTATGAACATACTGGACCAGCTCTGTGAAAAGGCACGCGAGCGCGTCAGCCAGGCAAAATCCGTCATGCCGGCCCGGGAGCTCGAACGGCGGGCCCGTTCAATGCCGGAAGCGGGGTTTGCATTTGAAAAAGCGCTTAAAAAGCCGGAGCTTGGCTTTATATGCGAGATTAAGAGGGCCTCACCGTCAAAGGGTGTTATCAGCCGGGACTTTCCCTATATGCAGATAGCAAAAGAGTATGAGGCAGCTGGGGTAGATTGCATTTCCGTGCTGACCGAACCAGAGTGGTTCCTCGGTTCCGGCGAATATCTGCGGGAGATATCCTCCGAGGTTTGTATCCCCTGCCTGCGTAAGGACTTTATCGTCGACGAATACATGATCTATGAAGCCAGGCTGCTGGGCGCCTCGGCAGTGCTTCTTATCTGCTCCGTACTGACAGACGCGCAGTTGAAGTCATATATTGGCATCTGCGACGAATTGGGTCTCTCGACCCTCGTCGAAACGCACGACACGGATGAAATAAGCAGGGCCCTGGCGGCGGGCGCGCGTATGATAGGCGTCAATAACAGGAATCTGAAGGATTTTTCCGTGGACACCGGTAACAGCGCAAAGCTGCGCACTCTGGTGCCGGATAACGTGATATTCGTCGCCGAGAGCGGAATAAAGACGCCCGGGGATATCAGGGCGCTGAGGCAGGCACATGTGGACGCCGTACTTATAGGCGAGGCACTCATGACCGCTCCGGACAGGGCTGACGCCCTGCGAAATTTGAGAGGTGAAGCATGAAAAAGATAAAAATATGCGGCCTGTCCCGACTTGAGGATATCAGAGCCGTCAACGCATACAGGCCGGATTACTGCGGCTTTATAATCGACTTTCCGAAAAGCCGCAGGAATGTCTCTCCGGAGACGGCAAAAGCCCTTCGCAGGGAGCTGGCCCCGGGGATAACGCCGGTCGGCGTGCTGGTCGACCAGACACCGGAAGCGGCAGCGGCACTCATCAGGCATGGCGTTGTCGATATCATCCAGCTGCACGGGCATGAAGACAACGACTATATCCGTACGCTGAGAGATATGACCGAAGCGCCCATCTGGCAGGCTTTTCAGATACACTCGCGGCAGGATACCTATCGTGCAGCCGCCAGCCTTGCGGATTTCGTCCTTCTCGATTCCGGACAGGGCTCCGGCAAAACCTTTGACTGGTCCCTGCCGGCGAGCTTTCCCCGGCTATACGGGCTGGCGGGCGGTCTGAACGCCGGGAATCTGGCCAGGGCCCTTGAAACCGGTGCCGAACTTCTAGACGTCTCCGGCGGCGTAGAGACGCAGGGTCTGAAGGACGCGGATAAAATACGGGAATTTATTCAGACGGTCAGAAACCATAAATAAAAAACACAGGAAGGGATAGCACATGGGAAACAGCACAGGGCGTTTCGGCATGCACGGCGGTCAGTACATCCCCGAGACGCTGATGAACGCGGTCATTAGCCTTGAAAAGGCCTATGAGTATTATAAAAACGACGAAGAGTTCCAGTCGGAGCTGACATTTCTTCTGAACGAATACGCCGGCAGGCCCAGCCGGCTGTATTTAGCAAAAAAAATGACTGAGGATCTCGGCGGCGCGAAGATATATCTCAAGCGCGAGGACCTCAACCACACGGGCGCGCATAAAATAAACAACGTACTTGGTCAGGCTCTTCTGGCAAAGAAAATGGGAAAGACCCGCCTTATAGCAGAGACCGGTGCCGGGCAGCATGGAGTCGCCACAGCAACAGCTGCCGCTCTGCTCGACATGGAGTGCGTCGTATTCATGGGTAAGGAAGACACTGAGCGTCAGGCTCTGAACGTATACCGTATGAGGCTGCTTGGCGCTCAGGTCGTACCTGTAACGACCGGGACGGCCACGCTAAAGGACGCGGTGTCCGAGGCAATGCGGGAGTGGACGGCGCGTATAGACGACACGCACTACTGCCTGGGCTCCGTGATGGGGCCGCATCCCTTCCCCACCATCGTCCGGGATTTTCAGGCAGTAATATCAAAGGAGACAAAGCAGCAGCTTTTTGAAAAGGAAGGCCGGCTGCCCGACGCGGTCATTGCCTGTGTCGGGGGCGGAAGTAACGCGATCGGCGCATTTTACCACTTCATTGACGAACCGTCTGTGCGGCTCATCGGCTGCGAGGCGGCGGGTCGCGGCATAGGCACCTTTGAAACGGCGGCGACTATCAGCACCGGCAGACTCGGCATCTTCCACGGGATGAAATCCTATTTTTGTCAGGACGAGTTTGGGCAGATAGCGCCAGTCTACTCTATTTCGGCAGGTCTCGATTATCCAGGCATAGGTCCGGAGCACGCCTGGCTGCATGACACCGGCAGGGCCGAGTACATTCCCGTGACTGACGACGAGGCGGTCGACGCCTTTGAATACCTGAGCCGTACAGAGGGCATTATCCCGGCCATAGAGTCGGCGCACGCGGTTGCTTATGCGATGCGCATTGCCCCCGAGATGGGAAGAGACAGGATAATCGTCATAAATATCTCGGGCCGTGGCGACAAGGACTGCGCCGCAATCGCAAGATACAGAGGAGAAAATATCTATGAGTAAGATTAAAAACGCTTTCACAAACGGAAAGGCCTTCATCCCCTTTATAACCTGCGGCGATCCCGACCTTGAGACAACAGATGCTCTTGTCCGGGCAATGGCGGAAAGCGGCGCGGACCTCATAGAGCTTGGCATCCCCTTCTCCGACCCGACAGCGGAAGGTCCGGTCATACAGGGCGCTAACATACGCGCGCTGTCCAGCGGTGTAACGACAGATAAAATTTTCTCTATGGTCCGTTCACTTCGCGAAGAGATAGACATTCCCATGGTGTTCATGACCTATGCCAACGTCGTCTTTTCCTATGGGACGGAGCGTTTTATAAAAACTTCCGCAGAAATCGGCATGGATGGGCTTATTCTTCCGGACGTCCCCTTTGAAGAAAAGGAGGAATTTGCCCCCACCTGCCGAAAATACGATCTTGAGCTAATTAGCCTGATCGCACCCACGTCGCACGAGCGCATCGAGCAGATCGCCCGTCAGGCCGAGGGTTTTGTCTACTGCGTTTCCTCTCTGGGCGTGACGGGCGTCAGGAGTGATATAACAACTAATATCGGCGCAATGGTCAACCTAGTGCGCAGGGCCAACCCCAACATCCCCTGTGCAATAGGCTTTGGCATATCGACTCCCGCACAGGCAGCGGATATGGCCCGCTTTGCCGATGGCGTAATCGTCGGCTCGGCGATAGTCAGGATGATAGAAGAACATGGCAGGGGAGCTGTGCCATATGTATCGGAGTATGTCTCACGCATGAAGTCCGCCGCAGCCGGTATTATCCCAGGCGCCAAATGATAAGCGGCTTTCCTCCTGTGCCGCATATCTGTAAGGCTTGATAAAACCGGCACTATGGCATGCAGAAAGCGGTGTTTGCCATTTCTCCCACATTGGGATAATGGACAACACCGCTTTCTTCCCTGCTAATAAAAGATCCGTCTTATTTAAGATTTTTCAACGTCGCAATATACTCTTTGACAATTTCGACATAATCGGGCCGGTCATATCCCAATAAGGCGCAAACTTCAGTTATAGCACTCCCAAACAGCTCCATTGCCTTGCTCAAAGCATTCCAGGCGTCCTGCTCATCACCGAGGACATACGTCTTGCAAAGCTTTTCATTTTCTCCAACAGTCAGATACTTCGGCAGCCATTTATCATGCTTTCCCAAATTTATCGGAAAGCCGTTTCTCGCACCTGCCAGATAACCAAGCATCCGAAGCAGCTCGACATGCAGAACCTGTTCAAAACACCAGTATGCAAAAAGCAGTTCTCCCCGCAGCAGTCCCTTGGCGGCATAAGTGCAGACAAAGGAAAACTCATTCGCGCAGTCGAAAACAAACGCAGCGCTCGGTCTGCGAACCCAGAAACGCTCGTCGGTGGGCGCCGGAACATCCTCGCAGAGCCCGTCTTTGTCAAGTAATACCTGAATAAGCGGATCCTGCTCAAAGTATTTGCCGATGTCCGTCAGCGGTACCAGCGTCAGATCTACTTTCACGCCATCCGAAAATAGCATCAGGTACGAAAACCATCCCTTTGGAAAATCAGGCGGGAAGAGCTCCATCGCCTCAGGCTTTTGTATGAAAACCATGTCGCCAAATACGGCAAGCCACTCATCTGACTTCTTAAAGCTCTCAACATCGGTAACCAAAAATGTTATATCATAATCCTGCCATACATCCGGTGTGACACTTGGATTGACGCGGCTGCCCTCAAGCGTCATTACGCGTATCCTCTCGTCCGAAGCGGCTATATTCCTGAACAGAGAGAACATATATTCAGAACTTCTCATAGTCGTATCTCCCGCTGTAATTTTTCTATCTACTGTATATTATATTGAGGATTTTTTCAACGTGAAAATACCTCAAAGTAGCGTTTTTACCATGCCTGCAGCTCATCATTGCGCAGTTGCAACCGTATTTTGGCTGTGCATAATCAGCAAATGGTGTTTTCTGATAGCGATCGGAGGGAAGCTAATATAGCCTTTGGAGAGAAAATTCTGACGCTGAGAAGAAAGCCGGTTTGTCCCAGGAGGAGCTGTCCTTCCAGTCGGGCGTTTCGCCGCAGGCGGTCAGCAAGTGGGAGCGTCAGTTTTCCCAAGCTAAATGATATTATGAATCATCCTTAATTTGCCAAGATGATAAAGGCTGGCTATGTATCGTTGCTAAAAAGTAAAGACAAATATCAAGATACACTTCGTATACAGCAGGCGATCTAAAATCTCACAAAAAGCTGGAGTGATTCAGATGGTGACAGTCGTAATACATCAAGTCATCCCATGATCACGCTATACGACAGTGCTTATATACACTTTGAAACCACCGGATTGAGCATGACTTTTATGGTAAGCGAAGAAACCGCAGAATATCTGAACCGTTATTTTTGAGTAACGGTCTAGGACGATACATACCCGGCAGTTACCGTCAGTCATTATATCAGATTATTTTCCCGAGCCGAATATGGCACTATTTTCTACTTCTCCATTTCAGCAACAAGGCAGAGTTTATAATGACAATCACAGAGCCGGCATTATGTACCAGCGCACCGAAAACCGGTCCCAGAATTCCAGTTATCGCTAGCGCGACGGCTATAAAGTTAAGAGCCATTGAAAAACTCAAGTTGAGTTTTATCGTTGTCATCATCCTTTTTGACAGGGAAAACAGATGAGGAAGCTGCCTTATCTCGTCGTCAGCAAGGGCTATATCCGCGGCGTCCACGGCTATATCGCTGCCAACTCCGCCCATCGCTATTCCGACATTTGCTTTTTTTAGAGCGGGCGCATCGTTTATCCCGTCGCCTATCATGCACACGTCATTGCCCTGAGACTGATACTCGTCTATATATCTGAGCTTATCCTCCGGCAGGCAGTTGGCATGAACCCGGTTTATATGAAGCTGCGAGGCTATGGCTTCGGCAGCGTTTACATTATCCCCCGTCAGCAGCACCGGTTCTACCCCAAGGCCGACAAGCTCATGTATCATCTGCGCGCTCTCCTCACGCACCGTGTCAGAAAGTACAATGTATCCCGCCGGAATATGGTCCACAGCAATATAGATTATTGTGCATCCGTCATTTAGGTATTTTTCCGTTTCATCAGAAAGTGAGTAAAACAGTTGCCGGTCTTTATTTCCGGATAGCATCCTGGAATTGCCGGCACTTATCATTTTCCCCCGTACCGTTGCGGTCACTCCCTCACCGGGCACCATACGAAAATCGTCGGCCGCTGGAAGATCCGTGTGGTGTCCGCTCTTATAACATCGTACGATTGCCTTACCAAGCGGGTGCTCCGAAAGCTGCTCCGCAGCAGCTGCAAAGGCGAATATCTCCTCCTTGTCATAATCGGAAAAGCTCACCAACGCAGATACCTCCGGCGTTCCATATGTTAAGGTACCGGTCTTGTCAAAGGTGACTTTGGACACCTTGGCAAGCCGTTCAAGCGCGTCACCCTCCCGGACCAGGAAACCGTGCTTTGCCGCGTTTCCGATAGCCGCCATTATCGCTGTCGGCGTAGCAAGCACCAATGCGCAGGGGCAGAACACAACCAGGATAGTCACGGCCCGGATTATCTCACCGGATATCAGCCACGTCAGGGTAGCGGCTGTCAGCGCTGCAACGACTATCCAGGTGGCCCACCTGTCTGCAAGACCGACGATTTTTGCCTTGCCAGCATCAGCAGACTGTACAAGCCTAATCATCCTTTGGATAGAGCTGTCCTCCCCCACTCTTGACGCGCGCATGTCAAAAGCACCGAACTGATTGACAGTTCCGCTGAGCACCTCGTCTCCGGCAGTCTTGTCGACAGGCAGGGACTCACCTGTCATGATCGCCTGATTGACCGAAGTGCTGCCGGACAGAATCACCCCATCGACCGGCACTGTCTCCCCGGGCAGGACGCGGATCATATCCCCAATGCTTACGCTCTCAGCAGGAACAACGCTTTCCCCACCGCCAGTGATTACACGGGCCGTACGCGGGGTCAGGTGCACGAGCTTCTCTATACCGGATCTGGCCTTGGCAACGGTCAAATCTTCAAGCAGCGCACCCAGCTGCATAATAAAGGCTACTTCGCCGGCTGCAAAATCCTCCCCGATGCAGACAGAGGCTATGAGTGCAAGGGAGACAAGCACATCCGCCTTGATATCAAATGCCGTTATAAGCCCGATGATCGCCTCAATTATGATGGGGATACCACACAGGATAATCGCAACCCAGGCCGCGTCAAACGGAAGCGGGATCAGGTCAAAAATACTAACTATCAGCGCAACTCCGGAAACGACGAGAAAGACAATGTCTTTCTTTACGCCGCCCCGGCCCATAAGCTCTTCTACTCTCTCAAGGGCTTTTTTCATTGTTTCCTCCTCAATACCTATGGGTGTATGTGTATAATATTATACCCATACTGGTATAGGTTGTCAATAGCAAAAAAGAAAAGACGGGTTACATCTCCGTCTTTTCAGGAAATTAATCTATGGGAGTGTATGAGCCTCCGTTGCGCGGTACCGACATCGTTATTGCAGGTTCGCAAATCGCTCTACTGCCTTGGTAAAGCTTTCGATGGTCTTATCTGCGTCGCCATGTTCGATGCCGTCGCGGACGCAATGCTTGATGTGCCCCTCAAGCACGACCTGCCCCACCCTGTGAAGCGCAGACTTTGCGGCGTTGATCTGCGCAAGGATATCCTCGCAAGGGATGTCCTCGTCTACCATCCTGTCGATCGCCTGCACCTGCCCGATGATTTTTTTCAACCGTCGGTGAAGATTATCGCTGTCCATACATTGTTTCATAACAGTCCTCCATACCATTAGGGGTATATGTATAAAATAGCAGACCTACTGCGATTTGTCAATCCGTAGGTACCGTGCAACAACATCGCCCATCTCCGTTAAGGCGGAACTGGCGGCCCGAGTTCGGCCCAGAGATTGATAATCACGCGTCGTGCACAATACCACCTAGCTCAAAATGGTAGTCCCTCTTTGGCGCACTACATTGACAGGTACACACGGACCATGCTATCCTTTGAGCGGCAGTGGGCAAAAACGCCGGTTTTGCCCACTGTCCACAGACGCCGGCAACCTGTAAATAAGAAGCAGCCGTGCACTCAGGGAGGCAAGATATATGCTTGAAAAAATGGGAGAATTTTTCGATTCCCGTCTGGATATATACGACGAGCATCAAATGACCTGCATCGAGTCTGCGGACAAGTTCTATCCGTTCACAGCCGGTCTGCTGCCCCTCGCGCCGGGCGCCGGCGTGCTCGATTTAGGCTGCGGCACCGGGCTTGAGCTGGAAGAGTATTTCGGGCGCAACCCATCGGCAAAGATAGTGGGCATCGATCTCGCCCCCGGTATGCTAAAGGAGCTAGAAAACAAGTTTACCGGCCGAGACATCACCCTTATTCTTGGCTCCTACTTTGATGTCCCGTTTGGCCATGAGGT
This sequence comes from uncultured Oscillospiraceae bacterium, assembly GCA_964609305.1. Lineage (GTDB taxonomy): Bacteria > Bacillota > Clostridia > Oscillospirales > Oscillospiraceae > CAKSXP01. The sequence continues at coordinate 22,955 of CAZSRK010000032.1, forward strand.
TTACGATGCGGCAGTTTCGGTCGAATCTCTACACCACTTCACGAAAGAGGAGAAGATCCCGCTTTATTCGAAGCTGCACGTCGCTTTAAAAACCAACGGGTATTTTGTTCTGACAGATTATTTTGCTCTGACAGACGAGCAGGAGCGGCTGCACCACCAGGAGTTGCTGCGGCTAAAACAACTGGAGGGTATCGAGGACGGCGATTTTTATCACTACGATACGCCGCTAACCGTGGAGCACGAGACGCAGGCACTTTTAGCCGGTGGTTTTTCCCGCGTTGACGTCCTGGCAAGTTGGGGCGCAACGCATACTCTGATAGCCAGAAAATGAAAAAAGCCATTAAAAGTTACTGCCAAAATCAGGCATTTAAAAATCATGACCTAACTGTATGTTTTCGCCGCGCCGCTTTCTCTCACGCTTGCGAAATTTTTTTCAAAAACCCCCGCTGTGGTTTTCACAGCGGGGGTTTGGCAGATTCTATTATAGCTTG
>CAZSRK010000033.1:0-23288 GCA_964609305.1 uncultured Oscillospiraceae bacterium
CAAAACTATGCCGATATTCTTTCCGGGATTAAAATCCCTTAGCTGCACCGCCTTTGGACGGGTGTTTTTGTGTCGTACTGTACGCCTACGGGTAAAAAGCGGATAACGATGGGGGATATTTTCTCACAAAGCTGCTTGTAGAAAACAGTACGTGGTGGTACACTGTAATTATAACACTACCCTTAATCGGGAAGGAGGTATGGCAATGGCTGAAACTGCACAATCGGCATATCTTGCCGCACGCAAGCTTGGAAGAAAATTTGTACAGGAGCACGCTTCCAATGAGTATCAGGGGTATCTGCCGGTACTGGACGACCGTATCAGAGGTGTTGAAATCGTCGGCGAAATAAGCCTAGGCGTGCACGATATACCTCTCAAGAAGATAATTGGCACCAGAACCGAGGGCCGCTCAAACGCCTTTGCCGGCAATTTTATGCCACTGCTGGAGGAAAACACTGAATTCGGCATCAAGTGGCGTAAGCTTTATCAGAGCCATATAAATGAAGGTATCAGGGAATCGATAAAGGTCTATGAGTATATAAACAGGTATTATGTACAGGAGGGAAACAAGCGTGTGAGCGTCCTTGGGTATTGCGGGGCGCAGTCGATGTCGGCTTACGTCACGCGAGTCCTGCCAAAAAGAGACGAGAGCAACGAGGATATATCCATATATTATGAGTTTATCGACTTTGACCGAAGAGCAGTGTTCGATAACCTCTGGTTTTCACACAGGGGCGAGTTTACAAGGCTTGTGGAACTTGCACGGGAGTTTCTTGAACACACTCCGGATATAAACATGCCTCTGGATGAACTGATCCGCTCGACCCACAAGACCTTCAGATTTGCCTATAAGCGTGCGGCCCCGCCGGATCTTCCGATAACGACTGGCGACGCACTGCTGGAGTATTGCAGGATATTCGGATTCCCCGCAATGCAAAACGCAACGGACATTTCCAACAATGTCATGAAAGCACAAACTCAGTTTGAGCAGCTTGCCACCAAACAAAAGCAGGTCACCGTCGAGAGCAATTCCACGGCCCGTACCTCTTCCGGGAGCTTCAGCTTTTTTCCCAGAAAGCAGAAGAGCCAGGTCAAGGCGCTGTTCGTTTTTGATGGCACGCCGGAGAAATATCCGTGGACCCGCTTTCATAACGACGGTGTCAAGCGCCTTGAATATAAGTACGGTAAGAAGCTGCGCGTACAGCGGCTGTATGATGCGCCGCAGGATCCTCAGGCGCTTTATGATATGATAAAGCCGGCCATTGCTGATAAGCCGGACGTCATATTCACAACCAGTCCGCGCATGTCGAATATAAGTCTGCGTATTGCGCTTGAGCATCCGGACATTATTGTTCTCAATTGCGACCGTGCACGGGAGGGGAACTATCTGCACACTTACTGTCCCAAGGCGCACGACGCGGTTTTCCTCTGTGGCGTCCTGGCCGGAGCAATGAGCTCCAATGACAGGATAGGGTATATGACGATCTGCCAGTTCGCTGATGGGCCGACATGCGATTTGAACGCATTTGCTATCGGGGCAACAATTGTGAACCCGAGGGCAGAGATAGTCAACTGCGTACTGAGACATCCGGATGATTTTGAAGAGCAGAACATGGCCTGCAGACGGTTCAGAGATGCTGGCGCGGACGTTGCCTTTGTACAGCAATCGTTTACCAACCCTATCTCCCGCAAGGCGCCGCCGGGCGTGTTTGCACAGCTATATATGCTGCACCCACTGTACGGATACCCAGATGATGCGATCGGCGCCGCCTCCTGTGACTGGTTTGTATTTTATGACAGCGTAATCTCTGACATAATACGCAACGAGGTCATAATCAAGGGTGTGCAGGAGGATGAGGCCGTGCACTTCGGATGGGGCCTCAACACGCACCTGGTCGAGGTATACGGTGTCGATGCTTTTATGGGGCATAACGCCACACGGCTGCTTCAAATATTTCGCAGCGCCGTTTACGGCGGAAAGCTGCATCCATTTACAGGACCCATCTATGACAGCGAGGGCACGCTCCGCGTCGAGGAATTCCACACGCCAACGCTCACGGAGATACAAAACATGCAATGGCTGGCTGAAGCAGTAGTGGACACGTTCAGTATTTGATTTTTGGGGGCGAAAAGTCATTTTCGCCCCCAAAACAGCATATGCAGTGAAAAAAAGCTTGCATTGTAATTTATACAGTGTTATAATTATGGCGTTCGTAGATGAGTATTTTGAGAGTGGGCGGCCCCCACTCTTTTTTTGAGCTCTTTTTAATTGTCATAAAATGACAACGAGGTGTATACATGAGTAAACTTACAGATAAGATCGGCGAGATTGCCCGTCCTATATGTGTCAGCTACGGATGTGAGCTCTGGGACGTGGAATTTGTTAAAGAAGCGGGAACGCGGTATCTCAGGGTATATATCGATAAAGACGGCGGCGTCTCGATAGATGACTGTGAAAAGGTCAGCCGTGCGCTTGACCCTGTGCTTGACGAGGTTGATCTTATTGCCGAGAGCTATCTATTTGAAGTATCATCGGCAGGTGCAGAGCGTGAGCTCAAGCGCCCGGGTGATTTTGAGAGGTTTATCGGTCACACTGTGGAGGTAAGGCTATACAGCCCGGTAAACGGCAGCAAGAGCTATATTGGAGAGCTTCGCGCCTATGTAGATGGCTCCGTTACCATTATTCACAATAATGAAGATATTACCTTTGACAAAAGTATGGTTGCACAGACCCGCCTTCGCATCGTATGAGCGGACAAGAGAACGATAAGGAGTTTATTGGAAATGAACGCAGAGTTTTTCGACGCAGTTGAAGAGATAGAAAAGGAAAAGAATATCCCCCGCGAGTACATGTATGACAAGATAAATCAGGCTATGATGGCTGCATTTCGCAAGGATAACCCCCAGTATGGCGATAATGTTGTCATCTCCATGAACGAGGAAAAGAAAAAGATCGAAATGTACATCGAGATGAACGTGGTCGAGGAAGTTGAGGATCCCACCTGTGAGATCACTCTGGAGCGGGCAATGGAGTATTCCAAGCGTTCTAAGGTTGGCGGAGTTGTCAAGATACCTGTCGACACGAAAAAATTTGGGCGCATTGCCGCGCAGGCGGCAAAGCAGGTCATTATCCAGGGCATCAGGGAGGCCGAGCGCGGAATAATATACGAAGAGTTTACTTCCAAGGAGCACGAGATCCTCACTGGCGTTGTCTCAAGAGTCGACCCTCGGACCGGTGCAGTCTCTATAAAGATAAGCTCCAACGCCGAGTTTACGGAGGCTCTGCTCACAGCAAATGAGCAGATAGTCAACGAGACGCTCAGTGAAGGAGATCGCGTAAAGGTATACGTCGTCGAGGTGCGCAACTCATCCCGTGGGCCACAGGTCCTCATTTCAAGGACGCATCCGGGACTTGTAAAGCGCCTGTTTGAGCTTGAGGTGCCCGAGATATTCGACGGCACTGTCGAGATAAAATCTATTGCGCGTGAGGCCGGAAGCCGCACGAAGATGGCCGTCTGGTCAAACGATAGCGAGGTGGACCCCATCGGAGCATGTGTTGGCCCCAAGGGCGGGCGTGTAGCCGACGTGGTCGATGAACTTGGCGGCGAGAAGATAGATATCATAAAGTACAGCGATTACCCCGAGGAATATATTGCGGCCGCACTTTCACCGGCCGAGGTTATTTCCGTCACGCTTCTCGAGGAGGGTAAGAGCTGCCGCGTCATTGTGCCTGACAGTCAACTGTCCCTTGCGATCGGTAAGGAAGGACAGAACGCGAGGCTCGCTGCGAAGCTTACGGGGTATAAGATCGATATAAAGCCTGAGAGCGAGGAGCTTATTTAACTAAGAAAGGAAAGGCGGTTCGTTATGCAGAAGAAAATACCGATGCGGCAGTGTACGGGCTGCCGTGAGATGAAGCCCAAGCGCGAACTGATCCGGGTCGTTAGATCACCTGAGGGAGAGATAACGCTCGATTTCAAGGGAAAGTCGCCTGGACGCGGGGCATATGTATGTCCAAACGTTTCATGCCTGAAAAAGGCGGTCAAATCAAGGGCCCTGGAGAGGGCGCTGGATACCGCGATCCCCGAGGAGATATATTCCAGCCTCTCAGAGAGAATGGAGGCCGGCGATGAGTAATCCGTTAAGCTATATAAGTATCGCTAAGAAGGCCGGATTGCTGGAGACCGGGGAGGAGGGCTGCGGCAACGCCATGCGAATGGGGAAAGCGAGGCTTCTTGTGCTGGCACAGGATGCATCGGACAATGCCCGGCGGCGCGCGGAAGGATATGTACAGGGCCGCAGAGTACCGTTTGTCAAAGCACCATACACCAAGCAGGAGCTTGCCTCGGCCTGCGGCAAAAGCGGATGCAGCATGCTGGCCTTTATTGACCTCGGACTTGCAGGCAGCTTTGTTTCGTCGCTGGCCGATGAATTCGGGAAGCAGTTTGAGCCGGTGCGCGATGAACTGAGTGCGAAAGTCGCCAGAGCGTCGGCAAGGCGAAGAAACGTGCATGATGATATGAATACAAGACGGGGAAGCAGAGGAGGAAGATCGAATGAGTAGTTTTGATAAATACAGGATCCACGAGGTGGCGAAGGACTTTAACATGTCTTCCAAGGAGATTTCAAAGATCCTTACGGATTATGCCACTGCGCCAAAAAACCATATGCAGGTGTTGGAGACCAGCGAACTCGATTTGATCTTTGAATACCTGACCCAGCATAACCAAATCGAAAGTATTGCCGAGGTATATGCCGAACCTGCCCCCGCAAAGGGAGAGCAGAAACCGGCACATGACAAGAACGAGGGCAAGGCGCCGGCTAACAGCAAGGCCGGTAACGCCGGACAGGAGCGAAAGGCGCCTGCCGCCGCAGCTGCTCCTGCGGCAAAACAGACTGCAAAGCCTGCTGAGAATAAGCCTCATGTACCCCGTAAGGTACCTGAAAAGCGCGTTATCGATACAAGAGGCGCAACAACAAACCTTGCTAAATATGATGAGCGTCTGGACAATCTGGTTCCGGACAGGGCTCAGGATATGAAGCGCGGCAAGGAGAAATTTACTAACAGAAACCGCCGTCAACAGGGACAGAATAATTCCAGCAAGCGCAGGCACGAAGAACGTAATAAAATGCAGAAGCTGCAGCTTGAGATTGCAAAGAAGGCCCCCGTTAAAGTCTCAATACCTGACGAAATCAGTGTGGGAGAGCTTGCCTCCCGCATGAAAAAGACGGCTGTTGAGGTTATAAAACAGCTCATGAAGTTGGGCGTTATGGCCTCCGTTTCGGAAATAATCGACTATGAGACGGCGACTCTCGTTGCGATGGAGCTCGGCTGCAAGGTCGAAAAAGAAGTAATAGTCACCGTTGAAGAGCGCCTTATCGACGATCATGAGGATAAGCCGGAGGAGCTGGTCCCCCGCGCTCCCGTTGTAGTCGTCATGGGCCATGTCGACCATGGTAAGACCAGCCTGCTTGACCGTATCCGTTCTACGCATGTAGTCGAGGGAGAGGCCGGCGGAATAACTCAGCATATCGGCGCGTACCGGGTCGAGATAAACGGAAGTCCGATAACCTTCCTGGATACGCCGGGACATGAGGCGTTCACATCCATGCGCGCCAGAGGTGCGATGGTCACGGATATTGCAATTCTGGTCGTCGCGGCGGACGACGGCATCATGCCGCAGACTGTCGAGTCTATAAACCACGCAAAAGCCGCGGGAGTCACGATCGTCGTTGCGATCAATAAGATAGATACTGTCGGAGCCAATGTTGAGCGCATCAAGCAGCAGCTGACTGAATACGACCTTGTTCCCGAGGAATGGGGCGGGGACACGATCATTTGCCCGGTGTCGGCAAAGACCGGCGAGGGTATCGACAACCTGCTCGAGATGCTCGTACTGTGCGCCGAAATGCGTGAGCTAAAGGCCAACCCCAATCGGGCGGCAAAGGGTACTGTTATTGAAGCCCGGCTTGATAAAGGCCGCGGCCCGGTCATGACGGTCCTTGTCCAGAACGGGACATTGCATAAGGGCGATATTATAATTGCAGGCACTGCGGTCGGCCATGTCCGTGTTATGACGGACGATAAGGGTGAGCGCGTGACGGAGGCAGGGCCCTCTGTACCCGTTGAAATTACCGGTATGTCCGATGTACCTGACGCCGGAGATACTTTCAACGCCGTCTCGGATGAGCGAATGGCGCGTGAGCTTGTGGAGGAGCGTAAGCAGAAGAAAAAGAATGCCGCCTTTGGCCCTGCCAAAAAGGTTACGCTTGAGGACCTGTTTACACAGATTCAGCAGGGAGAAATGAAAGCTCTCAATCTGATCGTAAAAGCGGATGTCCAGGGAAGTGCGGAAGCAGTCAAAGCTTCGCTTGAAAAGCTTTCAAACGATGAAGTAAGGGTCCGGGTGATCCACTCCGGCGTCGGCGCAATCAGCGAGTCTGATGTCATGCTGGCATCCACGAGCGGCGCCATAATCGTCGGCTTCAATGTCCGGCCGGACAGCTCTGCACGCGACAATGCGACCAGGGCAAATGTCGATATACGTCTGTACCGCGTCATATACGATTGCATAAACGAGATAGAGGCAGCCATGAAGGGTATGCTCGCGCCCAAGTTCAGGGAGGCTGTAATCGGCCATGCCGAGGTACGGCAGGTCTATAAGGTCTCAAAGGTTGGTACCGTGACCGGCTGCTATGTACAGGATGGCAAGATACAAAGGAACTGCCAGGTCCGTGTCCTGCGCGATAACGTTGTCATATTTGAAGGGAACTTGGCTTCTCTGCGCCGCTTCAAGGACGATGTCAGAGAGGTCGCTTCAGGATACGAGTGCGGCATGCAGGTAGAAAAATTCAATGACATTAAAGAGGGCGACGTCATTGAGTGCTTTGTCATGGAGCAGGTAATGGACTGAGCCGCATATGCGGCTGAGGTAATAACAATGCCAAATAACAAAATTTACAGAACAAACGACGATATACAGCGTGTGCTCAGCTCGCTGCTGCGGTCAATAAAAGATCCGCGTGTCAATCAGGGAATGATAAGCGTCACCCATGTTGACACGACGGGCGATCTCCGTTATAGCAAAGTGTATCTGAGCGTATACGGACTCAGGGACGAGAAGGAGTTTAAAAAGGGCCTGAAATCTGCGTCTGGTTGGCTGCGCCGGGAATTGGGGCAGAGCCTTAATTTGCGCTACACGCCAGAGCTTGTTTTCGAACTCGACAGGTCGATCGAGCATGGGGCGCATATTAATGAGCTGATCGCGGGACTGGAAAAAAACGAAGCGTCCGAAAACTAAGCGGAGGAGATTGTGCGCAAATGTCGCTTGAGACTTATGTGAAGCTCCTCAGTGAGCATGATAATTTTCTTCTGGTCACGCATCAGCGGCCAGATGGCGATACTCTTGGCAGCGCGGGCGCGCTGTGCAGTGCGCTGCGCCGCCGGGGGAAAACCGCGTTTCTTTACAATAATCCACAGATAACCGAAAAGTATATGCAGTATGTCAGCCGCTTTATCGCGCCGGAGAAGTTCGTACCCGGGTATATTGTCTCGGTTGATCTAGCCGACGAAGGGCTGTTCCCGCTGGGCTTTAACATGCACGTAGATCTGTGCATAGATCATCATCCATCCAACACAGGATACGCTGATGAAACGGTCGTGTGGACGGGAAAAGCCTCCTGCGGTGAGCTGATGATGGAGCTGATTAAAGAGCTGTGCGGCAATATTTCCGCTGAGGAAGCCGATCTGCTCTATATCGCCGTATCCACAGACTGCGGCTGCTTTGTATATGGTAACACAACGGCTGAAACACATATGGCGGCCGCGGAGCTGATTGACCTGGGCGCAAATCATAAATGGCTCAACCGGGAACTGTTCCGTATGACCTCGGCCGCTCGTCTTAAGCTTGAGGGTATGATTTTTTCCAACATGCACAGCTATGATGATGACAGGATCAACTTCGCTGTCGTTACGCTTGAAATGATGGAAAAGGCGAACGCAACGGAGAACGACTGCGACGATTTGGCGTCCCTGCCGGGCAGGGTGCGCGGGTCGCGAGTCAATGTTACGATCCGGGAGCTTGTGAAGGGCAGAAAATGCAAGATATCGGTCAGGACGGGTGAAGAGGTCAATGCCAACAAGGTCTGTGCAGGTTTTGGAGGCGGTGGACATGCTATGGCTGCCGGATGTACGATAGACGCCGATGTTGAAGAGGCGGAGCGCTTGCTTCTTGAGGAAATTAAAAAGCAATGGCAGTAAGCGGCATATTGCTTATAGACAAGCCCGGGGGCTGGACGAGCCACGACGTGGTGGCAAAGCTGAGGGGACTGTACCACGAGCGCAGGATAGGTCACTCCGGAACGCTTGACCCGATGGCAACCGGGCTGCTGGTCGTTTTCATAGGACGGGCGACAAGAGCAGTCGAGTTTGCGGAGAATCATATCAAGGAGTATATTGCCGGACTGCGCTTGGGGCTGGAGACTGATACACAGGATATTACCGGCAATATTTTAGCTCAGGCAGATGTGGTTGTCGGGGAAAAAGAGCTGGAAGCGGCCCTTACCCGGTTTCGCGGCAGAATTAGCCAGATACCGCCCATGTATTCAGCCATAAAGGTGGACGGTCAGAAGCTGTATGAAGTTGCAAGGCGTGGCGGCCATGTAGAAAGGAAGCCCCGACAGATAGAGATATTCAATCTGGAACTTATGGGCAGCCGGGACGGCGACTGGATTCTCGGCGTCAAATGCTCCAAAGGTACTTATATAAGGACGCTGTGCAGCGATATAGGCAGCGCTCTTGGCTGCGGCGGTACGATGTCAAGTCTAAGAAGGATATCCTGTGGGGACTTTCGGGTCACGCAGGCACATACTATTGACGAAGTAATTCAGGCGCAGCATCGTGGGGAGGCCGCTTCTCTGCTCTTGCCGACGGATAGCCTGTTTTCCGCGTATCCCGCGGTCACGATAGATACGCAAAGCGAGAAAAAATGCCTCAGCGGCGCGCAATTTTGTCTGGATTGTGCTGACGGCACTTACAGGGTATATTCCCGCAACGGATGTTTTCTTATGTTGGGAGAGGCCGCAGGCGGCAGAATGAAAACAATTAAGAACTTTTTTGAGGTCAGGTAATGCAAACAGATAAAAACGTTGTTGCGCTCGGTTTTTTTGACGGAGTTCATATAGGACATGCAGCCCTTCTGAGCACGGTAAACCGAAGAGCGCAGCAGCTTAAAGTATCACCAGCCGTACTTAGCTTTGACACCCATCCCGATACGATAGTGCTCGGCAGACAGGTACCGCTTATAAACAGCCCTCAGGACAGGACTGAGCTTATACGGGAGTTGTTTGGGATAGACAGGACATTTGTCGTGCATTTTGATGAGAAAAAAATGCGCCAGCCCTGGCAGGAGTTCACCGATGAGCTGATTGCGGAATCTAACGCCGTACATTTTGTGGTAGGACACGATTTCCGTTTCGGCTTCAGGGGAGAAGGTACTGCTGAAAAACTCTGTGAATACGCGTTTGGATGCGGTATAGGCTGTGATATAATCCCGGCGGTCAAACTCGACGGTGTAACGGTAAGCTCAACGATTATAAGACAAATGTTGACAGATGGACGCCTGGCGGACGCCAACAGGTTCCTTGGGCATCCGCACACTCTGACAGACATCGTGCACGAGGGCTTCAGGCTGGGACGGACACTTGATTTCCCGACAATCAACATGCGTTTCCCGGAGGGCACGCTCGTGCCCAAATACGGCGTTTATGCCGCGCGGGTATATTTCGACGGCGAATATCACGAGGCGGTGACGAATATCGGCGTGCGCCCTACAGTATCAGGTAACGGCAGCGCCGTATCTGTCGAGAGCTATATTTTCGATTTTGACGGAGATCTGTACGGCAAGCAAGTTAGAATTGAATTTATGAGCTTTCTGCGGCCGGAGATTAAATTTGATTCGGTCGAGGCGTTGAAAGAACAGATTTCTAATGATTCAGGAGCGGCGATGGCTTATTTCAGATTGAACAGGGCCGTCACAAATAAACGGTAAATAAAGCAGAGCGGACGCTGAGTGCTTCGATGCACAATGCGTCCGTTCTGCTTTATTCAGCATTAGCCGCCTTTGCCGGCACTTTCTTTCTGCGCCTTTTGTGCGAGCGCTTCCGGCTGCGAGCAAGTTTTGCGTTGTAATTTTCTACTGTCGCTTCATCTGCTTTATAGACGATCTTGTTAATGGTCCAGGTATCGTCGTCTGCCTTGCGGAATTTCAGCCTCAGCAGGTAATTACCGCACTGTGGGCAGGTGGCAAGCGTCATGTAACGGCGGTCTCCCTGATCGATCCACTTTTTTGTACTAGTCGGTTTGCCGCACTCCGGACAAATGAAACCGGATACCCTTTCATCCTCAATCGCCTCGTGTTTTGATGAATAGCCAGGCAGGGAACAGTGCTCAAGCGTCTCAGGCCCCGACTGGTCGGAAGAATTCTTAGGCAATCTGGTGGCCAAAAGCCGCTCCGCGTCGCTGTATTGTACCAGACCTCTTTCAAGATCCAGCTTGGAGCACACCAGCGCGGTATTATACGCGTCTCCCAGCGCGTCATGCGCCGTTCTCGTTTGTTCGATTCCGAAATGCTCCATAGCGGTGGCAAGAGATTTCTGGTTGCGGTCGCCGTCGGTCTGCAGGTTATAGATAAGCTGCAGATTGACCCATTTGTCTATCCAGTCCCAGTCGAGATCGTGTATTATGATGTTCTGTTCCATAATACCCTTGTCGTCGTAACCCCAGGTAAGAAAAGTGCAGTTTTCGCCGCACCATTCACGGAACTGCTCAAACGCCTCGGCAAAAGGAACCCCGTTTTTCAGCCTGTCCTTATCAAAGCCGGTGAGCTTTTTTACCTTGTAATGTATACGCCTGAAGTAGATCGGCCGTATGTCGATCTGGAATTCCTCGCCCGGCCGAAAATCATCAGTCAGCTTGACCGCACCGATCTGGATTATCTCCCCTCGGAGATGTATCGGAAGTTTATTGAATACCGAGGCTTGGGACGACATTGCCTGGTTCCACTCCAGGTCAATAACGATGTAGGCCATATTACATATCATATCCTTTCAAACTACCACATTATATCATATAAAGGAATGTCGATACAACACATTTATTTTTCCGGCGACAATATGGCGCATATGTTTTGTGATTGCCAATAAAATATAGTTGTGCTATACTATGTAGCAATGTAGCAATTAAACCCGAAGGGAGCTGTAACTATGAAAGTAGCAGTATTGTGCGGCGGCCTGTCAAACGAGCGCGACGTTTCCATAAGCACGGGGACCGGCGTTGTCAACGCTTTACGGGCAAAAGGGCACAAGGCTGTCCTGATTGACCTGTTTTTTGGATATCAGGGCAAATACAGCGATCCGAACGAGGTATTTGACGCACCTTGCGATAACGAGAGCTATACTGTCGCTGAAACGACTCCGGATATTGAAAAGATAAAGGCCAGCCGCAAACAGGATAATGACAGCGTAATGGGAGACAATGTCATAGAGATCTGCCGGTGTGCGGATATGACCTTTCTCGCATTGCATGGAGATATCGGCGAAAATGGCAAGCTTCAGGCGGCTTTTGATATTGCTGGTGTCAGATATACTGGAAGCGGGTATCTGGGCAGCGCCATTGCAATGAATAAAGCACTGTCAAAAAAGCTTTTTCTCCAAAGCGGGATACCTACACCGCCTAGCATAACTCTGCGCAGGGGAGAGCCTTATCCGGATACGATTGTATACCCATGTGTTGTAAAGCCCTGTTCCGGCGGCTCCAGCGTCGGTACGTCTATCGTGCGTTCTCAGGAAGAGTTCCAGGCCGCTGCGGAGCTGGCATTTAAATATGAGGACAGTATCATTGTCGAAAAATACATATCCGGGCGCGAACTGACTGTCGGAGTTATAGAGGGAAAGGCCATGCCGGTGATCGAGATAATTGTCAAGGACGGCTTTTACGACTATAAAAACAAATATCAGGCCGGCGCGACCCTGGAGGTTTGCCCTGCGCAGATAACTCCGGAGCAGACGGAAAAGGTGCAGCGACTTGCCGAACGGGTCATGCAATGCCTTATGATAGACTGCTATTGCCGTTCCGATTTTATAATGGATAGCACCGACGGCGAGATATACTGCTTTGAGGCCAACACTCTTCCCGGTATGACTCCAACGAGCCTGATACCACAGATGGCAACCGCCGAGGGAATGGACTTCGGCCAGCTCTGTGAGAAGATAATCGAAAGCGCACTGAAGAAGTATGAATAAGGAGGCATTCTTTTATTGAAAGGAATGACTATCGAGAAAATAGCAAAAGCCTGCGGCGGCGTTATGATCGGATGCTGCGACATGTATGGCGTTGGGGTCAGCTCTGTCGTAACCGACAGCAGACAGGTCCGGTCTGGCAGCCTGTTTATCGCGCTTCAAGGTGAAAACAGCGACGGTCACGACTATATTGACAGCGCGTTTGAAAACGGTGCCTTCTGCTGCGTTTCCGAGCGGGAGCTTGATAACCCGAAGGGTATATATATTCTTGTTGATTCGACTTACGACGCAATCGGGAAGATTGCGTCGTACTATCGCTCGTGCCTTGACATACCGGTTATTGGAATAACCGGGAGTGTGGGCAAGACGACTGCCAAAGAGATGATCGCCTCGGTCCTGTCCCAGAGATATAATGTGCTGAAAACCGAGAAAAACAACAACAACAATCTTGGAGTTCCGCTGACCATACTTAGGATCCAGCCGGAGCATGAGGTTGCAGTCGTTGAGATGGGTATTTCGCATTTCGGAGAGATGGCAGATATGGCGGCAATCGCGAGGCCCGATATGGCCCTGTTCACTGTGATAGGGTATTCCCATCTGGAATCTCTGGGCGACCGTGATGGGGTTATGCGCGCAAAGACCGAAATGCTTGAGTACATGCCGGCGGACGGCAAGTTGTTCCTCAACGGTGACGACGACAAGCTCGCGAACCTTGAATGTAGGCAGCAGAGAATAACATATGGCCTTGACTGCTCATGTGACTTCTATGCACAGGATATACATCTGCTTGACAATGCCGGCATGGGCTGCACCATATTCTGCCGCGGACGCGGGATTGACGACGTCGAGATACCGGCATTTGGGGCGCATATGGTCTATGCTGCGCTGGAGGGCGCCGCCGTCGGCGCGGAATTCGGACTTACAGACGACGAGATAAGGGCCGGTATCGCTGCATACGAGACGGTCGGATACAGGTCTCTGCTCGAGAAAACGGATGGGCTGACAATAATTAATGACTGCTACAATTCTAATCCGAACTCCGTTACATCCGCACTTATGAGCCTCTCGACGCTTCCGGGCAGGCATATATGTATACTCGGCGACATGCTTGAACTGGGCGAAATGTCGCAGCAATTACATCGCCAGGTCGGTGAATATGCTGCGCACAGCGGCGCGGATGTCATCATCGCCTGCGGCAAGCTGGCTGAGGATATATACAAAGGTGCCAGGGAAAGCGGGAAACAGACAGACACCTGGTATTTCCCGGACAAGGAATCGCTGTATTCCGTCTTACCGGGTCTTATCTCTGCCGGAGATGCGATTTTGGTAAAGGCATCACGCGGGATGCGGTTTGAGGATGTCGTAAAGGCGATAAAGGAAACAGGAAAATAAATAGCCGGCTCCGAATGGAGCCAGCTGTAAAAAAGGCAGATTATTTACCGATATATGTAAGAATTGTATCTACTGCACCGTCGATACCGGACTTCTCAGTGTTTATGCAAAGATCGTATGCGTGGATATCGGTCCAGCTCTCACCAGTGTAGTATTTGTGATAATTCATGCGGGCTTTATCGGCTTTCATAAGCTTGTCAGCGATGCCTTTCTCCGGCATTTTGTAGACCTCTACCGCACGCTGCGCACGATCTTCCATGCTGCTGTGCAGGAATACGCTGACGCAATTGAAATCCTCGCGAAGGATGTATCCACCGCAGCGGCCGAGGATGACACAGCTTCCCTTGGAGGCCAGATCTCTTATAACAGAGGTCTGCGCAAAGAAGGCCTTGTCGTTGACAGGCATCTCATACTGCACAAAAAACGCGCCCGGCGCCTGCTGGATGCTGGCGGCCAGATTGCATAGGAAGGTTGACCTTGCGGACTCCTCGTTGTTGCGGATAAATTCCGGCGACAATCCGCTCTTTTCAGCGGCAAGCTCGATTATTTCCTTGTCGTAATAGGGGATCCCAAGCTTGTCGGAAAGCTTCTGTCCGACAAGTCGCCCACCACTGGCAAACTGACGACTGATTGCAATGATGACGTTTTCCATAATGTGCCTCCATTTCACAAACCATATTTTACTATGACTCGTATTGGTACAATAATTATAACATAACAGACGGGGAAGATGAAAGAGTTTTTGTATAAAAGCGTGAATTATTTTTTTTACAATAATTACACTGAAAAAAATTATACATTTCTTAAAATAATATGATATAATTATCGAACAGTTAGAATACATATTGAAAACGAGGTATTGATATGTTCAAAATTGTAAGCAAGCGCGTGCTCAATGAAGCCGGCACAACCACTGAGATGGTAATCGAGGCGCCTCTTGTCGCCAGGAAATGCAAGGCTGGACAGTTCATCATTTTCCGTATTGATGAGTTCGGCGAGAGGGTACCCCTCACCATTGCAGATTACGACCGCGAAAAGGGGACTGTAACCATCATGTTCCAGCCCGCCGGAAAATCCACTCAGATGCTCAATCAGATGGAGCCCGGCGATTATCTTGCCGACTTTGTAGGACCTCTTGGAAAGCCCACCGAGATGGAAGGGCTTAAGCGTGTCGCCGTTGTCGGCGGCGGCGTCGGCTGTGCCATTGCGTACCCTGTCGCCAAGGGGATGCATGATGCCGGCATCGAGGTCGATATGATTGCCGGTTTCCGCAGTAAGGATATCGTCATCCTCGAGGACGAGATGCGCGCCGGCTGCACCAATCTTTACATAACCACCGACGATGGCAGCTACGGTGAAAAGGGATTCACGACCGACAAACTCAAGGAGCTTATCGAGTCCGGGCGCGAATATGACGAGGTCGTCGCCATCGGTCCCACCGTTATGATGAAGTTTGTTTGTGTTGCAACAAAGCCTTATAATGTCAAGACTGTCGTTTCACTTAACCCTATTATGATCGACGGCACCGGAATGTGCGGAGGCTGCCGTGTCACTGTCGGAGGGGAGACCAAGTTCGCCTGTGTTGACGGACCTGAGTTTGACGGACATCTCGTCGATTGGGACGAGCTGCTCAAGCGCAATGCTATCTACAAGGATGAAGAGACTGAGGCAAATGAGCATGTTTGCCGCATTACAGGAGGAGTACGTCATGCCTAATATGAGAGCTACCAAGAACCCGATGCCCGAGCAGGATCCTCTGGTCCGTAACAAAAACTTTGAAGAAGTCGCGCTGGGATACACCGCGGAGATGGCCGTCGACGAGGCGCAGCGCTGTCTCAACTGCAAAAACCCGCTTTGCCGCGATGGCTGCCCGGTTAATGTACGTATACCCGAGTTCATCGCCAAAGTCAGCGAGGGAGACTTTGACGGGGCTTATTCCATCATCACTTCCACCAACTCGCTGCCCGCTGTGTGCGGACGTGTCTGCCCACAGGAGAGCCAGTGCGAGGGTAAATGTGTCCGAGGAATAAAGGGCGAGCCCGTTGCTATCGGCCGTCTGGAACGCTTTGTAGCCGACTATCACACCGAGCACGGCCATTCCGACGCCGCACCCAAGAAGCCCGAGCCCAACGGCCACAAGGTTGCTATCATCGGCTCCGGTCCGGCCGGGCTGACCTGTGCCGGCGACCTCGCCCGCAAGGGATATGACGTCACCATTTATGAGGCCTTCCACAAGGCCGGCGGCGTCCTTGTTTACGGCATACCTGAGTTCCGTCTGCCGAAGGCAGTTGTTGCTCAGGAGGTTAAGAAACTTGAGTATTTCGGCGTCAAGATAGTTACTGACGCAGTTATCGGCAGGGCCATGTCCATTGACGAGCTGTTCGAAGAGGGCTTTGAGGCTGTCTTTATCGGCTCCGGAGCCGGCCTGCCTCAGTTCCTCCATATCCCTGGTGAGAACCTGCTGGGCGTTTACTCGGCTAATGAATATCTTACCCGTATCAACCTTATGAAAGCATATCTGCCCGAGTATGACACGCCTATTAAGACCGCTAAGCGCGTCGCGGTTGTCGGCGGCGGCAACGTCGCTATGGACGCGGCCCGCTGTGCAAAGCGCATGGGCGCGGAGGAAGTGTACATAGTCTACCGCCGCAGCATGGATGAGCTTCCCGCCCGTAAGGAAGAGGTCCACCATGCTCAGGAAGAGGAGATCATATTCAAACTCCTGAACAACCCTGTTTCCGTCATTGGTGATGAAAATGGTTGGGTCAAGGGTCTCGAGTGTGTAGAGATGGAGCTTGGCGAGCCTGACAGCTCCGGCCGTCGCCGTCCGATTGAGAAAAAGGGGTCAAACTTTGTGCTCGATGTTGACGCGGTTATCATCGCCATCGGCACCAGCCCCAACCCGCTTATCCGCTCTACGACTCCGGGCCTTGACGCCAATGCCAAGGGCTGCATCGTGGCGGACGACAGCATGGCCACTACCCGCGAGGGCGTTTTTGCCGGCGGCGATGCCGTTACCGGTGCTGCAACGGTCATACTTGCCATGGGCGCTGGAAAGACTGCCGCTGCGTCTATCGAGGAGTATATCAACAACAAGAAGTAAGCATTTGCCACATAAAAAAGGCGCGGCTGTTTTGCCGCGCCTTTGATGTATTGAATTTGTTGGAGGTAAAAATGAACGGAAACAGCGTTTTGAGCAAAAAATGGTTTCTGTATGCAACCGGCTTTTTTTCAGGGATGTCGGTTATGGCTATTGAACTGGGCGCCAGCAGGCTGTTTGCGCCGTATTTCAGCTCCTCCCAGATAGTCTGGACTGTTATAATCGGGACTATCATGATCGCCATGGCGATAGGAAACGTCTGGGGCGGCCGGTCCGCCGATAAGAACCCTGACCCGAAAAAGCTCTATATCCGGATACTGCTTGTCGCGATCTGGACGGCACTTATCCCGTTTCTCGGCAAATACATCATTGCCGGGATAACTGTTTTGCTCGCGCTGTTTGTCGACAGCAATTTCCTTGTCTGGGCTTCCTTTTCCGCATGCATCGTTCTGTTTGTCTTTCCGCTTATGCTCCTCGGAACCGTGACGCCCAGCCTGATGAAGTACGCTACGGAGAGCCTGGACGACAACGGGAAGACAGTCGGTGAGCTTGAGGCACTTGGCACTATCGGAAGTATCATAGGAACTTTCACCCCGACGTTTATCACTATCCCGACTCTCGGCACATCGCGCACATTTTTGCTGTTTGCTGCCATACTTGCTGTCATAAGCTGTATTTACTTTATCGGCGGCATCTCAGGGAAGAAGAGGATAGTTCCCATAATCCTGTCTGTTGCTGTCATCGGCGCGTCATTTGTCCCGGTCACAGACAGCTTTGCCTTCTGGGAGGACGATGTCGTATACGAGGGAGAGTCGATTTATAATTATCTTCAGGTCAAGGAGACGGACAATAGCGTTATTCTGTCTACCAATGTAGCGGTTGGCGTACAGTCTATCATGATGAAAAACGGCGGGCTTACGGGAATGTATTACGATTATGCGCTGGCTGCGCCGCTTATGACTGACAGCCCGGACACGGCAGAGATATTGATCCTTGGGCTCGGGACAGGCACATATGCAAAGCAGTGCCTGACATATTTCCCACAGATGAGCATCGAAGGCGTCGAGATAGACGAGAGCATAGTCGAGCTTGCTAGGGAGTATTTTGAACTTCCGGATGAGGTGAAGGTTACGGTAGAGGATGGCAGGGCATATCTGTCGCAGGCCGGTATGTACGATGTTATCATGGTCGATGCATATCAGGATATTACGATCCCATTTCAGATGTCTACCGTTGAATTTTTTACCGAGGTCAGTCAGCACCTGAATGAAAACGGCGTTATGGTCGTAAATATGAACATGACCTCATCAAGCGAGGGAGGTATAAACGAATACCTGACAGACACTATCGCGTCGGTGTTTCCGGAGGCGGCAAAAGTCGTGGTTTCAAACAATACAAATACTGTGCTGTTTGCCTCCGAGTCTGGCGCAATGCTTGAAAGGTTTGAAGAAAACCGTGCAAAGCTCACGGACGTCGAGCTTTCTGCGCATATGCAGACAGTTGCGGACACCATGGAGGACGTTGGGGCAGGGGACAAGCTATTGACTGATGACAAGGCCCCCGTTGAGCTGCTCGGCATGGCAGCCATTGATGAGCTAATTGAAGAAGAGCTGGATTGGATCAGGGAAGCGATTAAATCCGGGGATTTCTCAGCTATCCTGGGATAACCGGAAACAACGCGCGCCGCATAGATCGGTCTATGCGGCGCGCGCTGCTATTTGACATTTTTTCTGTAAATCAGCCACAGACCGCGCATTATCAGCTCAGGATCGTTGATTATACCTTTTCTGCGGCAGTGAGGAAGAACAAAATCGGCAAGCTCACCGGTTGCCACGGCAGTCACCGGACTGCCAAGCTCGTCCTCCATCCTGTCAAGCAGACCATCGATCACAGCTGCTGCGCCAAAGACAACACCGCTTCTGACTGAATTCTCTGTGGTCTTGCTTATGACTTTCGACGGGGCTTCCGGGGCAACGCTTGGCAGCTTTGAGGCGCCGCGCAGCAATGCATTATGGCTGAGAATAACGCCGGGCGCGATGGCACCGCCGATATAATTGCCATTGGAATCAAGAACGCCCATTGCCGTGGCCATACCCATATCTATTGTGACACAGGGCAGCGGGTATCGCTCAAGCGCGGCGACAGCAGCAGCGGCGAAATCGCCTCCCAGCTCGGTAGGGTCATCGATTCTTATATTAAGTCCTGTTTTAACACCGGGGCCGACAACAAGCGCCGTTTTGCCGGAGACGAAATACAGCGCCTGGCGCAGCAGACGCGTTTCCTGCGGCACCACGGAGGCTATTATCGCACCCTCTGCTGCGCGCAGATCGATACTCCTCTGAGATGCCATAAGATGAAGAAGTACAGCGTATTCGTCCGCTGTGCGCGGCGTCGATGTTGAAAGAGAGCAGGAAAAAACCGCTTTCCCATCTTCAACACCAGCGAATACTATGTTTGAATTGCCTATGTCAAAAGTAAGTACCATACCCATAACCTCTTATACAGATAATATTTAATAATAATTTATCAAAATGCTGTGCATATGTCAAACAACGCTTGAATTTTGCAAACATAAGTGCTAGTATGTATTCATGAAATCGGACCGTGTCCGTATTATCAAAAGAAAGGATGTACTTCCAATGAGCTACAAGATCGTGCGCAAGAGTGATGCTTATGCATATGAGGCCCCCGGACACTACAACATGCTTCCGACCCGCCTGCACAATCCTGCGGACGTCAACGACGGCAAGCTGGTCGTTGGTCTGTCCCACTTCCTGCCTGGCGGCGGCTGCCAGTTTGGCAATAACCCGATGGAGTCCGTCTATTACATAATCAGCGGAGAGATGACTCTCACCACTGACGATGGAGAGACTGTGCTGCACGAAGGAGACACTTTCCACTGCGGCCCTGGCACTAACAAGGGTATCCAGAATAACGGCACCGAGACCTGCAAGATGCTTGTCTGCCTGACCAACCCCAACGCATAAGCCTCAACTTTGCCATGAGCATGCAAAGCTTTCAAGCCTAACAAGGCTTCGTCCGTTCCCGGCAAGAAACAAAAAGCGTCCACATACAAACTGATGTATGTGGACGCTTCTTTAAGTCATATTTGAGTATCTCAGTAAGATAAATTACGATTATATAGCCTGTCAGTCCCATGCTGGGTACGAGTAGGACCACAAGGATAACCCCGCTGAGAGCATCGATGATGTTGACAGTCATGGACCACATCATCGCCCCAAGACCTTTCAGACAGCCGTCCGTTACTATGTCCAGGTACATTATTGGCAGCAGCGGTACAAAGATACGAATGTATTCTCCGGCCTCCTGCGATTTATAGATAAGTACGCCCAAAGCATCGGCCGTTGAAAATAAAAACAGGGCGCAGGCGACCGAAAACAGCAGACTTTTTGTAAGCAATTTTGATACGGTTTCCGATATGTAATCTGTTTTGCCAGATACCTGAGCTTCGGTCAGGTTTGGTATAAGCGTTTCTGCCAGTGCCGATAGAAAACAGCAGGGGAACATTATGATTGGAAATACCATACCGTTTACTGTGCCGTAGCCTGCCAGCGCGGAGTCGGACGAGTGCCCGGCTTTCTTCAGTTCACGAGGGACAAGAAGGTGCTGCAGCGTAGTCAGGGAAGTTCGTGCATATGCCGACAGGGCCAGAGGTACAGCGATCTGCAACATACGCGAGGTCAGCTTCGGTGATTTTTCCTTTTTAGAATAGTATTTATATTTATCCAGGGCAAAGACAATAATAAATGCCAGGAAACCGTACATATCGGCAAGCGTTCCAGCAAGGCAAACAACAAAGCAGGAGCGTTCTATGTCACCGTCGGTAACTGAATTTAACAGCAGCATGACCATCGCTATGCGTACAAGCTGTTCGCTTATCTGTACCGCCGCTGATTTGTATACGCGCCCGACAGAGGTGAAATATCCCGCAAACACGGAGGAGAGGGACATAAAGGGCATGGATACTGACAATATCCGAAGGCTGCGCACGGTCCTTGCGTCGCCTATCCATAGAAAACCGATAGGCTCAGCAAATATATACAGCACAGCGAAAGCGGTAAGGCCGAAAAATGCACTGTAAGACAGACAGCGCGCCATGACCATTCCTACGCCGCCGGAACGGGAAAAACCTATCTCTTCGGAGATAAGGCGCGTTGAGGCAAAACGTATGCCCGATACGGCCAGGGTGGAGCAAAGCGTCCCGACTGACATGACGAGCTGAAACAGCCCGATACCTGACGCGCCTATTCTTCCGATAAGCCAGATCTGGAACATCAGCCCAATTATCTGCATAAAAAGGGACGCAGCGGTCAGAAGAAACGTGTTTTTCATCAATGCTTTCATATATCATCGCCTTTCCTAAAATATCTATGACAAAATCCTCCATTAATATATGTGCACAAAAACAGAAAAAATCATATAAAAAAATTATCAAAAGTAACTTGAAATCCCGTCAGAATATGCTATAATAACCATCATAGACTATACTAATTTGTGATATTTGGTATAATTCATCCAAAAGATTATATCTATATACAAATAGTATGTTCAAGTGGCGTGTCAAAGAATACTATAAAGGAGAATTCTGCATGAGACTCAAAGACATCAGGCGTGACTTTATTAGAAATAAGTCCGTGTATTTGTTGGCCTTGCCGGTTTTGCTGTTCTTCATCATCTTCAACTACATACCAATGGCGGGCATAATCCTCGGCTTTGAGAGATTTACGCCAAAAGCCGGAGTTTTTCTCAGTGAGTGGGTTGGTCTGAAGAACTTTATTAACTTCTTCGAAAGCTACTATTTCTGGCGCTTGCTGAGAAATACGTTTTTGATCAGTTTCTTTGACCTGCTGTTCAATTTCCCTGCGCCTATTATCCTCGCGCTTTTGCTCAACGAGGTCGGCAATAAGTATTTTAAGAAAGTCATTCAGACTATCAGCTATATGCCGTACTTCATTTCAATGGTCGTTATGGCCGGTATAGTTATTGACTTTGTATCCACCGACGGTGTTATCACCAATGCTCTCAGCTCTCTTGGACTCGTTGAGAAGAAGAATCTTCTCTCCGTATCGTCGTACTTCCGGCCGATATATATTGCTTCCGGAATGTGGCAGGGCTTGGGTTATGGCTCGATAATCTATCTTGCGGCGTTGTCCGGTGTTGACCAGGAACTTTACGAGGCGGCTCGTATCGACGGCGCCGGCCGTTGGAAGCAGACTATACATGTCACGTTGCCTGGCATTTCTTCGACTATCATAATCATGCTCATACTTAGATTGGGACAACTGCTCTCAGTCGGTATGGATAAGATCCTTCTTCTCTACAATCCCCTTATATACGAAACGGCAGACGTTATAACCACTTTTGTTTACAGAAAAGGTATTCAGGATTCTGACTACGGTTATTCCACGGCTGTGGAGCTTTTCAACTCGGTAATTAACTTCATATTCCTGCTCGGGGCAAATACGGTAAGCCGCAAATTCTCCGAGACGAGTCTGTTCTAAAGGGGAGGAAAGAAAATGAAGATAAGAAAAACTCCTAGCCGCATCGTTTTTGAGATAATCAATACGATAATACTTCTCATCATAGCGGCCGTATGTCTGGCGCCTATCCTCCATGTTATCTTTGCCTCTATAAGTGACCCAACGCTTTTGACGCAGAGTACAGGTATCGTCCTCTGGCCGCTTTACGATGAGACACACTCGATCACTTTCCAGGGCTATCAGATCGTTTTTGCAAATAACAGCCTCATAAAGGGCTATGCCAACACGATATTCTATGTTGGCGTCGGAACCACGATAAGCGTTCTGCTCACCTCCTTGGGCGCATACTGTGTTTCCCGTAAAAAGACCATGTGGCTAAAATACCTCATGATTATGATAACGGCCACCATGTTCTTCCGCGGCGGTCTGATTCCTACATATCTTGTCGTTAGAAAGTGCGGTATGATAAATACCCGATGGGCGATGCTTATTCCTCAGGCAATAATGGTCATGAACCTCATAATTGTCAGAACAAGTTTTATCTCGCTTCCGGACAGTTTGGAAGAATCCGCACAACTTGACGGTGCGGGGCACATAACCATTCTTATTAAGATTGTTATGCCTCTATGCAAGGCGACTCTCGCCGTTATCGCGCTATTCTACGCGGTACAGAAGTGGAATGAGTACTTCTTTGCTATGATTTATCTTACCGACCGCGATCTTTATCCTCTGCAGGTAATTCTCCGTGAGATTCTAATTGAAAGTAACCAGCAGTCAATTTCCTATAATACCTCTGCGACAATGGATAGATATAAAACGCTTGTTGAGTACTGTACAATTGTTGTTGCTACTCTCCCAATCCTTTGTATTTATCCGTTCATTCAGAAGTATTTTGTAACCGGTGTTATGATAGGATCCATAAAAGGATAGCGTTCAAAACAAAAAATCCCGAACATGCAATAGGCATGTTCGGGATTTTTTGTTTTAAGCCAGAGAGG
>CAZSRK010000034.1:0-22446 GCA_964609305.1 uncultured Oscillospiraceae bacterium
CAAAAAAATAAAACACATTTGCAATAAATCCCCGGCCGATACTGTGGCCGGGGATTTTTCTTTTATTTTTACCTTCTCCAGGCATAGCCCGGTCCAATAGCTCTAACGCTTAACTAAAAATGAAATGTGCGCCTTCGCCCGGCTGAACGAAGGCGCACACATATGAAAGAAAAAGGAGTTGATTAAGCCAGATCCACAGCGGCCCAGAAGCCCTCGAGCATTGCCTGGCAGCTCTTGCGGGCACGTACACAGTCGCCGACGGCGACGACGTCCTCCGCCGTGTCGGTCAGAGCGTCGACAACGCCGGAATTTGCGCGCATGCCCATTGCGAATACAACACTGTCGGCAGGCGTAAAGTGCTCAGCGCCCTCGGTGTCAACCGCGTATACGCCGTCTTTTTCCACGCGCGCAACCTTCCAGCCGGTGCGGCAGGTGATAGGCTGCTTCGCGAAAGCCTGCATCATACCCTCTTTGTGCATCCAGTTGGCCTCGGGCGCGATCTCGGACTGCATTTCTATGATAGTCACATTGTGCCCGCGCTCGGCCAAAAACAGCGCCGTTTCACAGCCTACCAGCCCGCCGCCAAGCAGGGCGACGTTCTTGCCGATCCTGTCCATGTTGGTGTAGATATCCAGCGCGTGCAGCACCTCCGGGCTGTCCAGCCCCGGGATGGGCAGCACCAGCGGGGAGGAGCCGGCGGCGACGATGACGGCGTCATAGCCGCCCTCACGCACGAAATCGGGCGTGACCTCGGTGTTGAGAAGGATCTTTGCGCCGGACTTTTCGGTCATGTGCACGAGCCAGTTTTTCACGCGGCCGAAGTCTGCTTTGAGCGTGTCATAATCTGTAAATTTGAGCAGTCCGCCGAGGGAATCGGTTTTTTCGGCGAGCGTCACGTCATGCCCGCGCTGCGCAGCGGTTATCGCGGCCTTCATGCCGCCCGGGCCGCCGCCGACGACGAGGACCTTGCGACTCGCGGCAGCGGGCTGTATGTAGTTGCGGTAACGCTGTTCTCTGCCTGCGGAGGGGTTCACGGCGCACTGGAAATGCTGCCCCGTGTGCATGCCGGTCAGACAGTCCAGACAACGCATGCAGGGGGCAATCTCCGCGGCCTTGCCGTGTCTGGCCTTGTTTGGCAGATGCGGGTCGGCAATAAGCGCGCGGACCATGGCGACAACGTCCGCCTTGCCGGTGGCGAGGATGTCCTCGGCCATTTCGGGATCTGAGATGGCGCCTATCGTGACGACGGGGGTCTTGACATGCTTTTTGATCTCCTCTGCGTACTTGACATTGACTCCATGGGGCAGGAACATCGTCGGGTGGGTTATGACGGCCTGCGCGTCCTCGACGTCGAGTGCGGCAGAGACATGAATAAGGTCGACTTTACCGTCGATGAGTTTTGCAAACTCGACGGCGTCCTCAATGCCGTATCCGCCTTCGATGCACTCATCGCCGGACATACGGTACTCTATGAGAAAGCGCGGTCCCACACGCTCGCGCACGCGGTCGATGACCATCAGCGGGAAACGCGCGCGGTTTTCTATGCTGCCGCCGTACTCGTCGGTGCGCGTATTCGTGCGCGGTGAGAGGAACTGATGAAGCAGCCAGCCGTGCCCGCCGTGTATGAGGCACATGTCAAATCCGGCGGTTTTCAGAAGCTCCGCGCCGTCGGCAAAGCGGTCGGCGACCTCGTTCATGTCCTCCTCGGTCATCGCGTGGACATGCACGCCGTCGTAATCGCGGATCATATCGACGGGACCGATGGGGTACCCGCCGTCATTGGCCTCCGGAACAGCCACGCAGCCGGCGTGGTTGATCTCGAGGCTGGCCTTCGCCCCGTGCTCGTGTATGGCCATGGCCATCTCCGCCAGGAAAGGTAGGTTGGGATAGGCCAGGGTAAAGGAGCGCGGATTGGAGGCCGCGTGTTCCTTGTCGACGGGTGTGTCGCCGATGGTGACAACGGCGGCGCCGCCTTTGGCCTTCTCGGCGAAATAGGCGATCATGTCCGGCGTAGGAAAGCCAGCCGCGTCCATATAGCACATCATGTTCGGTGCGGAGAAGATGCGATTTTTAAAGGTGACTCCGTTTACGGTCAGCGGCTCAAAAAGATGGGGGTAGTATTTATTCATCTGATCCAGTCCTTTCGCAGTTTTATTCCTGCTGCGATTATAAACCGGCCGGCGGAAAAAGTAAAACAACAAAAAACGGATAGAGCTACAACCGGATGGGGATTGCGGCCCTCCCTTTTTGAAAACGGCGCGGTGCAAGGCGCAAAGGGTGCAAAAAGCTCCGCTGTGGGCATCACAGCGGGGCTTGGGTTGTTTTGCCGGCTTTATTTTATTACCTGGCCAGCTATGTTATTGCATCTTATTTCGCGATGGTCTCGCTAAAACGCATGAGTATGGTCGCCGCCTCGGCGCGCGTGGCCGATCCGTCGGGGCTGAGCACGTTGTTGCCCATACCGTTGAGGAGGCCGGCGCCTACCGCCCATTCAACGGACTCGACTGCCCAGCCGGAGGTCTCGCCTCCGTCGGTGAAGCTGCCAAGGTCGCCCTTCGCGCTCACATCATGGCTCTTGTGCTGAGCATAGCGGAGGATCATGACCGCCATCTGCTCGCGGGTTATCTCGCCGTTCGGGTCGAACTTACTGTCGCCGTAGCCGTTGACGATGCCGTTTTCAGCGGCCCAGTTGACGGCCTCGGCATACCAGGCGTTCTCACTCACATCGTCAAACGCGGCCTCGGAGCCGGTGGGCTCACCCTCGAGCCTCCAGAGGACGGTGACCATCATGCCGCGGGTGAGCTTGCTGTTCGGAGCAAACCTGCCGCCGCCCATGCCGTCCATTATACCGTTGTCATAGGCGTAGCGGACAGCCTCGAAGAACCAGTCGTCGGAATCCACGTCGGAGAAGGGGAGCTGCTCGCCCTCGGCCCTGAAGGTCGCCTTGACGGTTACGTCGGAAGCGGGCATCGTGAAGGTGTACTTGCCCTCGCCGATATCGGCCAGCTCCACGGCCTGGCCGCCGACGGTGGTGACGGTGATGGAACTGAGCTCATAGCCCTCGTCCGGGGTCACTGTCAGGGTGACGGTATCGCCCTGGGCCGAGCTGTTCTTGTCTGCGCTGACGCTGCCGTTTTCGGCGGAGTCGATGTTGACGGTGTAAGTGTCGGGCGCGACGGCCTGACGGGTGAAAGTGTATACGCCGTTATCCTCGTTCATCTCGTAGCCGGTTCCGGCGGAGAGGTTGAAGCTGTGGCTGTTGGAGACCAGGGTGAAGCTGATCTCGCGGGAGACGACGGCACTGTGTCCGTCGGCCAGGAGAGTGATGGTCTGACCGCTGCCGACCTCATCGACCGCTGCCTGCAGCGTGGCATAGCCCACGCCGTCTATCTCGGCAGCCGCCTCGGTGACGTTGGAAAGGGTGAAGGAGCTGAAGCCCCTGAGGGTCACGAAGCTGAGCACGTCAGCCTCGACAGTGCCGGTGTAGTAGTAGATCTCGCCGCTGTCCTTCTCGTGCTTGACGTACAACTCGTCGCCCTGCGCGAAGTCTGCGGGCAGGGGGATGGTGACGGTGACGGGCCTGGTCAGCTCAAGCTTCTGCGGCTCGCCGATCTTCACTGCGTTGACAGAAGCGCCATCGAGCTCGATCTGCTCGCCCTGCGCAACATCGGCGGTGGTAGCTATCATGCTGTACATGGGGGTAATATCAAGGGTTATGGTCTTGCTGGAATCATCTCCGACAGATACGCCGGTGATCCTGATATCCATGTAGGGCTGCACGACCATGGTGACGTCATCGGCCTCGACGTCGGTGGAGATGGCGTCGTTGAGCTGAGAGAGGATCTCCTCGGTCACGGGATGTCCCTGGTTTGCCACGGCACCGGCCGCGGCGCTCAGAGCGGACTCGTCAAGTGCGGGGTCGCCGTCAGCGAGTGCGGAACCGACTGCATCGGCGAGCTCTTTCTCGTTGCTGCCCTCGTTGTACTCGACGTCTGTGTTGATCTCCGGCCCGGCGACAACGACCTCGGCCGCGTCGTCGGCCTTGTCGGTCACGGTGTACAGATAGCCGGACTCGGTGCTCTCAACGACAGTCTTGCCCTCGGCAAGGAAAGCGCCGGGGTCTGCGGTGAAGTGACCGTCGGTGATGGATATGGTGCTGCTGCCGTCTGACTCTCCGTTTACGCTGATGCGTACGTCGCCGGAGTACTTGCCGCCGTTAACGGTCAGTATGGCGGAGGAACCCGCGACCGCGCTGCTGGTGCTGTTGCTCTCAAAGATGCGCAGAGCATAGTCCATGGCGGTGATGGTGCTGTTGTTCACGGTGACCTCGGCCGCGCCGGAACCATAGTTGCGCGCGACGCTGATGCCGCCCTTCATGCTGCTGATAACGGTGTTGCTCACGGTGACGTTTGCGCCGGAGCTTATCTCTATGCCGCTGGCGCTCCAGCCTTCATAGGTAGAGTTGGACCCGGTTATGGTGCAGCCGCTGATGCTGCCGCTGACAGCCCCGGCGGCGTCATAGCCTGCGACCACGCCCTTGGTCAGGAGCTTCTCCTGTCCGTTGTCGCAATCGATGGTGCTGTTGGTTATCTCAAAGCTGCCGTTGCGCACGTCAAAGGCAGCGCGGTTGAACTTCTCCACCTTCAGCCCGCTGGCAACGAGTTTCGCGCCGGTTGCGGAGGCGGGGATCTTGAACACGCCGGTGCCGGTCACGGTATCGGCCTTATCGCCAAAACCGGTCAGGACCGCATCGGAAATGGTGAATGTTCCACCGTTTATTTCAAAATATACGCCCGCATCGTCGGACTTGCCGGTGATGGTGTGGTTATTGCCGACTATGGTCACGTCCTTATCGATGCTCAGCTTCTCGTCGAGCGTGACGCTGCCGAGCAGCTCGATGGTCTCGCCGTTGCTTGCGGCGACTGCCTCGGCCAGGGTGGCGAATCGGTCCTCGCCGACCTGAACGGCCGCGGGAGCGTAGGCTATTGCCATATTGGTGCTGTCAAGATTGCCCCTGGCGACAAAGCCCGCGGGGGCGTTGATCGTGAATTTGCCCTCGTCGCCGGCGTTAGCCACATCGGATTTGTCTGTGTAGATGAGCGTGACGCCGCTGAGCACGGCGTTTTCGGCGTTCAGGACACTGTTTCCGTCGTACTCTCCGACGCTGCTGCCCCAGCCGACATTGATTATATCGCCCCAGCCGTTGCCCTCAAGGGTAAGAGTTCCGGTCACGGTGACCGAAGAGGCATTGACGTTCAGGCCGATCTGCTTTGCATTTTTGACAGTTACGTTCTCAAGGCTGCCCTGTGCGACCTTGTAAAACTGAATACCGCCGGAGGCCTCGTTCTCCGCATCTATGGTCAGATCGTGGATCACGCTGTTGCCGTAAGAGACAAGTATGTACTTGCCGTGGTTTCCGGTCTCCCAGGTGACGCCCTCTGCCACGGAGAGCTTGTGTCCGCCTCCGTCCAGGGTCACGTCTGCGGTAATGGTAAGCTGCTGGCTAAGTTCAATATCCGACTGGAGCTGTATATGTCCGCCGGACTCGGCTGCCGCTGTGAGCTCTTCCTCGCTGGACACGAGCCAGGGTGTCTCCTGGGAGCCGTCCCCGCCCGCAGCCATCGCGGCCGCCGGAAGGATGGCAAGAAGCATCGCGAAGGTGAGCATCATGCCCAGAACGCTTTTAATTGCTTTTGTCATGTATCGTTTCCTCCAAAAAATATTTATGTGTAATATGTCGGTAAGCTTTATACCGTTAAGCGCGTCAGACGCTGCGATAGCGAAAAGGTCAGCCAGGCCTTATCGCTTATGCGTCCCCCTCCTTTCAAGACAGAATCCGCATTTTTGTCTATCTGCGGTGCCGTGGCGCGATCACCTATCCCTGACGCGGGGCTCATACTAGCAGGCGGGCGCATAAAAAGCAAGCGCGAGAGTGAGATTTTGCCAGCGAAAGAGCAGGCCAATTTCTGCCTGCCGACTGCTCCTTCCATGCCGCCGCGCAACGCGGTTTACAGCTCGTCCGGGGTGGGGTCGGGATGCAAAAACGCCCGTCCCCCGCTGGGCTTTCGCTCTGCCGCCGGGGTCGGACGCTTTTTTATTTAATATATGTAGGAAACGGCGTGTTATCTGCTTTGCGCCCGGGCTTCGCCGACAGAGATCCATACCGTTACCGTGTGGGATCGGGCCGGCATCTCTCCGTGTGTCGCCGCGCTGCGCTCTTCACGTAATGCAAAATGTTCAAAATTCCATGATTTAGAGTTTGACGCCCAGCTTTTCACGATGCCGCTGACGGGCCTTGTTGTTCAGCAGCAGTATTGCGGCGATTATCATGATGACATAGACGATGCCGGACAGCAGGAAAGCTATCTGATATCCCGTGTTCTCGACAACGAAGCCTATGACAGCCGAAGCGGCAAGTATGCCGATATCTCGGCCGAACATCATCGTCGAGTTTGCTGTGCCGCGCCGGTCCTCCGGGGAGTCGACGACGGCGATGGCGGCCAGCGCGGGGAATACGCTGCCCTGGGTCAGGCCGTAGAGCATGCCGCAGACGAGGAAAACGGGCATATTGCCGGTGCAGAACCTCGCAAGCAGGACATAGTTTATGATGCTGAGCGCGACGCCGGGAATCAGCACGGGCAGCGCGCCGATGCGGTCCACGATGCGCCCCGTGAGCAGTCGCGAGAGCACCATGCCGACGGCGGATATAGTGAAGAACCAGCCGGCGTCCGCTATGCCAAGCGTTTCGGTCGCGTAAAGCGTGAGGTAGACGAGGATTATGGCGTTGGCGCAGTTTCCGAGCAGCTCCACCGTCGCGGCCGGTATCGCGCCGCGCTCCAGATACCGCCAGACAAGACCTGTGCGCTTTTTTTCCGTCGTCTCTTCCTCGGCAAGAGGAGTCGGTGTCGCCACATACAGCCCCTTTTTCTCATAGTCCATGAATATCGTCAGGAAAATAAGGAATATGTATATGCCCATGCAGCTCAGGAACATGAAATTGTAATCGCCTGTGCTTATCATGAGCAGGCCCAGCGACGGGCCGAAGGCGCTGGCCAGGGTGTTTCCCAGACCGTAATAGCCCATGCCCTCGCCCATGCGCTCCTTGGGCAGTATATCCGCAGCCATCGCTGATATGGCGATGGAGGCAAAAGCGCGCGCCGCGCCCTGCGTTATTCGCAGGATATAGAACATCCACGGCTCCGTCGCCACAACCATCAGCAGCGCCGAGAGCGCGAAAAATCCGGAGCCGATAAAAACGGTGATGCGGCGGCCGACACTGTCGATAAACCGTCCGACAAAAATGCTGGCGATTATGGAACCGAGCGTGAACGTGGTTGTGAGCATGCCGCCGATGCTCTTCGAATCCCAGACGTCGTTTGCAAAAATGGCCAGCGTATTGTCCAGCAATCGCTGCACCACGCTGACGAAAAGTCCCATAAAACAGGCAATGATGAAATATTTGGTCCAAAGCCTCTTTTTATTTGTGGATGTCTCCATTAAATTGCCTCCCGAGTAGTTGTGCCAGTTAATTCTAGCACGGGTCTTATAAATAGTCAAATATGAATTAAACAGGGCAAAATGGGCAGATAACCGGCCTTTTTCCCTGTATTTTCGCCCTGTGTCTCTCTCCACGGACTGATTGTTCACATAATCGGTGTTGACAAGCCGATGCAAATTGTTATACTTAGCTGTGTATGGGAGGTACGTCATGGCTAAAGTAAGAAAATTCGACACCAAGGTACAGCACCTCAAATATAAAGTACTGCGCGAGGTCGCTCGCGCCGAGTATGAGGACTGTCTTCAGGAAAAGCTTCTGGACATACCGAAGATAATCATGCCGGGGCCTGAGCCTACGATGCGCTGCTGCATCTACAAGGAGCGGGCAATCATCTCCGAGCGTATAAAACTGGCCATGGGCGGCGACAAATCCAACCCGAACGTGATCGAGGTTCTGGACATCGCCTGCGACGAATGCCCGGCCAGCGGGTATGAGGTAACGGAGTTCTGCCGCGGCTGCATCGCACACCGCTGCGAGGACGTCTGTCCCCGCGGCGCAATAACCATCGATGCGCATCAGAAGTCGCACATCGACAAATCCAAATGTATAAACTGCGGCCTGTGCGCCAAGGTATGCCCCTACGGAGCCATAATCAACCGCCAACGCCCCTGCGAGCGCGCCTGCAAGATGAACGCCATCTCCGCCGGACCGGACGGTGCGGCACAGATCGACGACAGCCAGTGCGTCTCCTGCGGCGCCTGCGTATACCAGTGCCCTTTCGGCGCCATATCCGACAAGAGCTACATACTCGACGCTATCCATATGCTCAGGGAATCGGCCTCGGGCGGAGGCTACAATGTCTACGCCGTGGTCGCCCCGGCAATTTCCAGCCAGTTCACCTACGCAAGGCTTGGCCAGGTCGTGACCGGCCTGCGCAAGCTGGGCTTTTATAAGGTGCTCGAGGCCGCGCTCGGCGCGGACTTCGTGGCCGAGCATGAGTCGCGCGAGCTTGTCGAGAAAGGATATCTCAGCTCGTCATGCTGTCCGGCCTTCGTGGACATCGTCCGCAAGAGGTTCCCTCAGTGGGAGGACCATATCTCGACCAGCCTTTCGCCGATGGCCGTCATCTCAAAATTCATCAAGGGACGGCATCCTGAGGCAAAGGTCATCTTTGTCGGGCCGTGCACCGCGAAAAAACGCGCCGCACAGCTGGACACGATAAAGCCCTATGTCGACTGCGTCATCACGTTTGAGGAGCTTCAGGCCCTGTTCGACGCCCGGGAGATCGACATAACCGAGCTGGAGGATACAGAGCTTGACCACGCCTCGTCCTTCGGACGGCGTTTTGCCCGCTGCGGCGGCCTTGCGGAGGCCGTGGCCGAGGGGCTGAAAGAGCATGGCAACGAGGACTTTGTATACAAGCCCATCTCCTGCAACGGTATCGAGGAATGTCTCAAAACAATGAAAATGGCCTCGCGCGAGAAGCCTATCGCAAACTTTATCGAGGGTATGGCCTGCGTCGGCGGTTGTGTCGGCGGTGCGGGCTGCCTCACTCATGCGGAGAAAAACAAGGTTCTCGTCGACAGGTTTGCAAACGCCTCCGGCATGGTCATAGGAGACGCGATAAAGACCGCCGACGAGAACGAGGAGCTGTAACAGGCAAAAAAACTGCGGCGACAATAATGCCGTAAAATTATGGCCGTCCCGCAAGTTGCGGGACGGCCGAACAGAAAACCTTTCATTAAGGGGACGGCAATGGCCGTCCCCTACATTTTCTGTCATTGCTTCCACAAATCTTGGGCCATCCTCCGGAGCGGGAGCTCTGATGAGGCCGCCTGTTTACCTGAAAATAAAAATGAGGCTGATATCCTGACAGGATATCAGCCTCGTTTTATAACACTTTTCCCTTTACTCCGCGCTGGGGATATATATGCTGTTCATATAATACCGCGCGGCGGCACTGTCCACGAGTATGGCGTCGCAGGCGCCGGTCTCCAGCTCGGCAAAGCATCCGGCGGCGCCGGACGCCAGGCGGCTTACGCTTGCCAGACGGCTTTCCAGATCGGGATTTTCCGCGAGGACCTGTGTATAGCTCTCCTCCGAGCTCATCGACAGGTACTTTCCGCTCAGTGAACGCCAGCTGCGATACCCATCGGCCGCACGCGCTACGAGGACAAAATCGACGTTCATATACGGCTGTGTCACATAGATCCCGTCAGCGGCGGCACCCTCGTACAGGCCGCCCCAAACGGCATCGACATTGCCGCTCAAAAGTTCGCTGGAGAGGTTGGCCACATTGATCGGCTGAAGCTTCAGGTTCCAACCGAGCAGCTCGCATACGGCGCGGGCCAATTCGATATCAAAACCCGTATAGCTGCCATTTTCCTCATAGGCCATGGGTGCGGCGTTTGCCGAGAAGCCGAGGATGAAGTCCCGTTCCGGGATGCCCTCAAAGGCGTCAAGCGCCTCGGCATTCTCTTCAACCGTGGTCTCGTCCTCGCCGAACCACTTGGCGGCAAGCGCGGAGATCGTGCCGCGGGCCGACAGCACGTTCAGTGCGGCGGGGACGTATTCGCTGAGCTTGTCCCCCTGCCGGAAGGCGATTACGAAGCCGGACTCGCTGAGCGTGTCTATCACCTCATAGCCGGCCGCGTCCGAGCTTCCGCAGGCGCTGAGGGAAAGCGTCAGCAACAGCGCCAGAAGGAGCGCCGCGGCGCGGGAAATGTGTCGTTTTTTCATACGGCGTCTCCTTTCTGAAAAGAAATTGCGGGACGGACCTGTCCCGCAATTATATTATGTATTTGCAGCAAAGGCAATACGCTTCGGGCGGATTTGGTTATTCTGACGTTGCAAAAAGCGTGCTTTTTCGACCTTTCCCGACAGCTTCATAACCGCGATACGCCCCCGGAAACTCATTCCCGCTGTCCCTCATAACGGTGGAGGAACTGCTGTGTACGCTCCTCACGCGGGTTTTCGATGACCTGCCTTGCTGGTCCCTGCTCGACGATGACGCCGCCGTCCATGAATATGACCTCGTCGGCCACATCGCGGGCGAAAGCCATCTCATGCGTTACGATTATCATCGTCGTGCGCTTCTCGGCCAGGCTTTTTATAACGCGCAGCACCTCCCCCGTGAGTTCGGGGTCGAGCGCACTGGTCGGCTCGTCAAAGCAGAGGATATCCGGCTCGAGCGCGAGCGCGCGCGCAATAGCGACACGCTGCTGCTGGCCGCCGGAGAGCTGGCTGGGATAATGCCCGGCGCGGTCGGCCAGGCCCATTTGTTCCAGCAGGCGGCTTCCCTGTTCCTGTATCTCGTCAAGAATGGCCTTTTTGTTCTGCTTGAAATCGGGACGTTCCCGGCTGAGCAGCTCCCTTGCCAGCGTCACGTTCTTCAGCGCGGTATACTGGGGGAAGAGATTAAAGGACTGGAAAACCAGCCCGAAGTGGAGCCTTTTTCTGCGCACCTCGCTCTCCCTCTGAGTGGCGGGATCGCTTGCATCGAATATTACCGAACCGTTGACCGTGATGGAGCCGCTGTCCGGAGTTTCCAGAAAGTTCAGACAGCGCAGCAATGTTGTCTTTCCCGATCCGGAGGAGCCGATGATGGCAATGACCTGTCCCTGGTCAAGGTCAAAGCTGATATCCTCCAGTACGCGGGTGGATCCAAAGTGTTTTTCTATATTGCGTATTTCCAGAACCGGCATTTCTGAAACCTCCTCTTACTGAAAATAAGCCAGCTTTTTCTCCAGCAGGCCCAGCAGCACCGTCACAACGCCGCTAAATATCAGATAGTACACTGCCGTGAAAAACAGCGGCCAGACAAGGCCGGAGATACCGGAGTTGCCCTTCATGAACGACTCTCCCATCCAGATGACCTCCTGCAGCGCGATAACCCGGGCAAGGGAGGTATCCTTGACCAGGGTTATGACCTCGTTGGACATGGGCGGGACTATACGTTTGACCATCTGGAGCAGGGTGACCTTGAAAAAAATCTGGCTTTTGGTCATGCCCAAAACCTGGCCGGCCTCCTGCTGACCCACCGGCACGCCCTGTATGCCGCCGCGGTAAATTTCGGAGAAATAGCAGGCATAGTTTATCACAAAGGCCACCGACACGGCGGTAAAGCGCGCGCTCTCGCCGCCTCCCCAGGTGAACAGTCCCACCATCCCTGGGACATAGAAAATCGTGATTATCTGGAGCACAAGGGGGGTCCCCCTGACTATCCAGACCACGGTCCTGGTCAGCCAGCGCAGCGGGGAAAAGCGGGCCATGGAACCGAAGGAAATAATAAGCCCCAGAGGCAGCGCCCCTATCAGGGTAACAAAAAACAGCCGCAGCGTCACAAGAAAACCGCTGTTGAGCGCGGATAAGACTGTTTTAGTCACATCGGATGTAAAAAAATCAATCATGGCTTCGTCCTCTCAGCATGGCGTATGTATGTGGAAACCGACCAAAGGCAGAGAGCGAATTTGCTCTCTGCCTTTTTTGGGTCACGGTTGAATATTTTTGCCGGGCTCAATCCAGAATGACGGCGTCCTGCAGACCGTACTTGGTGGCGGTCTCCAGCACGGTGCCGTCGGCGACTTTCTCAGCCCAGAAGCTGTTGAAGCTCTCAACAAGGTCGGAGCCAACGCGGAAACCGACGCCATACTCCTCAGACTCAAGTCCCTGCGTATCGTTGAGGTTCAGGCTGTAGACCAGATTGTCATAGCTTGTGCCCTCACCGGTCATCTCGGCGGCCATGAGCACATCGATAACTGCAGCGTCAGAGGTGCCGGCGGTAACCTCCATCAGGGCGTTGGTCTGGGACTGGACGGGCACGGTGGTGGCGCCCAGAGCCTCAGCCGCATCCTCGCCAGCGGAGCCGGACTCCACGGCGATGTTCAGCCCCTCGAGGGAGGTCAGACCCTCAAATTCGGAGGCTCTGTCGGCGGAATAGACCAGGGTCTGATAGTTCGTGCAGTAGGGGTTGGAGGTGCCCATGGCGGACATCACCTCATCGGTGAGGGTCATGCCGTTCCACACCACGTCAATGGCCTTTGAGTTGAGCTCCTCTACCTTATAGTCCCAGGTGATCTCCACAAACTCCACGTCTACGCCCAGGCTCTCGGCAAAGAGCTTGGCCATATCCGCATCAAAGCCGACCCACTCGTCGCTGCCCTCTTCCTTGTAATCCATGGGAGCGAAGTAGGTAATGCCGACAACGAGCGTGCCCTTGCTAAGTACGTAGGCCAGGTCGCTTTCGGCAACATCAGTGTCGGTCGCGGGGGACTCGGTCGACGGTTCATCCCCCGACGTATCGTCCACATCGGTGCCGGAGGCAGGAGCCTCGGTGCTGGTATCGTCCAGATCGGAACCGGAGACCGGCTCCTCTTCTTCGGAGCTGCCGCAGGCGCACAGAGCCAGGCACATGACGAGCGCGAGCAGAAGCGCAAGAATTCTTTTCGTGGTCTTCATTTTCATTTTATCCTTTCAAAAGTTCGGTTGTGGCAGGCGGCGGCAGGCGCTCGCCCGGCCTTCCGCTTGCGTTAGTATAATAACACATCACCGAAATAAAGCAAGAGCTTTTTATGCTTTTTGTTATTTTTGACATTATCGCCAAAGAAACTTTCCGCTCCTTCGTGATAATAAGGCATTTACCGGAGCGGTTTTACATTTTTTTAAACCTTTTCTCTTCCTTGGGGGATATAATTGCGATATAATATCTTTATGGCAGCTCCGCAGAGCGGGGCAGTGTGCGCGGCACACCGGCATCTGCGCGGCGGATGCCCGCCGGAGGTATTGCACCGGAGCCAACGCCGGCGGTGCCGGTTTCCTCCGACAGCGCCGGCTATTATACCAATTTGGCGCGATCCGCTCCCGGCCTGCGGCCGGAACCGCGGACGATGCCATTATACCACGAGGCGCTTTGCGCCTGTGGTATAATAACAAATACACAAGTATACTTAACGGAGGGGAGAACCATGAACACAAAGGCTCTTGTTATCGAGGACGACGTAAACATAGCCGACCTACTGAGGCTCTACCTGGAGAAGGAGGGATTCGAGGTCGCCATCGCCGGCGACGGGCGCAGCGGCCTTGACAAATTCGAGCAGTTCCAGCCCTCCGTCGTCCTGTTGGACATCATGCTCCCGGTCATGGACGGATGGCAGGTCCTCTCGGAGATACGAAAGACCAGCAAAACGCCCGTCATCATGCTCACAGCCAAGGGAGAGACGGACGACAAGGTCGCCGGGCTTGAGATGGGCGCGGATGACTATCTGACAAAGCCCTTTGAGGTCAAGGAGCTGCTCGCGCGTATACACGCCGTCATGCGCCGATCGGAGGATGGCGACAAGCCAAAAGAGAAAAAGCTTACATTCGACAAGCTTGTCATAAACCTCGACTCGTATGAGCTGATCGTAGACGGCAAAAAGGTCGACACGCCGCCCAAGGAGATGGAGCTGCTGTACCATCTGGCGTCCTCGCCGAACAGGGTCTACACACGTAACCAGCTCCTCGACGAGGTCTGGGGTTTTGACTACTTCGGCGACTCGCGCACCGTCGACGTGCATATAAAACGTCTACGCGAAAAGCTGGAGGGGGTCTCGGACAAATGGTCGCTAAAGACTGTCTGGGGCGTCGGATACAAATTTGAGGTGACGGAAGGCTGATGTGCTTTGAGTAAAAGCCTTTATTTCCGCAATTTTATCATAACCGCGGTCCTTGTGCTGGTGAGTTTCCTTATAATCGGCCTGTCCTTCGTTTTCCTCGCGCGCGGCTTTGTCATCAGCGAGAAAAAGGAGAATCTGCGCAGCATCGGCACGGAGGTAGAGCGGGTTGCCTCGGCCCTCGGGCGCGAGGGCGAGCTGTCAAGCTGGGAGCTGAGAATGTACCTGAGCTCTGCTTCCAGCATCGCAAGCTGCCAGATGTTTATAACCGATTCGACCGGGTATATAGTTTCCTGCTCGGATATGGAGATCGTCTGCGAGCATATGGGGAAATACATAGACGACGCCGTGCTCTCAATCATACAGCGAAACGGCGAGTATGAGCAGATGACTAATCTCAGCGGCCTGCTTAAAACCACATATTATATAGTTGGCATGCCCATACAGCGGTATGACAATGCGACAATAGGCTATGTCTTCGTCGGCTCGGACAGTTCCCGCGTCGTTGCGGCATGGTATGCTTTCATGGTCGTCTATCTTATCGTCGCTCTGTGTATAATGCTGATTGCGCTGGTCATATCCTTCTTTACTTCGAAGTATGAGGCAAAGCCGCTAAACGAAATGGCAGTTGCAGCGCACCGCCTCGCGCGAGGTGATTTTTCCGTGCGCGTCGGCGGCGAGGACCGGGACGACGAGATAGGCGAGCTCACGCGGGCGTTCAACAGCATGGCCGATTCCCTTGAAAAGTCCGAGACGCGCAGAAGCGAGTTCATCGCCAACGTATCCCATGAGCTAAAGACTCCGATGACCTCGATCGCGGGCTTCGCCGACGGTATCCTCGACGGTACGATCCCACCGGAGGAACAGAACAGATATCTGTCCACCATCTCGTCCGAGACCAAGCGCCTGTCCCGTCTTGTGCGCAGTATGCTGGATTTATCGCGGCTGCAGAACCGGGACACGCACGAGCTGCGCGAGCAGAGCTTTGATATAAACGAACTGCTCATGCGCACCCTGCTCAACTTTGAGACGAAGATAAACGAGCGTGGGCTGGATGTCGACGCGCAGATCCCGGAAGATTCTATCACGGTCTGCGGCGACAGCGATGCCATAACCCGCGTCGTATATAACCTGCTTGACAATGCTGTTAAATTCGCGCGCAGTGGCTCGACGATAACGCTGGCGCTGTGGAAAACCGGGCAGAAAGCCTTTGTATCCGTCAAGGATGAGGGCGAGACCATCCCGCCGGAGGAGTTGCCGCTCATTTTCGACAGGTTCCACAAGACAGACCGCTCGCGCAGCCTGGACAGGGATGGCGTCGGCCTGGGTCTGTATCTGGTCAAAACCATCCTTAACAACCACGACGAGGATATATACGTGACGAGCGAAAACGGTGTTACGGAGTTTGTTTTCACGCTCACACTCAGAAACTGAGCGCATGGGCAAATGTTTCGCAGCCGGCAAAACAGGCCGAATTGTTCACAAAACTTTCACTTTATATTCACAATCGCGTTGTTTTTTGCATTTATAATAATATCAGCCTCAAGGAGGAAGAATATATGTCGGACGACTACAATGTCGAAAACGGAGGTCCCCTGACCTCTGATAACGCCGAACATTCGGTTCATTGCTCCCCCGATGAATCAAATGTATTTTCCAACCGAGGGGCCGATAGTTTTTCCCCGCCGGCGGATGCGGTCCATCCCAATGTTGAACCTCCCCCCGCTCCGCCGGCCCTCCTTTACGGCGGTGAAACGCCGGAGGGCTGTTACAGCGAAGTCTGGGGCGGAAAGCCGGAAAAGAAACAGGGCTCCGCCGCATCAAAGGCAGTTATTCTGACGCTCTGCGTCCTCGTTCTGATCGCCGCATCAGCCATGGTATTCATGGGTACCGATAACGGCGTTGGGACCGGCGCCGGTCTCGGATATTTCTCCGGTGACCCGGCAGAAGATGCAGATGACGGCACGGACACGAGCGAATACCAGACCTATGAAGATTTCTTCAATGCGTACTATGCGGACTCCGTAACGGGCGTCAGCGGATTGGAAACCGTTGCCGCGGAAGAGGGGATGACCCTCGAAATCAATTCCCCGTCTCCTAACGGGGTGCTGGATCTGACGGAGATATACCAGAAATGCGCCCCCTCGGTCGTCGGCATCAAGGCCGGCGTCTCATCGGTCAGTGAATATTGGGGCACCGGTATAATCTTCGGTGAGGACGGCTATATTGTTACCAACTACCATATAATCGACGGCGCGCAGGTGGCCGCGGTCGTGACCTACGACGAGACGGAGTATGAAGCAAAGCTCGTCGGTTATGATTCGGACAGCGACCTTGCAGTGCTCAAGATAGATGCCACGGGACTCACGCCCGCGCAGTTCGGTGACTCGTCGGCACTCCAGGTCGGAGAAGCCGTCGCCGCCATCGGGAACCCGCTCGGCGAGCAGTTCAGGGGCACGCTTACAGACGGCATCATCTCCGCCATCGACCGCAGCGTTGAGTACGAGGGGCACACGATGACCCTGCTTCAGACCAACGCCGCCATCAACGAGGGCAACTCCGGCGGCCCGCTCATCAACATGTACGGGCAGGTTGTCGGCATCACAAATATGAAGATGGTCTCCTACTGTTCCAATATTGAAGGTATCGGCTTTGCGATCCCGTCGCAGAGCGTCAAGACCATCGTTGACGAACTTCTGGCCAGAGGCTACGTCACGGGCCGTCCGGCTCTTGGCGTAACGGTCGGCGCAATGCCTGCCGGCGTCGCGGAGGAATACGATATCCCCGAGGGGCTGTACATCTCCGGCGTCGAGGAGGGTTCGGACGCCTGGGCCCAGGGCGTGCGTGTGGGCGATATACTCACCCATGTAAACGGGCAGGAGGTCACCACGACGGATGAGGTCGCCGCGATAAAGGACGGCTTCCAGGTCGGCGACAGCCTCACGCTGACCATCTACCGTGACGGCAGCACCTTTGATGTGGAGGTAATGCTCCAGGAGAAGGGCGAGCTGTTCGGATAACTTTGATTACTTCATCTCCCCCCGAATCTAAATTTCCCCTTTCGGGTGGGAAGTTTACTCCTCTTCCTCTCTTTTTTTGACAGATCCCCTGTCCTATGGCAGGGGATTTGTCGTTTTTTGACGCGGGTGGCCCCATGAGAACCAGGAAAATAGCAAAACCCCCGTTTTTTATATTCTATCAGCATAGAAAGCATAAAGCCGCACTTTTTGTGCCAAAAGTCCGGAGAAAGCATAAAGCGCGCCTTTTTGTGAGCAAGAATCCGTTATAGCATTGGCTCTTGCCGGAAGGCGCGGGCTGTTGTAAAATATAAAAAGCAAGGGAGGTGCTTTGATTTGAGCGTCAATATCCCCAAAGACGGTGCGGCCGCGGCCGCCGGCGACCCCTGCGCCTATGCCGTGGACGCGTTCTGCGCCAGGTGGAAGCCCATGCTCCTGCGCGCGATTGGCGAGGACGGGAAAACAAGGTTTTCCCGCTTTACAAGGCAGCTTCCCATATCCGAAAAGGTGCTGGCGCAGAAGCTGCGGGAGCTGGAGGATGACGGGCTCATCCGCCGCGAGCGGTCGGACGGGCCTGACGTGCGCGTCGAATACAGTCTCACGGAGCTGGGCCGGAGCGTTCTGCCCATGATAGAATCGCTTTACAACTGGGGCTGGCATGAGATGCGGCGGCGCGGGCTGGAGATCGACCCGCTCGGCGAGATGTGGTACGGCTACCGGGAGCGGGACGAGGAACTGATGGATTCGCCATACGGGCAGAAAAGCGGGGAAGGCAATGCTTAAAACAGTATTTTTCGACATAGACGACACGCTGCTGGACTTCCACGCGGCGGAGGAGCGGGCCCTGCGAAAAACGCTTGAGACACTGGGCCTTGACCCGACGCCGGAGACTTGCGCGCTGTACAGCAGGATAAACGCCGGCCAGTGGAAGCTTCTGGAGGCGGGCAGCGCCACACGGGCGCAGATAATCACGCGCCGCTTCGACATATTGTTTGCGGAGCTTGGCGTCCTGGCTGACAGCTTCGAGACGCAGAAGCTCTACGAGAGCCTGCTTGCGCAGGGGCATGACCTCATGCCTGGTGCGATCGAGGTGCTAACCGCGCTGCGGGGCAGATACGGCCTTTACATAGTCTCGAACGGCTCTGCCGCCGTACAGGACAGCCGCATCGCCCTTTCCGGGCTCGCTGAGTATTTTGAGGACATCTTCATCTCCGAGCGCATCGGATATGACAAGCCGAGGGCTGAATTTTTCGAGGTATGCTTTTCGCGCATACCGGGCTTTTCGCGGGAGAGCGCCGTGATAGTGGGCGACAGCCTGACCAGCGATATCCGCGGCGGCATAAATGCGGGAATACGCACCTGCTGGTACAACTCACGGGGCAACGCGCGGGACGGCCTTACCGAGCCGGATTACGAGGTCGCGGCGCTTGCGGAGCTTCCGGTGCTGTTTGACCGGCTCTGACCGGGACGGGGAAGGGAAATTGGGGCGCGTGCCCTACACACGCGCAGGCGTTTTCCCAATATGTTGAAAACATGCTTAAATTGTGCTTAAAATATGCTTAAATTGTGCTTAAAATATGCTTAAATTGTGCTTAAAATATGCTTAAAACGCGCTTACCTGCGGGTAAGCGCGTATTTACTTGGCCGCGCGGCCGTGATATGCTTAAATATAAATAAATAACTGTATGGAGGAACACGCCATGCTAAAATATCCACACATGTTCTCCCCCCTGACCATCAAGGGGGTCACCTTCAAAAACCGCGTCATGGCCTCACCGATGACGACGGACCGCACCGTATGGCCCACGGGCACGCCTACGCAGGAGTGCATCAACGGCTATGAGACGCGCGCGCGCGGCGGCGTGTGCGCCGTCACGGTGACGGAGACCTTTGTCGACTTTGACCGAGGCGCGCGCCACGACCACAGCATCGACTTCGTGCGCGAGGACAGTATGAGCGCGCATCATCTTGAGAGCCTGTTCGTGCTGGCCGAGAGCATCAAGTGCCACGGGGCCGTGGCCAGCGTACAGTTCAACCATATCGGCAATGTGAACCACCCGGCGACTATCTCCAGCGGGCGCAACCCCATCGGGCCGACGGGCTTCGTACGCGAGGACGGCGTCGTCGTCGAGGAGATGGACGAGGATATGATGCGTCAGGTCGCCGACGAGTTCGCCGCGGCCTGCGCCGTTGCACAGTCCAACGACTTTGACATGGTCATGCTCCACGGCGGGCACGGCTGGCTGCTGGACCAGTTCCTCTCCCCTCTGAGCAACAAGCGCACTGATAAATACGGCGGGAGCCTGGAAAACAGGGCGCGTTTCCCGATGATGGTGCTTGACCGCGTGCGTGAGGTATGCGGGGACAAACTTCTGATAGAATACCGGCTTTCCGGCTCCGAGCGCGTGCCCGGCGGGCTGGAGATCGAAGAAGCCGCGCGATTTGCCGCGATGATACAGGACCGCGTTGACATCATCCACGTTACCTCCGGCCTCTATCACAACCATGTGCGCAGCAAGGCTTTTTCCTCCATGTTCCATCCGCACGGCTGCAACCTCGACCTGGCCGAGGCCGTTAAAAAATCCGTGAACATCCCGGTCACGGCCGTCGGCGGCTTCAACAGCCCCGAGCAGATAGAGGAGGCCATCGCCTCCGGAAAGTGCGACTTTGTCGCGCTGGGCCGTCAAATGCTGGCCGACCCGCAGTTTGTAAACAAGGTCGCCACCGGCCGCGAGGACGAGATCAGCCCCTGCCTGCGCTGCTCCTGCTTCAACCCGCTGGCCTCCGACCCGGACAAACGCGTACACGCGGAGCCCTTCCAGTGCACGGTGAACCCCTATTCCATGCGCGAGCTGCGCATGCAGTGGGCGCCCCCGGTGCGCCGCGCAGGGCAGCGCGTGGTAGTCGTCGGCGGCGGCCCCGGCGGTATGTACGCGGCGCTGACCGCGGCCGAGCGCGGACACAACGTCACGCTGCTTGAAAAATCCGACAGGCTCGGCGGCGTGCTCTGGTTCACGGACGAGGACTGCCACAAGGAGGACATGCGCCGCTTCCGCGACAGCCTGGAGACGCGGGTGCGCCGCGCCGGCGTGAACGTCGTGACCGGAGTTGAGGCAACCTGCGGCATCATCGAGAGGCTTGAGCCGGACGCCGTGATCCTCGCCATCGGGGCGGAGCCGATCGTGCCCGGCATCCCCGGCCTGCGCGAGCATGCGCACCACGCGCTTTTCGCCTATTCAAACCCCGAGAGCATCGGCAGGAAAGTCGTCATGATCGGCGGCGGACTGATCGGCGTGGAATGCTCCATGCATCTGGCGGAGAAATACGGCTGCCAGGTCGACGTCATCGAGATGCTCGACGACTACTGCCGCGACGCCTATATGAGCCATCGGGAGGCGATAGACCTGTTCATGCCCGAGAGCGTGAGCATACACTGCGGCGTATCCTGCACCGAGGTGCGGCCCGAC
Organism: uncultured Oscillospiraceae bacterium; assembly: GCA_964609305.1. Taxonomy (GTDB): domain Bacteria; phylum Bacillota; class Clostridia; order Oscillospirales; family Oscillospiraceae; genus CAKSXP01. Next base: position 20,633 of record CAZSRK010000034.1, read on the forward strand.
GGGATAAGCTACCGCGACAAGGACGGGAATGTCACGGACCTTGCGGCGGACACGGTGCTGTACGCAATCGGCACGCGCGCGCGCAGCGGCGAGGCGGCGGAGCTTGCACGGGCCTGCGCCAACACGCGCATCGTCGGTGACTGCAAGGCCCCGGCGAAGATATTGCAGGCCGTGCGCGACGGCATGTTTGCAGCCTATGACATAATATAAAAGGAAGGACCGCGCAGGATTTTCTGAGCAGAAAGCCCTTTTGTCAGGGCCGTCCGGCTGAGCCCCGCGCAAAAACGGACCATCCATGCAAAAAGCCTCCCCTGTGTAAGGGGAGGCTTTTTGCGCAGACGCTTATAACAGCCGCTTATAATAACTCTCCAGTTTTTCATAGTCGCCGGTGTAGCCGAGCTTTTCATAATGCATCAGGCCCCACTCGTATCCGTGCACGAACGCAAAGCCGCCAAACTGCCACATATCCGACAGCTTCGCGCCGTGTAGCTCCTCCATCTCCTGCCGCCGCTCGGGTCCAAGCTGGGCAAGGACGTCGCCGGCATATTGCTCAAGGGGCTGTTTTATCGTCTCATACTCCGGCATGTCCTCCGGACTCGCCCAGTCCGGAACCTTCCCTGCCGGTATTGACGTGCCCAAAGAACGCAGATAATCTGCCGAGACCGCCGCAAGGCCGCGCGACCAGCAGTAATTCAGTATGGAGGACTCCAACTCCGCGGCAGCCTCTTCATATTTGTCATATGCCGCCTTTGTAAGGCTGTCAAGGCCGCTGCAATCCAGAACTCTCTCCGGCCGGGCCGAAGAGAGGGAATTTCGGTAGTCATAAATCTCTGTGGCAAAGACCCCGACATCCCAATTTCGCATGTTCATGCGAGCCGATTCAAATGATGCGTTCATAAAAGCCCCTCTCCCACAACCGAGTCGGAAAACCGCACGTCTTTTTTCAATAATCCTGCATAATTGAGCTCCACCAGGTCAAGCGACGTGAATATCACCCGCTCCGAACCGGCGATCATATAGTGGCCGATGCTCCGCTCTCCGCTGGTGTCCGGGTCGTAGATGGCTATTGCATCGCAACAGGCTGCCACTTCCCCATTATACGCCTCCGGTTGGCCGCGCGACAGCACCGCCACAAAGGACAGGGGTTGGCCGAGTTTCTCCCTTATCTCACCCATTATCTCCGCGCATAGCGGCGCGACGCCGGACCCAATATCTGTTTCAAAACAGTTTATGCCGTCGGTCACCGCCTCAAGCATGGCTTCTTCCTTCAGCGCGGATCTCGTTGCTTCAGCACTACCAATTACACAGCAGACACGTTCTTTCATGCGGTCCCCTTCTCAGTTTGTGTGTTAATATATACTCTTCCATCCATGGGGGCGGTTGCCCCCACGGACTTCAGAGAAAACAAGAAAACACTGTGCAGGCATAACAAGGTAAAGGAATAGGGATAAGTGTAAATGCGCCACACAGTGTACTTCAAACACACGCAAAGGTGACAGAGAACACGCTTGCGAAAAAAGGCAAGGTCGTGTATAATGTAGCCCAGGCGTGGGATAGAATTCCATTGCGTAGGCGGTGTCGCGCCTGCGTAGGCTCTGGGGAGGCTGCCACCTTCCCGGAGCCGCCGTGTTGATCTTGTTTCTCACAATTTCAAACACGAATAAATAATAAATGGTCTTGTATTCAGTTGCGGGCATCTGGGACACCAGATGCTTTTTTTCGCGTAATTTCTTATATGTTATATATGATATACATGTTTGGTAGTGTCAAGGATTTTTCGCAAATTAGTTTGCAGTCGCTGGAGTGAATGAAGT
>CAZSRK010000035.1:0-21092 GCA_964609305.1 uncultured Oscillospiraceae bacterium
ATTATTGTACCTTATCAAGCCCTGCGAAGTAGTAAGCTGAGATTGTCAAAAACAGCTTATCCTTTAGTTTTTTGAAAAAAGCCGGTTTTGCCCGGCTCTGCCTCTTGACAGTGCGGAAAAGCAGCATATTATATTGATATACGCAACGAAAGGCGGAGATCCGATGCAGGAAAACTGTGTTACCGTAATTGGAGGCATCAATATCGATATCGGCGGCAGCTCTTTCGGACGGCTGACGCCCGGGGATTCCAATCCGGGACGCGTGCGCATAAGCCTGGGCGGCGTCGGGCGCAATATCGCACACAATATGGCCCTTATGGGGCTGAGGGTCAGGCTCATTACGGCGTTCGGGGGAGATTCAAATGCTCAACTGGTAAAGGACAGCTGTGCACAGCTCGGCATAGACCTTTCTGCGTCCATAACCATGCCGGAGCAGCGCACCTCGACATATCTGTTCATAGCCGACGAACACGGGGACATGGCCCTCGCGCTGAACGATATGGAAATTTACACGCTTTTCACGCCGGAGATCCTTGGGTCGCGCATTGACGCGGTGAGCTCAGGCGGGCCGGTAGTTATCGACACAAATCTTCCCGGCGAGAGTATAGAATACCTTGCAGGGCACTGTTCCGGCCCGATCTTTGCCGATCCCGTCTCGGCGGCCAAATGCGAAAAACTGCGTCCCGTGCTGGGAAAACTGCACACGCTCAAACCAAACAGGCTCGAGGCGCAGGTCCTCTCCGGAGTAGAAATACGCGACGGAGAAAGCCTCCGTGAAGCAGCGCATGAGCTTCTGCAGACCGGGCTTGCGCGCGTTTTCATCACGCTCGGCGCAGACGGGGTGTATGCCGCCGATCACAGCACAGCAGCTTACCTTCCCAAATATCCCGCGCGGATGGTTAACACTACCGGTTGCGGTGACGCTTTCACGGCGGCGCTGGTCTGGGCCTGGCAAAACGGCATGTCCCTTGTGGATTCTGCCAGTGCGGGGCTTGCCGCCGCGGCGATTGCCATGGAAAGTACGGAAACGATAAACAGCCGGATGAGCGCACGGCTTCTTAAAAATAGAATGGAGGAAAACAGCCATGAACAAATATCTTGACATATCGCCCGAGGTAAAAGAGGCCCTGGACGCCGGCAGGCCAGTTGTCGCCCTTGAGTCAACCATCATTTCACACGGTATGCCGTACCCTCAGAACGTCGAAACGGCTCTGAACGTTGAAAAGATAATCCGTGAAAACGGCGCCGTGCCCGCGACGATAGCCGTAATTGGCGGCAGGCTCAAGGCCGGTCTCTCCCCTGAAGAGATAGACTACCTCGGCTCCACCGGCTCCGCCGTTCCCAAGGCCAGCCGACGCGACCTTCCCGTCATTGTGGCAAAAGGCATGGACGGCGCGACGACGGTCACAACGACTATGATAATCGCGCACATGGCCGGCATCCGCGTGTTTGCCACCGGCGGCATCGGCGGCGTCCACCGCGGCGCCGAAACGACCATGGACATCTCCGCCGATCTGGAGGAGCTGGCGCGTACACCTGTCATGGTCATCTGCGCCGGCGCAAAAAGCATACTCGATCTGGGCCTGACCCTTGAGTATCTTGAGACGCACGGCGTGCCTGTCATCGGCTATGGCACGAAGGAGCTGCCGGCTTTCTACACGCGCAAGTCCGGGTTCAGCGTCGATTATGAGCTGGACAGCCCCGAGGAACTGGCGCGTGTGTTCTTCGTCAAGCAGGATATGGGTCTGGGCGGCGGCATGCTGGTCACAAACCCCATACCGGAGGAGTATTCTATGGATCATGAGGTCATTAACCGCGCCATCAATGAAGCGATCGAGCAGTCGCGCATCCTGGGTATCCACGGCAAAGACACGACTCCTTTCCTTCTTGTCAAGATCAAGGACATCACCGGCGGAGATTCGCTGGCCTCGAACATCCAGCTCGTTTATAACAATGCGCGCCTGGCCGCGCAGACCGCGCTTGCGCTCAGCAGGCTCGGCTGAATCCGGCTGAATCAGAAAACCGGCTGCGCCACAGGCGGGCCGGTTTTTTCGGATAGGCCATTATTCCTCAGGGAGGTGTTTATTGAATGTACGATGAACTGACAGAAGTTGATATCAAAAAGATGCGTGAGGAGATAGAATACAGGACAAATGTCCTGCGTCCTCAGATAATTGAGGATGTCAAAACGGCGCGCGCTTTTGGGGATCTGAGCGAAAATTTTGAGTACAAGGCAGCAAAGCAGGTCAAAAATCGCAATGACAGCCGCATCCGGTATCTCGAGAGAATGATAAAAACCGCGCGTGTGATAAAGCCGGCTTGCGGTTCAGACGACAGAGCGGAGCTTTTCGACAAGCTGACCATATATATAGAAGAGGACGATGAGGAGCAGCAGCTTCGCATAGTGACGACGCTGCGCCAGAACGCGCTCAAGGGGCTTATCAGCAAGGAATCTCCGGTTGGCAGGGCTGTGCTGGGCCACCGTGTAGGAGACCGTGTGAGGGTCGAGGTCAATGAAAATTACAGCTATTATATAGTCATCAGGTCGCTTGAAAAAGGCACGGACGACGACAGCCTTGAGATAAGCGCATACTGAGCAGGAGGTGAAAATATGCTGTTTCCGGCGTCTGTTTCCTGTTTTCTGGAAGCTGCAAGGCAGCGTAATATAACCCGCGCGGCGGAAACCCTCTATATGAGCCGGCAGGCCGTGAGTAAGCAGATAATCAGGCTTGAAGATGAGCTGGGAGTCCGCCTTTTCGACAGGGGCTCCACACAGCTCACCCTGACCGCGGCGGGACAGATGTATTACTCTTTTTTCAACTCCGTGCTTGATAAATGGAAGGCACTTCAGGCAGACGTACGCGCAATAAGCACACAAAACAGGCTTATCCGAATCGGCTTCCTTAAAGGTGTCAATATCGAGGAACAGATATTTTCGCTTGTCGACGGCTGTGCAAAAGGCGAAAACGACCTGCGCTTCATATGGGAACGGCTGGAGCCCGCCGAACTGACGGAGAGACTGCTTTTGGGCAGCCTTGATATAATCATTTGAGACGGAGCTGCACGACGCAGATATAGACAAGGCCGTTTTTATCCAGTCGCAGTTCTGCCTTGTGATAAGCCAATCCCATCCGGAATTTACGCGGATACAAACGCTAAAGGACTTTGAAAAATGTACTTTTCTCACCTGGAAGCTCGGACATCTGACGGAGGACGCCGCCACCGACGACTTCTCCGAGCTCTGTGCAGAATGTGGGATACACGTCCGCAATGTGGCGAAGCTTCCTAACATGGAATCGGTTGTGACTGCCGTTGAGATGGGCGGCGGAGTAACCGTTTGCAGCATGCACGACAGCCTCTGCTCCCGGCCTCGTGTCAGGGTTTTTCCATTGGAACTGAAGAGCAATATAGAAGTTGCCTGGCGGAAAAACGAAACAAATCCGGTCACGGCCGGTTTTCTCACAAAAATTAAGGAAAAGCTGAATATTACAGGACAGTAACACAGCGGCGTGCATACCCAACCGGTGCGCACGCCGCTCCGTTTTGGTTGACAATATGCGCCGCAATGCTTGTGCTTGCTTTTCATGCTTGTAAATACGGAATATAATTGTCACAGACAAGACATGTGAGCCATTTCCGGCATCACCTCAGCAAACTCAGGTCAACAGAAAAATCTTGTAATAATCAGTACAGGAGGTACGTCATGGCGAATATCAAAGTAGTCAGGGATGCCTGGCTTGTCGAGGAAACTACATATCTCGATGAGCTGACAATCGAGGAGGGCGGGAGCATCGCCGCGCCAGAGGGAAAGGTTTTCGCCCTTTCCGTTGACGGCCGCGGTTTTGAGGCCAAGCCCGGATACTATTACGGCAAGGTAGTAATCAGCGTTGCAGAGCCCTACATGCTCGCCCCGTCCTGTATCTTTCGTGACTCCGGCCGCTGGTCCAGGCTGCGCGCGGCCACGGTAATCAGGGACGGCGACGTTTCCGAAAAACATAGTATGCCCGCACACATTGTCAGCGGAGAGATATCCGGAAAATCTGACCGGGATTTTGCAATAACCAGTATTGACCCGCACTTCAACGGCCTTGTCATCGCTGGGGGGAGCGATTACCTTGTCGGTAACGCATATATCGCCTTCGAGGGCAAGGGCGACAACGACTTTGAGGGCTGCGGCGCCGCATCGCCTGCTATGACAGCTCCAGGGTAAACATCAAAAATTCCCGCATCCATTTCAATGCCGTCACCCGCTGCGGCCTGCACTGCGGCGGGGACTCCATCGTACACGTGGAGAACACGACCATTCTCAACGACAGCCCGCATACTGATATGCGCCCGGCATGGGTCATGGGGCTCGACGGCACGAACCGCGCCACACAGCTCTGCGACAGGGCCTCAGTCTACTTCGACAACTGCTACCTCAAGTCCAACGGCTGGGGCGTCATATCCGTCGACGGGCCGATACAGACCCGCATGCATCTCAAGGACACCAGGGTGGAACTCTCCGGTACCCGAGCCCGCGGCTACGGTGCCTTTGTATTCGGCGACTGCAAGGCAGAGTTTGACCACTGCGACATAAACGTCAACGGCTATCCGCTGCTCATAAATACCGAGCACGACGCCGTCGCCAGGGTCACTGGCGGCAGCGTGATCACCGCGCCGCTCTACGGCGTCATGTTCTTCCGCGACGAAGCGGGCACGCTCATCATGGACGAGGGCTCGGTCATAAACTCGCGTCAGGCCTGCCTCGTCTTCAAGGCAAGCAACAGCTTCTGCTATCTTGACAACGTCGCCCTAAACTCTGAAAGCGGCGTAATCTGTCAGATGATGGATAACGACGACCCCGGCGTCATGGTAGATCACTTCAATGTTCCCATCGGCGAGGTCGACATACGCGCCGACAGCCGCGACCTGACTGTCGGCGACAAGGCGCGGGACGTCTTCCTCTATATCTCTAACAGCAGGCTAAAGGGCAATTTCTTCAACTCGTCGACCAATCTTAAGGCCAACTGCCGGGTCGAAGGCAACACACACTTCGATCTGAACGACGACGCGCTCAATCAGACGATAGGCGAGTCTCTTTCCGTCAGCCATGAGCTGGTGGATCAGGACGACGAGACTCAGGGCGCAAAAAACCTTGTCATCGAGCTTGTCAACGCCTCTGTCATCGGTGTTATAAGCTCCGCGACACAGAAATACCGTGACGGCGTCACACGCATTGACGACAGGAACCAATATGAGCTGACAAACGTGGTTCAGACTCCCGCGCCCGCCATCAATAACGGCGTTATCCTCTCACTGGACAAGGACTCTAAATGGGTCGTGACCGGCAGGAGCTATCTGACCGCGCTGGACATTGCCGAAAAGGCAGTCGTCGACGCGAAGAGGATGACCGTCAACGGCGTCGAAACCCCGATTGCCCCGGGCAGCTACTGCGGAGCAATCGTCCTCGAGTGACCCAAGCGCACCGCTGGCAAAAATGCCGCGTCCTGCCGGACGCGGCATTTTCTATTGTCAGAGATTGTCTGTTGCATACATAACTGCCGTCAGCGCAATGACGGGAGCCGTCTCGCACCTGAGTATCCTCGGGCCCATGGAGACCGGCGTCATCCCCGACAGCCGGGCCATCTCCGCCTCATACGGCTCAAACCCTCCCTCGGGCACGGTCACGATGGCGCAGCTTGAAAACTGCCCCGCCTGTTCTATCGCCTGTCTTATCGTCACACGTTCGCCTGTCTCGTACATGAAAAGGCGCAGCCCGGACTCTTTCGCCCGCGCCAGGGCCTGCGAAAACTCCGGCTCAAAACCTATCTCCGGTATCCGGCCGCGTCCCGACTGCTTTGCCGCATGTTCGGCGATGCGCCGGAACCGTTCCAGCTTTTTGCCCATGCTTCTGCCGTCAGGCCGCGCGATGCATCGCTCGCTGAGGAAGAACACGACAGAGGCGGCCCCGGCCTCCGTGCATTTCTGGACAAGATAATCTGCCCTCTCCCCTTTCGGAAAGCCGGCAAATACAGCACATTCGACCGTCGGCTCCGCCGGGCATTCGTCAGTCTCCAGGATCTCCGCCTCGACCTCTCCCGGACTTATGCGGCTGATGCGGCATTTATGATCCGTACCGTTGCCGTCGCATATGACAATGCGGTCGCCTATCTTCATACGCAGCACCTTGACATGGTCGGCGTCGCCTCCGGTTATTACCACATATCCCCGGGCGGCATTTGCTCCCGCGATAAAAAATCTATGCATTATGTAAACCTCCCAACAAAAAGAGACACGTTTCCCGGGACATTATCTCACAAATCGCGGCATAGCGCAAGGTTTAACAGGGCCTTGACGCGCGGCATAGCATGTATTGCCGCCATTTTGGGCGGGGAGGTGATTCAATGTACGACAACAGCACTCCGGAGGAGCTTGAAAGAATACGGGAAATGATGGACGACGAGTATACGTCCGCGCAGTTCTATACCGCTCTGGCGAAGAGATTCTCAAGGCAGAACTGTGAGCGTCTGCTCCAGGCCGCGCGGGATGAGGCCGGCCATCTGCGGGCGCTGCAGATGGAATACTTCCTTCTCACGGGGGACAGCTACACGCCTGCGGCTAGGGACATAGAGATAAGAAGCTGCCTGTCGGCACTGCGGGATGGTTATCACGCGGAGAGGAAGGCTTACGACACATATATGGAGATGGCGCAGGACACCTCGTCGACGGAGCTGGCCGCCGTGTTCATTGCAAACGCAGCGGATGAAGCGCGGCACGCGCAGATGCTGCGCGGCCTGATAGAAAAAGCTCCCAGATAACAGCAAAATAATGCGGCCCACCGGCGCGGAGCCTGAAATCGGATCCGCGCTGTGGGCCGTTTCCAACATATATCCGGATGAACTAACCTGCGGCAATGCGCGCGGGACAAGTCACCAGATCATGAATTTTTCAGCGTCTTTCCGGAGCTCTGCGCGGAAGTCGGGGTGGGCGATGGCTATGAGGTTGTTTACTCTTTCGCGCACGCTGCGCCCGCGCATGGGTGCTATGCCGAACTCTGTGACAACGTAATCGACGCTGTTGCGCCCGATGGAAACTCCCGAGCCTGCGGGAAGCTGTGCCGTAATGGACGAGACGGTGCCGTTTTTCTTCGTCGCGTGCACTGCAACGATGGAACGCCCACCGGGGGAATGTATCGCGCCGACTGCGGTATCATAGGCACCGCCGGTCCCGGAGTACTGACGGGAACCTATGGACTCCGAGCAGGCCTGTCCGGTCAGGTCGACGGCAAGCGTCGTATTGATTGAGACCATGTTCTCATTCTGCGCGAGTACGGTCGGGTCGTTTACATAGCTGCCGCGCAGCATCACGACGCCGGGGTTGTCGTTGAGCATATCGTAAAGCCGCTGCTCGCCATAGGCGAAAACGCCCACCATCTTGCCGCGCAGCAGAGATTTGCGGCTGCAAGTCATCACACCGGCTTCAACGAGGTCAACCAGGGAGTTTGTGAACATCTCCGTGTGCACACCGAGATCATGCTTTTCCATAAAGCTCTGCGCGGCCGCGTCGGGTATGGAGCCGATGCCCAGCTGTATCGTGTCACCGTCGTTGACGAGCTCGGCAATATGCCGGCCGATGGCCAGATCCGCCTGGCTCAGCTCGCCGCCGCGCGGGAGCTGGACAATCGGATGGTCGACCTCCACAATTGCGTCGACGTCACGTATATGTACCTCGGTATCGCCGAATATGCGCGGCATATTAGGATTTACTTCTAATATAACGGTATCTGCCGCCTCCAGCGTGTCCTTTTCGTGTATCAGGCACATGGACATGCGCATATACCCATGCTCATCCATGGGCGTGGCCTGGGCAATAAAGACATTGGGCTTGTGATGATACATCCAGCGGAAGGCGGAATTGTGCAGGTCAGAGGGGTAAAAGCTCTGCAGCCCGCGTTTATGCGACACGCGGTTGCCGCTCATCATGAATATGACCTCGTTCTGGAAAAACTCCTTATACTGCTCGTCGCAGGAATAGGGAAACTCGTGCACAGTCATGCCGCACAGAACAGTCACGTCGCGCACTTTCGGCGTTATCGTATGCAGGTTTTGCAGCAGAGTGGTCGGCTCAATCCCGCACTGTCCGGCAACGACGGTATCTCCCGTCTTGATGATGGACAGCGCCTCCTCCACTGTTCTGAGCTTGCTGCGGTACTCTTTTTCGTATATACTCATTGGCTTCGCCTTTATTCCACCTAAAATCTTAATTAATTAATTTTACACGTTTCAGCCGGTATTTTCAATACCCAATAAGCAGGAGTGTTATTTCGTACTGTTGCTTTCAGTATTTTTGTATGGGGGCTCAACCAGACTAAAGAAATGAAACGAACATTGAAAATCATGCGCAAAAAAACCTGCCTTCCCAAAGAAGGCAGGTTCAAATAGTCCACCGGCTTTTTATATTAAAACTTCAGATGCGTGAAGAGTACGCCGTCGCAATACTCGGCGCTTATATCCCCGCCCATTCGCAGAGTAAGAAGCTTTGCTATCGCAAGCCCGAGTCCGGTCGAGCCGCGCGCCGACTCAACGGTATAGAATCTGTCAAACATGCGCGCGACGGCGACGGGTGTAAGGTTCGGCGCCGCGTTGGAAAAAGTGATTTTGCCATCCTGCGTCATTGAAACATGCAGGTCGCCGCCGCTGTATTTGAGCGCATTTTGAAGTATATTCCCAAAAACGCGCCCCAGAAGTTTTGGATCCAGCGTCCTGAAAACATCCTCCTGTGGCAGATCCAATTCCGGCCGTATCCCCTTTTCGGAAAACGCTCCGTAGTATGAAAGCAGACTCTCCTCCAACGCCCGGTTGAGCGCAAGACGCTCCGGCTGCATCTCTTCGACCGAGGCAAACACGGAATACCGAAACAGCTCCTCCGTAAGCTGCCGCAGTGCATCGACACGGTTTCTGATGAACGCCAGATATCACTCCGTCTCCTCATCGAGCTGTGCGCGCTCAAGCAACTCCAAATACCCGCATATGGCTGTCAGCGGCGTGCGCAGATCGTGGGAGATATTAGTGACCGCATCGCGGAGTTCACGGTCTCCGTTTTCGTACTGCCGCCGCCGGAGCTGCAGCAGCTTGAGCTGCGTATTGACCGCGCTTGCCAGACGCAGGGCATGGACGTCGCGGGTGGGGACGAGGATAAGGCCGTTTGTGTCCTTGTCAAGCAGCTCGAAAAACTGCGAGCCGATCTCATCCATGCTCTTTTGCAGGAGCCGTATTTTGACAAACAGCGCGGCGCAAACCGCCGCCATACCACCGCAGATGAGCCATGGGAGCATAAGTTCACCTTATTTCAAGTCTTTTTTCCTGAAAATCAGCACTCCCGCAATACACAGGATCACCGACAGGGCTACGGAGCAGGCTGCCGCGCGTACCGGCCGTGCGACGCTCAGCGCCGTTATCTGCATAGTCTGTGCCGGCGGCAGGAGATCTATCAGAAATTCGTAAATATCGAGCTGGACTCCGGATACATAGTTCGGATTCGGCATTGGCTCGCCGACCTCTATGCCGTTTGCCGTGACTATCATGTCGCTGTACGTCTCAGGCTGCTGCAAAGCGTTATAAAACATCGCCGACAGCATCAAAAGGCCCAGTATGACCAGTATGGTGATTACGGCGGTAACTGCCTTACTGTGCGAGAGCATTGCGATAAATGTACATATCGCAGCAAGCGATGCCGCCATCAATATAAAAAGCGCGACAAAAACGAGCACGGTTGAATACGAAGTGCTCCATTCATAGGGCAGCGGCAGTCCGGCAAGTCCACCCACAAGCGCGCCCGCCATCATGATGAGCGCCGCCGTAAAGCAGACGGCAAAGCCTGAGAGATAGACGTCGCGCCTTTTGTGCCCGACGATCAGCTTGTTGCGCAGCGTGCCATCGGAATACTCCGTCCCAAAAAACAGCGACGAGAAAACCGCACAGGTAATGCTGATATATGGAGTAGCGCTCCAGAAATAGTCATCCAGATTAAACCCAGTCTCGTACTTGACCGACATGCGGTAGCCGTTTAGCACCGAGCCGGCCGAGACGACCAGCAGGAAAGCGACACACAGCCAGAATATCCTGCTGCGCCAGAGTCGAGAGAAACCCGCGGACAGAAGATTACGCATTGTCCCCACCTCCTACAAGATTCATGTAGAAGGACTCGAGGTTTTCGTTACGCTCGTGTATGGACAGGACCTCGCAGTTCTCCTTTGCCAGGGCGAGTGTGAACGGCGTTATCCTTATCTCGCCGAACACGTCACACTCACTGTTCGAAACTACCCCATACTCAAGCCCCATGTTGTCCAGTACCCGGCACAGCGCACCAAGATCTGTTACGTTTACGCGGACACATTTGCGCTCGTGCGCGGTAAGCTCCTGCGCGCTCAGCTCACGCAGCATGACGCCGCGGTCTATGAAGCCGTAGTGCGTGGCAAGGCGCGACAGCTCGTCAAGAATATGGCTCGAGACAAGGAATGTGATGCCCTTTTCTCGGTTCAGGCGCAGTATCAGCTCGCGCATCTCGACGATTCCCTCTGGATCCAGCCCGTTGATTGGTTCGTCCAGAACGAGAAAATCGGGATTGCCGCAAAGCGAAACGGCGATGCCGAGCCGCTGCTTCATGCCAAGGGAGAAGTTGCGCGCCTTTTTACGGCCCGTGTCGGCCAGGCCGACGAGGGAGAGAAGGTCGTCTATCCCTTTAAAATCCGGCATGCCCAAAACGCGGTACTGCTGCCGCAGGTTATCCCGCGCCGACATGTCCAGATATACAGACGGGGTCTCCACGACCGCTCCCATACGCCGGCGCGCACGGTTAATCCTTTTATCCGTGCAGGGTGTACCGTAGAGCCGGTACTCGCCGCCTGTGGGTTCTTGAAGGCCGCTGATTATGCGGATCAGCGTTGTTTTGCCGGTGCCGTTTTTCCCGACAAGACCGTATATCGCGCCCGCAGGCACGTGTATGTCCAGCCCGTCCAGCGCCCTGAAATGGCCGTACTGTTTTTGCAGCCCGGTGGACTCGAGACAATAGTCCATATAATTTTCCTCCTTGCTGTTGATGCTGTAAGCTTAAAACAGCATGGTTAAGAAAGCGGTAAAGCAAAGAGTAAAGATTCGGTTAAGATATCTGCCGCTTCAGACATTCAGGCGAAAGCCTATCCCCAATACGGCCTCGATATAGTCCTTGCCGCCGGCCTCGCGCAGTTTTCTGCGCAGATTGCTGACATGCACCTTCAGGGAGCTTTCGACGCAGTCCGGCGTGTCCTGGCTGATCCGGTCGAGGATCACAGAGCGGGAGATGGCCTGCGTCGGGTTTTGCATCAGAATCTTGAGGATGGCAAACTCGGTCTTTGTCAGGTGCACTTGGAGTCCCGCAGACGGTCACTTGGCGCGAGAGCGTATTGAGCTCCAGGTCACCGGCTGAGAGGGACGTTTTTTCAGGCTCTCCGCGCAGCCGCACGGCTATGCGCGCGAGCAGCTCCCTGATCTCAAACGGCTTTGTGATATAGTCCGCGGCGCCGCCGAGCAGAGCTTCCACCTTGTCGTCAACTCCGACTTTGGCACTCACGACGATGACCGGCACGCCCTTTATCGCCGGGAGAAGCTCCTCGCCGGTCATGCCAGGCAGCATAAGGTCAAGCAATACCAGGTCGGGGTCGTATTTTTCAAGCAGATACACGGGCTCGGTACCGGACCAGGCGCGGATAACGCCGTATCCCTCACGCCGGAGCGCCTCCTCCATCATGGAACCGACGTGCTCGTCGTCCTCGATGATCGCAATGGTTTTCATAAGCGTCTTCCTCCGCATATAGTAAAATGACCGGAAGAGCGAGTCTTCCGGTCAGTGGTTTTGTTATTTACCGGTCAGTCACCGCCGCCAAAGAGGTTGGAGAAGAAGTTCCCGATCGAGGCGAAAAAGCCCTTGATAGAGTCGACTATCTTAGACACCGTAGTCTTGGCGTTAGCCATGCTGACAAGCGCATTCTGCACGGACTCGACCTTGGACTGAAGCTCGCTGTCGCTAAGCCCCTCGAGAGAGCGGCACAGGGAGATGAGGCTGTTTATCTCCGTATCGCTGAGCGAGACGTTAAACTCGCCGGCGATGGATATGATCTCCTCTCGCAGCTCTTCATCGGTCATATTGACTGTCTCGTCGAGGATGAGTTTGAGCTCGTTTACGATTGTAACGGCGTCATAACTTCCGATCTCATCGGCCAACTCAGCAGTTATGACCAGCTCCTGCGTGCTGGCGAGCTTGGCCTCCTCGCTGATCTCAGTTCCGGTTATGTCCTCATATGCCTTATAGATACCTGTCAGTGCGGCAGTGCCGGAGACGGCATAGGGCGCGGCAACAATCACCTTGGCGTCGTCGATACCGGCGGTCACCAGGGCGTTGACATACATCTCTTTTGTGCACCAGCTTATGTTGGAGGTGCTTATCTCAAGCCCGCTGCCTTCGGAGAGTATCTCGATATAGACGCAGGAGATAGAGCGGGTGCCGATCACGCTGCTGTCCACGAGGCCGTCGAGGTACTGGCGCTCCTCATCGTTAGTCACGGTAAGCTCGCTGACATCGCCGCGGGAGATGCCGAAAGCTGAGTAAACCGTGCTTATCTCCGAGTCGCTGAGGTTCGCGCCGATGACAGCTCTTGCGTCCCCCTCGGTTATGGCAAATGCAGAGGCACCCAGCCCGAACACAAGGCACAGGCACAACGCCATGCACAAGATCCTTTTTGTTATCTTCATTAAGAATCGCTCCTTTGAAAACATATTGCAGGTATGTATTATACACCAATGTGCAGGAAATGTGTAGTCGATCGTGTCATAATGTGAAATGCCGCTGACTCTTTGACGCTGCTGCGCCCGTTATGTTCCCAAAAGAGCAAAAATTTATTACTGCACATGCGGCGGCGCATCCGGACCGCCTGTACATATGCACGGCGGCTTACCGTTTTTATCCCGGTTGAGCAACCATACTGAAATTCTAAAAGGCACAGGCCAAAGCCTAAAGTGCAAAAAGAAGCGTTCCTAATATATAGAACGCTTCTTTTCAAAAAACACTCTCAATGGCATCCGTCATGGCCGCAGGTACCGCACTCATGTCCGTCCCCGCCATGCTCATGGTCGTGGTGGTCACAGTGCACGTCCGGGTCATAGCCGAGCTGTCCGCCCATATAGGCCCTGACGGCCTCGTCCGCAGAACCGGAAACGCCGCCAAACAGCTCTATTCCCGCATTTGCAAGCGCCGTCTGCGCACCTGCGCCGATGCCTCCGCATATGAGCGCGTCCACACCGTGCTGCCTGAGGAACCCGGCCAGTGCGCCGTGGCCGCTGCCCTGTGTATCCACGATCTGCTCGGCAGTAACCGCGCCGTTTTCAATGTCATAGAGCTTGAACTGCTCCGTGTGGCCAAAGTGCTGGAATATCGTACCGTTTTCATAAGTTACTGCAATACGCATGATATCCTGTCCTTTCCAAACTTTCGTCCGCTGATAAAAGCGGGCGTATTTTACATAAAAAGATTTTCAACCCGCCGGATATAGCCACCCAGCGCACCCTCGAAGTCGACTCCGAAGCGCCGCGGGATATTCCGTCCGAGAGTCCGCGCAATACTGTCCGACACAAGCCGGGCCGCCGTCTCCAGCGCATCCTTCACACAGGCTCCGCGGACGAGAAGGGCGGCGAACGATGATGCGAAAATATCGCCCGCACCATAAAACAGCCCCTCGCGCTCCGGGCCGAAGGCCGTGTATACCTCTCCCGCGCGGCAATCGAGTGCGACCATTCCAACCTTGTCGGCGGAGTCGTCCGGATGCACGCCCGTTATCGCAACGACCCCGGCACCCAGCCGCTCCAGCCCGATGAGGAGCTTTTCAATATATGCGCTGCCGTACGGCGGCGATTCGGGAAGCGGCAGGCCGGTCAAAAGAGCAGCCTCCGTCACATTCGGGGTTATGACGTCCGCACGGGCGCACAGCCCGCGAAACGCCCGGCACATAGCATCGCCAAGTCCCTTATAGTATTCGCCGTTGTCCGCCATCACGGGGTCGACAATGAGCAGGGTATTTTCATTTTCCAGCAGATCTATCACCCGCTCGAGCACCTCGATCTGTCCGGGATTTGTCATGTACCCGGTGTATATCCCGTCAAAGCGCACCTCCTCGCGCGCCCAATGCTCTGCCATCGGCAGCATGTCCGCTGTCAGGTCACGCACCGTATAGCCTGTGAACTCTCCCGTATGGCTGGAGAGCACTGCCGTCGGCATACAGGAACACTCCACGCCGCTGGCCGACACGATGGGCAACGCCACGGTCAGCGAGCACTTGCCAACGCCGGACAGGTCGTGGATCGCGGCGATCCTCTTCAGTTCTTCCATAGCATCCCCCTCAATAGCAAAAACAAGAGGCTTCCGGCCCTTTCCGGAAGCCTCTTCGCTTTTTTATCAGGAGTCGTAGCTCATTTCAAGCTCGCCACCGCTCAAAACCGTTTCAAAAGCCTCGATCAGGGTCGTGATATTCTTCTTATATACATAATAGTCCACTTCCCCGTTGACCGCAACAGCATATTGCCTGTCATTCATCTCAAAAAACTCGACAGTTTCGCTCGTTCCATCGAGCATGTTGTACACAACCGTGTACCTCGGCGTTCCTGGAAGCTGTTCATCCTCGCTCACCTCGCCGATTATGCGGAAGTTTAGCGTACGTACAAACAGCCTGCGGCAATTGGTTTCGCTGATCGGTTCGCCGTTGAGCGTGGCATCTATCGAAGCGACCTCGTTTCCCTCGTCGTTTACTCTTGTGCCGTGCGTCATTTCGATGACATACTCCGTACCGTCGATGTCATACTCTATCGACTCAAGGTCGACGATATTGCCGAACCAGACGAGGCGGTTTATAAGTTCGATATAGTTCAGATCCAGCCATGTAAAGGCGCTCTCCGGACAGACTATAACGGTACCCGGGGCCTGCGCAAGCATGACGTAATAGTACAGGTCGTCAAACTTATCGCCGATGAGGATGTCCACACTGTTCCCGAGTATGTCAGTCATCTCCAGCTCCGCTGCGTTGTCAAAGCCGTAGTCGTCATACTCGTCCTCGGCTATGTCCATTATCTCGCCGGTGTTGGTCAGCGTTGCTACAACGTCCATCACATAGCTCTTGACCGTCGTGTCGTTACAGGACGCCAACGCGGGAGAGGTCATAAAGTACTGCGAGCTGACGACGTTGCCATCCGAAAAGTTGTCGGTATCCTCGAGCGATATTTCTATCTCGGTGCCGTCGCGCTGCACCATGCGGACATAATTTATATTCTCGTATATATCGTCTTCCTCATAAGTGGGGAAAAGAGTGATATTGCGGTAATCTATCTCACCGCGAGTCAAAAGGCTGACGACATAGCTGCCCAGGGTGTAGACGTCGTTGGAGTCTCCGATACGGGCATAATAGTTACTGTCTGTCGGGGTCGCGTTGCCGATGAGTAGGTCTATGACCCTGCCGTCGCTGTAAGTACAGCGCATGGTAAACCATGGGTCCTCCAGCCCGTACTGCGCCAGATTTTGCGCGTCTTCCTCGACGAAATTTGTCGCATTGACCGAGGTCAGCGAGTAGATCATGGAGCGGAATTTCGAGGTGTCATAGGTAAAATACTCCGCTGCGGGCGTGACCTCATAACTGAGATTTCCCTCGCTGTCACGGCTTATCTCAACGAGCATGGACTCCCCGTCGCTCGGTATTGCTTCAAAGCTGACAAGCTGGGTGTCATCCTCATCGATTATCCTGATGGTCGATGAGCTTTCGCTCGGAGACGGCGAGGCGTCCGCCCCGGCGTCGGAGCTGGCCGGGAAAACAAAAATCATAAGGACGAGCGCAATGGCTGCGACAAGAATTATAACGCCGGTTATAATTATCGGCTTGAGGGCTTTACTCATTTACAGATGCCTCCTCCTGAGCCAGACAATCAGGCCGATCGCCAGGATACCAAACGGGATTATGATTATCATTATCCAGAACAGCGTTGTGACCTGTGAGCCGAGCAGCGTCAGCGTCGTGGACTCATAGTTCTTCGCTTCGATGATAACGGCATCGGTCTCCTCGGTCATGGCGCTCACAACGGCCGCGGTGTAGCGGGAGTTGAGCATGTTGTCATATGACAGAACGGAATCGGATATCATACCCGCATTGCAGAAAAGTATCTGTGAATAACTGTAATCCAAATTGTCCACGTGAGTCTCGACCGCAAGTACAGCGACATTGAACGGGCCAACGGAATCCCCGTCTTGCTGGTCATAAGACAGTATTGTGTCGCCCACGATCTCCTTTGCGTACGAACTGCTGGAGGTCGTCATCAGCGCCGTAGTAGAGCGCCAGCTACTTTCCGAAAACAGGGTCGTTATCGGCATCGCGCCCGGGATTGTGGCATAGCTTGCGCCCACGCTTATCTGATCCGTGATGCCCTCCGTCGTCTGTATCGTCGGGACGATGTACATAGGATATCCTGCAAGACACTGTTCGGTATCCATTATCATCTCTTTCTCATATCTTACGCCCCATTCCTCAAAATACCGCTCGAGCCTTGTGAGCGTGGTTGTGGTCGCCGGGTTCATCGAGACGATGGCATTGCCGCCGGCGGTGAGGAATGCGTCCAGACGATTGATCTCGTCGTCAGTAAAGTCAGACTCCGGCGAGGAGATGATAAGCATCGTCGTGTCCTCGGGTATTTCCTCGGTACCGAGGCTGACCGTCCCGACCTCATAGTTGCCGGAGGTCAGTATCCCCTCGAGCTCCTCAAGGTTGGTCGTCTCGCCGTGACCGGTCGTGAACAGCGCCTTGGGTATGCTGTCGGCCAGGACAAACAGTATCCCGCTGGTCAGCCGCTGCTCGGCGCGAAGGCCGACGATATAGCTCTCGCCGGTGCTCGAGTCGCTCTGATACTCGTACAGCTCCGTCGGCGTAAGATGTTTGAACCTCTTTTCGCTTTCGATAATTATATCGTTGGTGGACGGAGAGTCAAGCTCCGCATATTTGTCCAGAAGCTGGGGGTTGAGCTCCGGGTTTATGTACTCTACCGTTACCAGCCCTCCCGAAAGGGCCTCGTACCGCTGCAGTATCTCGTAGATCTGTGCCAGCAGCGCTGTCGAGTCGCGATAATCCGTCTCTTCAGCAAGTACCGTAATGGTAACGGGCTCCGTTACGTCGGCCAGTACCTCACGGGTGTCCTCGCTTATCTCGTAGAGGTCCTCGCTGGTCATGTCAAACTCAAGCACGAATCTGTCGGTCATATATCCGACGACCATATTTACGAGTATGACGGCGATAATAAATATTATCGTGAACACCGTCGCCAGCGTTCCGTACTTCAGCTTGCGGCTTTTTATCTCCTGAGCCTCGATGAGCTCTTCGCCGGATGCACGCCCGGCGGGGATTTTGGTATCGTTCTTTTTCACAAAACGGCCCTCCTCAACTCCAGCGCTTCTTTTCCAGGACGCGGACCGTCAGGAAAATAAACACTACTGCGATGCTTAAATAATAAAACAGGTCGGCTATCGAAAAGACGCCGGTGCTGAAGGAATTGTACCTGCGGAATATGGAGATCCAGTAGATAATGGATTTGACCCAGGTCGCGTTGAGAAGATTATAGGTATAGTCGATCAGAAACAGCGCAAGGAACACGCCCAGCGTCGCAATGCAGCTAACAAGCTGGTTTTCCGTCAGGGATGAGATGAACAGCCCGATAGAAATATAGCATGCCGCGACCGCAAAAATCGCTATGTAGTTTCCAACTGTTGTGGCCGCGTTGACGGTTCCGGTGGCCGCAATGACCATGACGTAAATGAGGGTGAAGACAAGGCCAATACTGAAAACGACCATACAGGAGAAGAATTTGCCCAGGACTATGCCGGAGGGGCGCACAGGGCTCGTCAGCAGGAGCTGGTCAGTTTTAAGCTTGTACTCCTCACTGAAAGTCCTCATCGTCAGGATGGGTATCATGAAGATCAGCATGTATATCATGAAAGAAAACACGCCGGTCAGGTTATTGTTGGCCGTATACACGCATGTCGCAAAAAAGTAGATATTCATGACGAGCAGGAAGGCCATCAGGAAAACATAGCCCAGCGGAGAGGTGAAATACGCCCTCAAATCGTGTTTGAAAATCGCTCTCATTCGCTTTCCTCCTCTGCCTGTGCCGCTGCCTGCTCCTCAAGTTCGGACTTCTTAGGCTGCTTGTTTCTCGGAACGTACTGCTTTTTCTTCTTTTCTACCAGCTTTATGAAAGCCTCTTCAAGCGTCAGATCCATGCTCTTGAGCTGGAGTATGGGATACCCTGCCCTGGCCAGCGCCGAGAACATGGTTTTTCGCACGTCTATGTTGGCGCGTGATTCAATTATGTAGTCGTATGCCCCTTCTTCGGCCTTTACCGACGGCTCGCAGTATGTCACTCCCTCGACGTTTCGCAACAGGCGCCTTACGCTGTCCACCGGGCCCGCGACACGCACAGTAAGCTTGTTATGCCCTGTTATCAGCCCCGAGAGGTTTGACGGGTTGTCGTCCGCCACGAGCTTGCCCTCGTTTATGACGAGAACGCGCTCGCATATGGCTTCGACCTCCTGGAGGATATGCGTTGAAAGGATGATCGTCCTGTCTTTTCCCAGATTTTTGATGACATTTCGGATCTCAATGATCTGCTTCGGATCCAGTCCAACCGTAGGTTCGTCCAAAATCAGCACCTCAGGGTTGCCGACCATCGCCTGCGCGATACCGACACGCTGCCTGTAACCCTTGGACAGGTTGCGGCACAGCCGGTTCCTATGGTTTTCCAGTCCCAGGGACAGCGTTATCTCTTCCAGGTGCTGCTTATGCGGCGGGGTTTTGACGCCCTTGAGCTCATATATAAAATTCAGATACTCATTGACCGTCATGTCCAGATACAGCGGCGGCTGTTCCGGCAGATACCCGATGTGCTTTTTCGCCTCCACGGGGTTTTCCAGAATATCTATGCCCGCAATACGGACAGCCCCGGAGTTTGCCGACAGATAGCCGGTTATGATATTCATTGTCGTGGATTTACCTGCGCCATTGGGACCGAGGAATCCGACAATCTCGCCGTCATTGATTGTAAATGACAGCCTGTCAATGCCCCTCTTACTCCCATAGGTCTTCGTCAGGCTTGATACTTCGATCATCCCAATGTTTCCTCCTAAGCTCGATTTCGCCATGGGTCTCACAAATAACCAACAGCCAAATGTCGCGTATAGCGGCTGTTGGTTAATGAATTATAACATTGTTTCCGTCAATCTGCAACAATTGATTTTGAATTTATCGTCAAATTATCGGTATTTTTGATAAATTGGTCGCCAAATCGATTGTGCAATCTATGAATTGAGGAAGCCTCTTCCAAAATCGGGTGGGTAAGATCCTCGATGGACAGCAACAGCGGCGCAACACTGCTCCGGCGATTAGTCAACGGCAAAAAAGCGGCCCGTCCGATATCATGGCATATCGGACAGCCGCGTTATTCCCGAAAAGAGTCCCTGACAAAGTACTTTGTTACGCCGGAAAACGGCCCCGGCAACCATAGCATAGGAAATTACCTGATTCAGTTTTCACTGGCTGCCAGGTTTTTCAAAGTCTCACCTGTAAGCCTGTAAACAGTCCATTCATTCATCGGGACGGCGCCCAGAGAGAGGTAAAAGTCTATGCTCGGCTTGTTCCAGTTCAGACAGCTCCACTCCATACGTCCGCACTGGCGCTCGAGCGCTATCTGCGACAACTTTCTCAGTATGGCCTTTCCATAGCCCAGCCCCCTGTATTCCGGAAGAACGAAAAGATCCTCAAGATATATGCCCGCGCGGCCAAGGAACGTAGAAAAATTGTGAAAAAACAGTGCAAAACCTACCTCTATCCCCTCGGCAACTGCAAAAAATACCTCTGCTTTCTTCTCGTCAAAAATCCATTTTTCCAGCAGATCCTCGTCCGCAACAACATCATCAAGCATTTTTTCGTATTCAGCGAGACGTTTGATAAAATTCAAAATCAAAGGCAGATCCTCCCTGCCGGCGAATCTGAATGTCAGACTGTTATTCATATTATATACATCCTTTCTCTATATTGAAATCTGTTACAACAAGGTTGGTGAGCCGAACTGTGCACGCAGAAAAACAAAAAACCCGCGATCCGGTCGGATCACGGGCTCTTTGGCAGGGGTTGAAGGGATCGAACCCTCGGCCTACGGTTTTGGAGACCGCCGCTCTACCAGCTGAGCTAAACCCCTAAATTATTGCCTTGACTTGATCAGGGCGATGCCAGATTATTGGGAGGAAATACCGGCAAACCGGGTTCCTTTTGATGTATGGTGGGCCTTCAGGGACTCGAACCCCGGACCGACCGGTTATGAGCCGGTTGCTCTAACCAACTGAGCTAAAGGCCCTTATGCCGGAAATGCCGCCACCGATTAAGTGGCGGCATTTCTGCTGGCTCCCCCTGTCTGACTCGAACAGACGACCCTGCGGTTAACAGCCGCATGCTCTACCGACTGAGCTAAGGAGGAATATCTTCGGGGCCTTTATGAAAAGGCCCCTTTTGTGTCGGCATCGACCTATTTTCCCGGTCCGTCTCCAGACAAGTATCGTCAGCACTGGTGAGCTTAACTTCCGTGTTCGGAATGGGAACGGGTGGACCCTCACCGTCATAGACACCGACTCGCTTTTCTCCGAAAAGAAAAGTAAGCAAAAGAAACTTCCGTCACCTTCTTCTCCTTACCGTCCTCTTCAGCGTAAGTCATTATATTCACTTTTTCCCGCTTAGTCAAGCCCCTGCTCAGAGAAAATGCAGACGCCCACCTTTTCTGACGTGGTGACCCGTGGGAGAGTCGAACTCCCGTTTGGGGCGTGAGAGGCCCCCGTCTTGACCACTTGACCAACGGGCCGCGTCGTCGCTTCCTCCCGGCCGGCTCCGGTTTCCGCCGCCGCGCTTCGCGCTCTGGCGAAAAACCTGCCCCTCTGGGAGTCGCTCCGGCTTCATGGATGCTTCCTGCACCCTCAAAACTGAACAAAGGTTCTTCGTACTCCGCCAGGCC
>CAZSRK010000036.1:0-20700 GCA_964609305.1 uncultured Oscillospiraceae bacterium
TTTCGCCTTTGTACTATGCCCGACAAAAGCATTTGTTTCAGTCCTAATAATTTTGCACGAAATGACACTTATGTCCCCTCCCCGAATGGTTTACATAAATTATACTTATGTATACTTTCGAAGATGGTCAAAATGTGCACGGCGCAATTAATATTTGTTTGACTTAATATGTCGCTTGCTTAATCTTGGTATTGAAATGACCGCCAGTTTATCATAAAATATAATAAACTATCGAACGAAATGGAGGCGCTGATATGGCTACTGAGGTTGAGATTAAACTCCATCTGAACAGTGCGGATCAGATTGAGGATATAATTAACGACGCTGAGATACGCAGTTTTATGCGCGAGGACTTCAAGCGCACGGTACTGTGCGCCAAGTATTATGATACGCCCGAATGGGACCTGTATAAGGCTGGCTATATGCTCCGTATCCGTTCTGATGAGGAGCGTGTAATTGTTTCCCTGAAAAAAGGAACGATAGATAAGACAGAGAATATCGGCCTGTGTATCAGGCACCAGTGGATATGCGAGACGCCTGAGATTGACGGTGCTCTTGAGCATCTGATTGCCTGTGGAGCGCCGGAGGAGATACTCGAACTAACACATGGGAAAGAGCTTGTCAATATCTGCCGCGACGATTTTACGCGCACCTCGGCAATCCTCTATCTGGAGGAGGGCGTAGTTCTTGAGCTTGCGATGGATACCGGCGTTACACATGCCGGCGACAAGACCGGCGATGTTCTGGAGATGGAGCTTGAAGTATTGTTTGGCAGCATAAATGGTGCCCGTCCGTTCTGCGATGCATTGGGCAAACGCTATGGGCTCGTACCGGAGACAACGACCAAGTATGAAAAGTCATATGCCCTTGCAACCTCTGCCTGAACATGATAGCATTGTCCAGCCTTGTAATATGTCAAAAAAGACCCTGCGAAACGAAATGTTTCACAGGGCCTTTCTTTATTTCTCATAGACCAGATTCTCACCTATTTTATACACGTCTCCGGCGCCAACCGTTAGTATGATATCTCCCGGTGAAGCCGTAAAGCGCAGGCTTTTTTCCAGCTCATCAAATGTATCGAAAAACAGCGAATTTGGAATATGCCGCGCAAGGTCCGCCGAGGATATGCCTACGGTATTCTTTTCCCGGGCCGCATATATCTCCGCCAGGTAAGTTATATCAGGACGACGAAGCTGCTTGACAAAATCATCAAACAGAGCGCTGGTACGCGAGAAGGTATGAGGCTGGAAGAGAACGATGCGGCGGTTGTACCCCAGCAGCTCAATAGCGTCAAAAAGCGCTTTGAGCTCTCCTGGATGATGAGCGTAGTCGTCATATATATCTGCGCCGTTGAATTTTCCCTTGTACTCAAAACGCCGTCCTGCTCCTGTAAAAGCGGAAAGGCCATACTTGACGGCAGTTGCGTTGATACCGAGTGCTATGGCCGACGCAGCGGCTGCCAGCGCATTTTTGATATTGTGCTCCCCAGGGACTCTCAGATTGACATGGGTAAAGAACCGGCCATTGTACATCACGTCAAACTCTGACTGCGCGCCCACGCGGGTTATATTAACGGGATACACGTTTGCATTGTCGTGCATGCCGAAAGTAAACAGCTCGCGGCCGAGCGGAGCAAGCGCGTCCATAGTATTTTCATCGTCTATGTTTGCGATGATGGTACCGTCCGGCGGTACCAGCGAGGCAAATTTGCGGAAAGAGGCCTTTATCTCCTCAAGATCCTTGAAAAAATCGAGATGGTCAGCCTCAATATCCAGTATTACTGCGATAGTTGGGAAAAAGCTGTGGAAAGAGTTATAGTATTCACAGGACTCCATGATGATTGTGTTTCCGCGGCCGACTCTGTGCCCGGCGTGAAGCAGAGGAAGCGTCCCACCTATCATGACCGTAGGGTCCTGCTCGGCTGCCATCAATATGTGTGTGCACATGGAGGTCGTGGTGGTCTTACCGTGAGTTCCGGATATACACAGTGCGTTTTGGTAATTTCTCATGATCGTGCCCCATGCCTGAGTGCGCTCAAACACAGGTATCCCAAGTTCATGGGCTCTGATGATCTCGCAGTTGTCGTCGTGGACGGCGGCAGTGCGAACGACAAAGTCCGTATTCGGAGCAATATTTTCCGACCTGTGTCCGACGGCAACGCTGATACCCAGCTCGCGCAGGTGTTTGACGGTGTCGCTGTCATTTATGTCGGAACCCTTTATGTCCAGTCCCATACCATTGAGTACCTCTGCCAGAGGCGACATGGAAACTCCGCCAATTCCTATCAGATGCCCGCGCTTGCCGGGATGCATGTATGTTTCAAAACCCATAGCAGCCTGCTCCTTGTTGTAAAAAAAATCTTTTCATATTATAATCTTATAAACCGGATTTTACAAGTATTTATATTAAAGCGTTTTTACCGCTCCGAAGGGACAGATGTCAATGAATGTCATCAGAATACCTCGATATGTGTGCTCGGTGCTCCGTCGGCTGGAAGATGCGGGATTTGAGGCTTATGTCGTTGGCGGCTGCGTTCGGGATAAGCTCATGGGCCGCCGGGTAAATGATTACGACGTATGCACTTGTGCAAAGCCGGAAAGCGTTATGGAGCTGTTTCCCGGGGCTATACCTACCGGGATAAGGCACGGGACCGTGACTGTACGCTCGGAACGGAAATTTATTGAAATCACCACATTTCGGTCCGATGGCATCTATACCGACAGGCGAAGGCCGGACAGTGTCCGCTTTCTAGACAACATAAGAGGTGATCTGGCACGGCGGGATTTTACCATCAATGCCATGGCTGCGGACATACGCGGCAGAATCACTGACCCGTTCGGAGGCGCAAACGACATAGCCCGCAGGATCATCCGCAGTGTTGCCAGGGCTGAAACCAGACTCAGCGAGGATGCGCTCAGAATGTTCAGAGCTGTCAGATTCTCCGCGCAGCTCGGTTTTGAGATTGAACCGGAAACTGAGCGTGCGATAAAAAATCTCTCTTATAGGGCGAACAAGCTATCTGCCGAGCGAGTAAGGGACGAATTGCAGAAGATATTGCTCTCCCCTGAGCCGCAGAAAATTGCCAATATAGTCGAGTGGGGTCTTGCAGATAATTATATCCAAAATCACGCTCCGGCAGACTACTCACGACTTGTCAAGGCTGGAAAGAGCCCCCGTCGGCGATGGGCCGCTTTGACAGCAGTGCTGTACAAAGCAGGATGTATTACAGCGCCCGAAGCCTTTTTAAGGAAACTCAGGCTGGACCGGTCTACAATAGACCTAGCGGGAAACGGGGCCGAACTTGCTGCGAGAAAAAATATTTCATGTGTGCCGGAGTGGAAAATGCTTATATCTGAAAATGGCGCGGAAGCGGCAAAATGTGCCGCTTCCGCAATGGATGCGCTCTATTGTCCGGGACATTTGAAGATGGTTGAAGATATCCTGTCAAGCGGTGAGTGCGTGACGCTGGCACAGCTTGCCGTAAACGGGACGGATATGCAGCACATGGGGCTCTCAGGCAAGGATATCGGGATCATGCTCTCCCGGCTTCTGCAGCACGTCATATTAAATCCGGCAGATAACCGGCAGGAAAAGCTCATTGAGCTTGCCGCTCAGTTTGCCCAGCTCTGAGCCCTCGAGACGGCTTTCCTCCAGTCTGAGAGCAGGCGTTGTCTCTCCTCATCCTGCATCTGAGGCTCAAATATACGCTCAGATTCGCGAAGGCTTGATATTTCATAGATACTGGACCACAGTCCGGCGGACAATCCAGAGAGGAAAGCCGCTCCGAAAGCTGTTGTCTCCACCATCTTGGGCCTGTCTATCGGCCGCCTGAGCACATCTGCCTGAAACTGCATCATAAAATTGCTCACGGAGGCTCCGCCATCAACCCTGAGTACAGAGAGTTTGCTGCCGGAATCGAATTCCATACAGTCAAGCAGGTCACGCACCTGAAAGGCGATCCCCTCCAGCACGGCGCGGGCCAAATGTGCTCTTGTGCTTCCCCTCGTCAGGCCGAGCAGAGCGCCGCGGGCGTACATGTCCCAGTGAGGCGCACCGAGGCCGGTAAAAGCGGCAACCATATAAACACCGCCGTTGTCCGGCACACTCTCTGCAAGAATATCGCACTCATGCGCGGTCTTTATGATACCCAACTCATCTCTGAGCCATTGTATTGAAGAGCAGGCATTGAACACGCTGCCCTCAAGCGCATAGGTGGTCTTTCCATTGACTGACCAGGCGACACTTGTCACCAGGCCGGATACCGAGCGAACAGCCGTCTGTCCTGCATTCATCAGTGTGAAGCAACCAGTGCCATATGTATTTTTTGCCTGACCTGTCTCAATGCAGCCCTGTCCAAGAAGCGCCGCCGCCTGATCCCCTGCCGAGCCACAGATGGGCACGCCGGCCAGAGATTCGATGCCTTTTATTCCAGCAGCGACCTTTCCGTAGATTGCGGAATTGGCGACCGGCTCTGGCAACATTGACATTGGCACACCAAGCCTGCGGCATAATAGCTCGTCCCAGCAGAATGCATCGATATTAAACAACATGGTTCTTGACGCATTTGAATAGTCAGACACATGCGCCTTTCCGCCCGTCAGGTTCCAGATAAGCCAACTGTCAACAGTCCCAAACAGAAGCTCTCCCCTATCAGCGCGCGCACGCAATCCGTCTACATTATCCAGTATCCACTTGATCTTACTGCCGGAAAAATAGGCGTCGATGAGCAGTCCGGTCTTGTCGCGGATGTATGCGCCCAGTCCCTCCGCAGTCAGCTCGTCGCATATCCCGGCTGTTCTCCGGCACTGCCAGACGATCGCGTTATAAACGGGTTTTCCCGTTGTTTTTTCCCATACTATCGTCGTCTCCCGCTGATTCGTTATCCCGATTCCAGCAATATCTGTTGGAGAGAGTCCGCTTTTTTCAAACGCTTCGCTCATCGCGCGAAGCTGGCTGTCAAGTATCGTCATGGGGTCGTGTTCTACCCAGCCCGGCTGAGGATATATTTGTTTAAATGGATATTGTGCGAGCGTGACTATCTCGCCCTCCCTGTTGAAGATTATAGCCCGGGAACTTGTCGTTCCCTGGTCAAGCGCCATAACGTAACCGTTCATGTGGCAGTCCTCCGATGCTTATGATTAAAGTTGACAATGACGAAAATACTCAATAAAATGAAATTGGATCATTTTTTATCATCTTACCACGAAAGAGAGGTCTTTTAAATGGCATCGACGCCAGTATTGAATGAATTTTCTTTCAAATCCGGCAATGGTAAAAACAATGTCTACGTCCGGGAGTGGTCAGCCGAAGGCAAGGTCCGCGGCATTGTCCAGATTGCGCATGGTATTGCCGAGCATATCGCAAGATATGACGATTTCGCACATTTTCTCGCAGAAAACGGTTTTATCTGCGTCGGTAATGACCACATCGGCCACGGCCGCACAGCCATGGATGAATCCGAACTAGGCTATTTTGGTGAGAGCGGCGGCTGGCAGATAGCGACATCGGACATGCGCAAGCTTACAGATATTGAGAAAGGAAAGCACCCTGACCTGCCCTATTTCCTTCTGGGGCACAGTATGGGGAGTTTTCTTGCGCGCACATACATAATTAACTGGAGGACCGGTCTTGACGGCGTGATCCTGAGCGGAACCGGGCAGCAGTCCGCGGCTGTTATCCGGACAGGAAAGCTTATGGCAGAGCTTGTGGTGAAAAAGCATGGCGCTGCGTATCGTAGCGGATTTCTGGATAAACTTGCTTTCGGCAATTATAACGACGGTATTGCGCATCCGCATACTGTTTATGACTGGCTCAGCCGGGACGAAAAGCAGGTAGACAGGTATGTAACGGACAACCGATGTGGATTTATAGCCTCTGCGGGACTCTTCCGAGACATGATGAAGGGGCTTGAGTTTATCGGAAGCCCACGCAGTCTGTCCAGGATGAAAAAGGATCTGCCAGTGTATTTCTTTTCCGGAGACGCAGACCCTGTCGGTGAGATGGGCCGCGGAGTTACCAGGGTGTACCGGAAATTTATTGCCGCCGGTATGACTGCTGTGACGCTGAAGCTGTATCCCGGTGGGAGGCATGAGATGCTCAACGAACTGAATAGAGACCAGGTGTTTGGAGATATCCTTACATGGTTAAACAGCAAGCTTGACCAACATTGATTAAATAATTAATCGCCTAAAAAAGCCATAACGTTGAAAGTATGCGTACGCTGTTACAGACTAATAATATTATGAGCAGACAGTACGTACATCCAGAGCTTATGGGCCCGGGATGCAATATTTTTAAGTTTTTATGGGAGGACGGCAAATGCTCTGGCTCTTATTTGCCTTAGGATCTGCTTTTTTTGCCGGCGTAACGGCAATTCTGGCGAAAATTGGGATAGAAAATGTAAACTCAACGCTTGCCACTGCCGTAAGAACAGTGGTAGTGCTGATTTTCTCGTGGCTGATGTTATTCATTGTGAGGTCGCAGGACGGCATCGGCGATATCACGGGGAACACGATGCTGTTTCTAACTCTCTCCGGGCTTTCAACAGGAGCGTCATGGCTATGCTATTTCAGGGCATTGCAGCTCGGGGATGTTAACAAGGTCGCGCCTATAGACAAGTCGAGCACTGTGCTCACGATACTGCTCGCGTTTATTTTCCTCGGCGAACCGATCTCTTTTCCTCAGGCAGCCGGCGTCGTGGGAATAGGTGTCGGCACTCTGCTGATGATATCCAAAAACGACGCGGCCGGGGAAGTAAAAAGCAATAAATGGCTGATTTATGCGCTTCTCTCCGCCGTTTTCGCCAGCTTGACGTCCATTTTCGGAAAGATCGGCATAGAAAATGTAGAGTCCAACCTTGGCACAGCCATACGCACAGTGATCGTGCTGGTCATGGCTTGGCTTATGGTCTTTATCACAGGGGAACAAAAGGGCCTGATGCAAATCAGCCGTAAAAGCTGGCTGTTCCTCATACTGTCCGGTTTTGCCACCGGCGCTTCCTGGCTGTGCTACTATAGGGCGCTGCAGGATGGCCCGGCAAGCGTAGTCGTGCCTATCGATAAGCTAAGCATCCTTGTCACTATAATCTTTTCCGGCGTCGTGCTCAAGGAAAAGCTGAGTCGGAAGGCTTTGGTCGGGCTCGTGCTTATAGTTGCCGGGACCGGCGCAATGTTGTTGTAAGTCGTTCGTGATATGACACAGTTTAAACGATGAAATAACTGTTATATTAAAACACAGGGGATAGCCCCCTGTGTTTTTAGCATAATCTGAATTTACCCTTTCATCTGCCGGCGTCGGGCAAGATTTATCATGCCGTCCTGCATGTCGCCGAGCTTTTGCAGCATTTTGCCCGCGCCATAGGCCGCGCAGGAGACAGCGTCGTCAACGACAGTTGTCTTGATACCGGTGCGACTTTGGACAAGCTTATCTATTCCCCAGATAAGACTACCGCCTCCTGACATTACAATGCCGTTTTCAGAGATATCGGAGATAAGCTCCGGTGGGGTGCGTTCCAGAACCAGATGAAGAGTCTCCATTATCCTGGTCAGCGGCTCTTCCAACGCCTCTATTATATCATTGGAGCTTATGTTTACGGTGCGCGGAAGGCCAGTCATCAGGCAGCGGCCCTTTACTTCTTCATAGGTTACCTCATCACGGGGATATACACAACCAATACTAAGCTTCAGCTCCTCCGCAGTGCGGCTTCCAATCAACAGGTTGTGTTTGCGCCGGATATATTTAATGATAGCCTCGTCAAATTCATTGCCGGCAAACTTGATGGACTCGCACTCAACAACGCCGCCAAGAGAGACAACGGCAATCTCGGTGGTACCGGCGCCGATATCCACGACCATATGGCCGTCAGGTTTAGAGATGTCAAGTCCTGCGCCCATTGCAACGGCTACGGCCTTTTCAAGCAGGTAGACTTTGCGTGCTCCAGCCTCAATACTTGCGTCAATGATGGCGCGTTCCTCGACGCCGGTTATACTGCTGGGTACGCAGACTATAACGCGCGGCTTAAAGAAACTGAATGAGGTGATTTTGGATATAAGCTCCTTGAGCATGGCGGAGGTCATATCGTAATCTGAGATAACGCCATTTGCAATAGGGTGCACGGCAACAATGTTGGCCGGCGTCCTGCCAAGCATTTTATTTGCATCTTCGCCGACCTTCAGCATCCTTCCGCTCTGTTTATCCACTGCGACCACTGTCGGCTCTCGCAGGGCAATGCCTTTCCCACGGACATAGAACAGCGTCATCGCTGTCCCAAGGTCTATTGCAATGTCTCTTTCAAAAAACATACTTTCTCCTTTTCAGGTCAGATAGCATATCCCGTTTTTATTATCATAGACGCTGATCATGAAATTCAGTCACGCGCTCTGGCCACGGCAGCACATATGACTCTTTCTGCACCCGCCATGCGCAGCATACGTGAGCACTCGGACAGCGTTGCTCCAGTGGTTACAACATCGTCTATGAGCAGGATGGTTTTCCCGTCGATCAGCTCCGGATCAATAACTGTATATGCGCCTGCAATATTCGCGCGCCTTTGGGCTTCCCCGCCCAGGGAGGACTGTGCGGGCACATCCTTTTTTCTCAGGGTCTCGACAGCAACGTCGTCAAGCTCGAGAGCGGCGGCCATGGCAATAAGCATGGACTGGTCATAGCCACGGCTTTTCAGACGTTTGCTTGAGAGCGGCGCCCACGTAATCAGATCATATTTATCGTCCAGGTTCTCTCTAATGCAGTCGGCTATCAGCTTGCCATATGTCCCGGCATATCCAGTACACTCGCCGAATTTGAAGCGATGTATCGATTGACGCACATCATCCTCATAATACAGCGGAGCTATGCAATATTCGAAAAAATCGCCTTTCTGCTTTCCTCCTCCGCTGGTGCGCGGCAGCTTTTGGCGGCACTTGGCACAGACGGGGTCAGAAGAGCCGTCCCTAAGAAAGCTGTGACAGAAAACACATCGGGGCGGGAACAGTAGATCAAGAAAATGTGACAGAATACCCATAACCACACCTCCTGTTTCTAAGCTGGATCAGTTCAGGTATGCTCGTGTAGCATAACAAGCCTGGCCCGAAGGCCGCTGTATCGTCCGGATCTGCTGTTGTTGTCTATCATTTGATTCAGGGTCTTTTCGCTCCCTACAAGGATAAGAAGATCCCGAGCCCTGGTAATTGCTGTATACAGGACACTACGGGTGCACAATGCGGCGGGAACTCTGCCAACCGGCAGTATAACAGCCCTGTACTCACTGCCCTGCGACTTGTGTACGGTGATAGCAAATGCGTGCTCAAGTTCAGCCAGGTTGTCCACAGAGTACTCGACATATTTACCGTCAAAATCAACAGTCACAGCATCCAAACTGCTGACAGAAGATATGACGCCGACATCACCATTAAAGACTCCCATTCCGACGGTCAGCCCCTGTGCATCCCTGCATACGGCATCATAATTGTTTTTGATCTGCATCACACGATCGCCGATTCTGTAAACACGATCGCCGAAAGTAATCTGCTGCTTATCCTCAGCCGGTGGGTTGAGCGCATTTTGAAGCAGGCTGTTAAGGCTATTTGTTCCCGTTTCGTACAGCCGTGTTGGGCACAGCACCTGTATATCCGTAGGCGGTATGCCCATATTTTTCGGCAGCCTGTCCCGGCAGAGACCAATGACAGTCTCCCCTATGCTTCCGGAGGCGGAGCGTCGCAGCAGAAACAAATCCCCCTTATTCTCCCGGAAATCGGGGTGTTCCCCCGCGTTTATCATGTGGGAATATGTAACGATGCGGCTTTCTTTCGCCTGACGGAACACCTCGGTAAGGCGAACCACCGGCAATACATCAGAACGTATTATATCTCGAAAAACATTCCCGGGGCCGACAGAAGGCAATTGATCCGCATCTCCTACGAGTACCATGCGGCAGCCGGTGGGAAGCGCGCACAAAAGTGCCCTCATGAGCATTATATCAACCATTGAGCACTCGTCAAGGATTATTGCATCACATCTGAGCGGATCGTCCTCATTTTTCTTGAAAGTTACGCACTCCCCGTCCTGGGAAAAGCCGGTGCCGAGCAACCTGTGCACTGTCTGCGCCTCACGGGCACAGATATCGCCAAGGCGCTTTGCAGCGCGCCCGGTTGGTGCGGCAAGCACAGTTTCAAGGCCCAGTCTGTCAAACATGGCAAGTATCGCACGGACGGTTGTCGTTTTTCCGGTCCCCGGGCCGCCTGTTATAACCATCACCTGTTCCCGGGCAGCAATGCGCAGAGTTTCTTTCTGCTTTGGTGCATATTCTATACCAAGCTTTGCCTCAAGCCAGGAAGTAATATTCTCCATTTTGTCTGGCAGCTCGTTTTTCTGCGCGGACATAATGGTGAGCCTTTCAGCAGTGTAGCGCTCAGCCTCATAGAGACGTGACAGATAGCAGGCACGAACTCCGGCTATATCCTCCCGTACGATTTCTCCATCGTCACAGAGGACCTCCAGCCCCTCATAAACGGAGTCAAGATCTACGCCTATGAGCTGTGCAGTCACCGTCGTAAGCTTTTCCTCGGGAATAAAGCAGTGCCCGTTTGTCTGATTATGTATCAGTTCATATATAATAGCAGCCGAAACACGGGACGGGTCGTCGGCTTCAAATCCCAGCTTCACGGCAAGCTCGTCGGCCTCGTGAAAGTCGGCACCAATGTGATCTGAGGAGAGTATATAAGGGTTTTCCTTTATCTTCTCAACAGCTCCGTCACCGTAATAGCGATAAAGACGCATGGCCAGTGTCGGTTTGAGTCCGTATTGGCCCATGAAGTCGAGCAGCCGCCTTATCCCCATACGCCGTCGATATTCGGCTGACATCTCTTTTGCCTTGCTCAGGGAGATTCCCCTAATTTTCGCCAGTTCTTCCGGATGATTTTCAATTATCTCAAGGCTTTCGTCACTGAATCGGGAAACGATCATGGCCGCAGTCGCGGCGCCTATCCCCTTTATGGCCCGGCTGGCGAGGAATTCATAAATCGCCTCCTCGCCCAACGGCACACGGCGCTGTGTGCGTTCAGCGCGAAACTGCCGCCCGTACGTCGCGTGATTTGTCCACCGTCCAACTGCATCAAGCTCTTCCCCGACGGCGGCATAAGGTATATACCCTGTAACAGTCGTCTCCTCGCCGCTGTTATCGACTATCGTTAGTACCGTGTATCCGTTTTCGCTGTTTTCATATATGACCGAGCTTATCCTGCCGGATAAGCTCGAAAGCTGCTTTTCAGCCATCCATGCCCCTCCGCAATACAATGCTGTTATCCCTTGCCAGTTCCTCGGCGATCGCCAGCGATTCCTCATCCATACCCAAATCTAGAATCTCAATTTCAGCGGGTATGGTACCGTTGGTAGACAGCCAAACGAGTGTTTTTACCGTGTTTTCAAGCTCTGGGACGCTGTCTTTCGCGCTGACGCTGATTTTGATGTTCAGCCCCTGCCCAAGCCTCAAAGGCCTTAACAGCAGGGATTTCAGATACCAGGTAAAAGTCATAATAGCCGCACAAATGAAAAACGAAATCAGTATTTCTCGCACCATATCTTTCCCTCCTGCAACATACTATGCAGGCAAAAGTCAATGGTTCAAGTGAAAATGGCGGCAATCCCCACACTCAGGCCCGTTATGAGAAAGCCGGCTATTATTACGCCGATAGCTATTGCCGGGAGCGCACTCCTCATGCGCATGTTGGCAATGGCGGCGATAAGCGAACCAGTCCATGCCCCGGTGCCCGGCAGCGGGATTGCCACAAAAAACAGCAAGCCGAAAAACTCAAAAGTGTGTATTGTCTCCCACTTTCCCTCAGCTCTTTTTTCAAGCCGCGCAACAAGCCTTTCAAGCTTTGCGCTCTTTCTGCGCAGAAAGGCAAAAATCCGTCTGATAAACAAAATGATGAAGGGCGAAGGGATGAGGTTGCCAATAACCCCGGCTAAAAGCGCCACCCAGGGGTGCAGGCCCAAAGAGATGCCAAGCGGTATGGCGCCGCGCAGCTCAACGACGGGCAGCATAGCGACAGCGAGCGTGGTAATAAACGCCCCAAACTTGTCTGTAATGAGTTCCAGAAGCAATGCAATCTCCGCCTTTCATCTTTCAAGAACCTTTTTCAGAAAGGCGCCTGTTGCACTCGTCTCACAGTTTGCGCACTCCTCCGGAGTTCCAGCAAAGACAAGTTCTCCTCCGCCGTCGCCGCCGTCCGGACCAAGATCAATAATATGATCCGCGGACTTTATGACATCAAGATTATGCTCTATAACAATAACAGTGTTGCCAGCGTCGGTCAGGCGCTGGAGTATTTGTATAAGCTTGTGCACATCCGCCACATGCAGACCCGTTGTGGGCTCGTCAAGAACGTACACAGTTTTTCCGGTGCTGCGTTTTGACAGCTCCGTTGCCATCTTAACCCTTTGCGCCTCCCCGCCGGAGAGTGTCGTGCTCGATTGTCCAAGTTTTATATAACCAAGACCAACGTCGTACAGTGTCTGTATCTTATCTCGAATTTTAGGGATGTTCTGGAAATAATCAAGCGCCTCCTCAACAGTCAGATCAAGCACATCGGCAATGTTCTTGCCCTTATATCTGACCTCGAGCGTCTCTCGGTTATAGCGTTTTCCCTTGCAAACCTCGCACGGCACATAGACGTCCGGCAGAAAATGCATCTCGATCTTTATCAGGCCGTCGCCGGCACATGCCTCGCACCTGCCGCCTTTTGCATTGAAGGAAAATCTGCCGGCGGTATATCCTCTCATTTTAGATTCGTTTGTACCGGCAAAGAGCTCCCTTATGTCGCTGAACACTCCGGTATATGTAACCGGATTTGATCTGGGTGTTCTGCCTATCGGACTCTGGTCAATGGCTATTATTTTGTCGACGTATTCTATCCCCTCGATCTCCCGGAACTTACCCGGGCGAACTTTGCTGCGATTGAGCTCCGCTGCAAGTTTTTTATACAATATCTCGTTTATAAGAGAGGATTTCCCGCTGCCGGAAACACCGGTTACACAGGTAAATGCACCGAGAGGGATCTCAACGTCTATGTTTTTCAGATTGTTCTCCTGAGCTCCGCGGATAACCAGCTTCTTCCCGTTCCCACTTCGCCTGACAGCGGGTACGGGCACACTCTTTGCGCCCGTTAGATACTGTCCGGTAATTGAATCTTTACACGCGCATATCTCATCCAGTGTGCCCGCGCACACTACTTCGCCACCGTGTATGCCCGCACCAGGACCGATGTCAACGATATAATCAGCTGCCCGTATGGTGTCCTCGTCATGCTCGACAACGATTAGAGTATTGCCGATATCGCGCAGATCCCTCAGAGTCTTTATAAGTTTTTCGTTGTCCCTCTGGTGCAGGCCGATGCTGGGCTCGTCAAGGATATACAGCACGCCTACAAGGGAAGAACCTATCTGCGTTGCCAGACGTATCCGCTGGCTTTCCCCACCCGAGAGGGTCGCCGCAGCACGCGACAGGGACAGATATTGAAGGCCAACACTCTGGAGAAAGCCCAACCGGCTCTTTATCTCCTTCAGTATTCTGTCGGCAATCACGGCATCTTTTCCACTGAGGACCAGGTTATTTATGAATTCAAGCTCATCCGTCACGGACATCTCACAAAACTGGGCAATATTCAATCCTCCGACCGTGACAGCGAGGACCTCTTTCTTCAGCCTTCTGCCGCCGCAATCAGGGCAGGGCCGCTCTGCCATGCATTCTTCCAGTTCGTTTCGCATTGCTGGGCTTTGAGTTTCGCGATAACGCCGCTCGACATTGTTTGCAATACCCTCAAACGGCTGCTTGAGAGTACCCCTCCCCCGTGCCTGGTCATAGTGCAGAGTCAACTTTTCACCCTTTGTCCCGTAAAGGATGACGTCCAAAACTTCTTTTGAGAGGTTTTTTATCGGCTCAGTCAGACTGAAATGATATTTTTTCGCCAGCGCCTCAAAGTACATTCTTGCGATGCTGTCAGACTTTATATTTCCCCAGCCGGAGGCGCAGATACCGCCGTCGAATATCGAAAGGGAGGGATTTGGGATAATAAGCTGAGGATCGACAACAAGCTGCATCCCAAGCCCGCCGCAGGTTGGGCAGGCACCGTATGGATTGTTGAAGGAAAACGCGCGCGGTGAGAGCTCCTCAATAGAAATGCCGCAGTCCGGGCAGGAATAGTTCTGCGAAAAGAGCATCTCCTGGCCCATGTCGAGAATGTCAATAATGACAAGCCCGCCAGTCAATGACGAGGCAGTCTCTATCGACCCGGTAAGCCGCGAGCCAATATCCTCCCTTATCACAAGCCTGTCGACGACGATCTCGATATTGTGCTTTTTATTCTTATCAAGCTCTACCTTTTCGCTAAGGTCATAAATGCTCCCATCTACGCGCACACGGACGTAGCCGGAGCGGGCAGCATCCTCAAAAACCTTCTGATGCTCGCCTTTTCTCGCCCTAACCACAGGGGCAAGTATCTGTATCCTTGTCGCCTGAGGCAATTCCAGAACCTGGTCGACTATCTGATCGACAGTCTGCTGCTTAATCTCTTTGCCACACTTGGGGCAGTGCGGAATTCCTATCCTTGCCCACAGCAGGCGAAGGTAATCGTATATCTCCGTGACTGTTCCAACGGTAGAACGCGGGTTTCGCGATGTAGTCTTTTGATCGATGGATATGGCCGGGGACAGCCCCTCAATATAGTCCAAATCCGGCTTGTCCATTTGACCAAGGAATTGTCTTGCATATGACGAGAGACTCTCGACATATCTTCTCTGGCCCTCCGCATAAATAGTGTCGAAAGCCAGACTGGATTTGCCGCTGCCCGAAAGCCCGGTAAAAACAACCAGTTCGTCACGCGGAACCTCAAGATTGATGTTTTTAAGATTGTTTTCTCTTGCGCCTTTGATGATTATTTTTTCGTGCATGTATCCAAAACCTCAAATCACGAGCTTTTATCTTGTTATTATACATCTTTTTTGCAGCACTTACAACCAGAAAAGCATGTCTCGTAAACAACGCGAAAAGCATGTTAATATTCGATTAATATATGGAATTATTTTACTGTGGCGAAACTTAACAATTTATTGATATTTAGCGTATATGATGATATAATTTGTATAATTATTTATTTGCGCGTTAATTATTTTCGGGGGAGAATAAAATGTTGACGCTCAGTATAATTTGCGGCGGTAAAGCAGCTGAGACAATCATGCTTGAAAACTTTGGCAAAGATATTATAAGCTTTGGTTCCGCAGCAAACAATGATATAGTCATAAGCTCTCAGTATGTGTCGCATCATCATGGATTTTTTATGATACAAGGCGATGCAGTCACGATCCAGGACAACAACAGTACAAACGGGCTATATTATAACGGACAGCGTATATCAAACCTGAGGCTGTATGATGGTATGACCATACATATCGACGACCCCATGTCACCCAGGGAGATGGGTGTTGTCATGATAGTCAGCAAATCCGATAAGCGCGAGATATGGAGAAGCTTTTCCATTTCCGGTAAAAGCACCGTAACCATTGGCAGGAACCGGGACTGCGATATCTGCCTTCCCCATATCGGCGTCTCCCGTCTGCACGCGAAAATAGTATGGGAATCTGACGGTTGGTACATTATCGATAATAACAGCACTAACGGCGTCAGCATCAACGGGTATATTCTCAGTCGCCGTGCACGGCTGCGCGAAAATGACGTCATCATAATAACGAATACACGTATTGTCTTTAACAGTGGCGTCATCTTGTACATGATCCCCGAAAACGGTATCGGTTTGGACACTGTGGATATTGTGCGTGTGGTTAAATCTGCTGGAAAGCAGAAAGTTGTAACCAATCATATCACGCTTTCTATAAACCCCTGTGAATTTGTCGCCATAATAGGCGGCTCCGGAGCCGGAAAATCGACCTTCATGAACTGTATCAGCGGAAATGTCAGGGCAGATTCCGGCACAGTGAGAATAAACAACGAAGATTTTTACGCAAACTACGGCGTAATGAAAAATATAGTCGGCTATGTCCCACAGCAGGATATAGTGTACGACAGGCTTACTTTGTGGGATATGCTTATGTATGCCGCACGGCTGCGTATGCCCACAGACGCCAGCAAAAAGGAATATGAGCAGCGTGTAAAGCAGGTTATAGCTACCGTAGAGCTTACCGGACACGAGAACTCGATGATCAGCAGCCTGTCAGGCGGTCAGAAAAAGCGGGCCAGCATCGCTGTTGAGCTTCTCAGCGATCCCAGTCTGTTTTTTCTCGACGAACCGACAAGCGGGCTGGATCCGGGAACCGAGCGCAATCTTATGCGCACGCTCAAGAACATGTCCAGGGCAGGCAAGACCGTCATTCTCGTGACTCACAACACACTGAATCTGCATCTGTGCAACAAGATCATCTTTCTTGGCTCTGGCGGCAGTCTGTGTTTTTTGGCCCGCCAGCAGAGGCACTGAGCTTTTTTGGTGTAGAGAGCCTGGTCGATGTTTACTCCATGCTGGATGCAGATACGGAAACCTGGCGCAGGCGTTATGCACAGTACCGCAGCGGCAGAAACGATTCACTCCGAGCCCCCTCAGACTATTCTCCGCTGAACAATTCAAAGCGTCGAAGGCCGCTTTTTTCACAGTTTGGGGTCCTGTGCGGAAGATATCTGAAGCTTATAACCAATGACAGGCAGCGTCTGGCGCTGCTCATGGTACAGGCTGTGGCTCTTGCCGTCCTTATCTGGCTTGTCGCCGATGGGGAGCAGTTCAAGGAGTTTAAGATTACTAAGGCTCTCGCCTTTGCGCTCGCCTGTTCGGCATTCTGGGTCGGCATCCTCAATGCCATACAGGAGATATGTAAAGAGACCGTTATCCTCAGGCGGGAGTATGCCTCGTCGATGAGTCTGGGTGCATACATCCTTTCAAAATTTGCCGTACTCAGCCTGTTTTGCCTGATTCAGTCCGTTTTGCTCAGCGCGACTTTCGCTCTGCTCGTAGGACTGCCCGACAGCGGCGTTATGACACATCCATATATCGAGTACTTCATAACTACTTATCTGTGCATGCTCTCGGCCATGGGTATGGGCCTTTTCGTCTCTTCCCTGTTTGATAATCCCGACAGGGCCATGACCGTCGCCCCCATACTGCTCATGCCCCAGATACTGTTTTCCGGCCTGGCTTTTGAGCTCAGCGGCGCGGTTGAGAAGATATCGGCGATCGTCACCTGCCGGTGGGCTGTCGAGGCATATGGAACTTCCGCTAACCTTAACACCCTGCTGGAAAAGAGCTATGAAGAAACGCCTTACCTGACACATGAGCCGGACCCGTTTTTTGAATTTACATCAGAGCATATACTTATTGCCTGGGGGATCCTGCTGATAACGGTTGCGGTATTTTACGTCCTCAGCTATTTCACTACCAGACTGTCTCTGAGAAAGTAATGACGAGGTGAAGCAATGTCCACTCCCATTTATACTTTTGCCGCCTGCTCAGACAAGGGCTCGGTAAGACAGAATAACGAAGACAACTTTTTTATACAGGGGCAGGCTCCCATGCCACCGACCGCGAGCGCACACTATACCACCTTTACCGGAAATCTCACAGAGGGTGTTGCCGCCGTCTTTGATGGGATGGGGGGGGAATCCTATGGGGCAGAAGCGTCTTATCTGGCGGCGCGTGTTCTGGCCAGCAACCCTCAAGCGGTACTCACGGCCGGTGATATAGCCATACCTCAATATATAAAGAAGGCTAACGAACTTGTCTGTGACATGCAGAACCAGAAAAAAGCTCGCATCGGCTCAACTATGACAATCGCCTCTGTCAAACCGGACAGTGTCACAGTTTATAACCTTGGCGATAGTCCCGCGTATCTTTTTTCCGGAGGCCGGCTTCACAAGCTTTCCCGCGACGACACGGTCACACAGCAGCTTGTGAATATGGGGCTGCTCACGCCTGAGCAGGCGCTTACTGACAACCGACGCCATCAACTTACGCAGCACATCGGGGTCGACCAATCCGAGCTTACGTTGCAGGAACACAGGAGCGGAGCAGTGCCGTTTGGAGCCGGAGACTGTCTGCTGCTGTGCAGCGATGGTCTGGTCGAGGGCTTGAGCGAGCAAGAGATCTCCGCGATCCTCGCCTCCGGCGGAAGCGCAGAGCGCATAGCCGCAACACTTGTCGAACAGGCGATAATTGGTGGCAGCCGGGATAATGTCACCGCCGTCGTTGTTAAATCCGGTGATGCCATATTTGATTTTTCCTATGAATCCGAACAGACTATAGATAACGGAAGATAACGGAGGCATTTCATTTGAACCCCAAAAGAGCGAATCATTCAGCCGCGGCAAGACAGCGATTCTATGGGCGCTGTGTGTTCTATTTGCCTTTGGCATCGGCGTCATCTGGTATCGGATATTCGAACTTCTCTGATCAGGAGGGCTGAAAATGGATATAAGCTGTTTTACACCGCTCTGGGGTTCCTGGGAGGTTGACACCCTTATTGGTCAGGGAAGCTATGGCAAGGTTTATCGTGTCAAGAGGACAGAATACGGAAAAACCTATTACTCCGCGGTAAAGCACATCTCCATTCCGTCGTCCGAGAGCGAGGTGCAGTCCCTGATGGCGGAGGGCGTCGTCAGTGATGCACGCTCAATCTCGGACTATTACGAGAATCTTCTTCGCCGGCTTATGCGAGAAATTGATATAAACGTCAGCCTGAAGGGTCATACAAACATAGTCTCATATGAAGACCACATGGTTATTCCCCGCAAGGA
Source organism: uncultured Oscillospiraceae bacterium (assembly GCA_964609305.1). Taxonomy (GTDB): domain Bacteria; phylum Bacillota; class Clostridia; order Oscillospirales; family Oscillospiraceae; genus CAKSXP01. The sequence goes on from CAZSRK010000036.1 coordinate 18,785, forward strand.
CGGCCCGGGATTTGACGTTTTCATCCGTATGGAGCTTCTCACACCTCTCCCGCAGCTGCTCCAGCAGCGCGCGATCACTGAAGGTGAAGTGCGAAAAATTGGCATTGACATCTGTTCCGCGCTTGAGGTTATGGGAAGACAGAACATTCTTCATCGAGATATTAAACCGAGCAATATTTTCGTAAGTGCCAGCGGCGATTATAAAATCGGTGACTTTGGAGTATCGCGCAGCCTTGACACGGCTGCAAACGGCGTTACCATGGCCGGTACGCAACTATATGGCACCGGAACTTAACTTGGGCCAGAGCGTGAGCCTGCGCTCCGATCTCTATTCTCTTGGTCTTGTTCTGTATCGTTTATGCAATGCAAACCGAGCCCCGTTTGTTCCGCTGCCTCCCGCCGTTGTTACAGCGGATGCAATGGAAGCGTCTAACGCCGCAAGATTCAGCGGCAGGCCCCTGCCAGCACCAGCGTATTCTTCGCCGGCCATGTCGGCAGTGATACTTAGGGCCTGTGAATTTGATCCTCAGCGCCGGTTTCAAAACGCCGGTGAAATGAAAAGCGCGCTGATGGGCAACTACGTTCCCGCTCCTTCCCCGTCGCCGCAGCCGGCTACTGCCCCATCTCCCGCGGGAAAAACGGTTAACAAGACGGGCCTTGGAAAGAATAAGATCCTGATATTGGTAATAGCGTCAATCTGTATTGTCGCTGCACTGTGTGCTGCGATTGTCGCAATTTATAACGACCGTGCTGGCAGAAACGCCGACACAGCGCAGTCTCAACCGACTTCGACAGATTCCGGAAATCTCTCGATTTTCGCGGAAAATGACGAACAGGAGGCCGTTCAAACGCCTGCCCCAAGCTATCCTCTGGCGGTCACGGATGACTATACACTTGAGATGGGAATCGGTGAACAGCTTACCTCAGACGATTATTACTTTGACGTACATATCCCCCGCGTTGTGGGAACCTCTGACGGGATAAGAGTAATAAACAGCCTTCTTGAAAATGAATATGGAAGTCTGAAAAACCAGCTTCAGACGGATTACACGCATGCTGAATATCCTATAATCTGTATCGGGTATGATCTGTACAGGCATGATGACGTCTGCGCCCTTGTCGTTGAAACCGTTTTTTCGCCCTTTGCATCGGAGCCGTCGCATGTCGGGCGCGTGTACCATTATGATGAGAGCACCGGCAAATACCTAACATCGTCTGAATACTGCGAGTTGTTTGGGTATTCTGAAAATGATATTTACAATGAATTTGTCGACCAGACGGATGATTACAACCTCAGCCATATGGATCAGATTAACGCTTCGCAGTACACGTTTGACGATCTGGAGTTCTATTTTAATGACAATGGCAGTGTCAGTTTCTGTCTGCTGTCAAGTTTTCTTACTATTGACGCCCAGTTTATTTACACTAGCAATGAGCCCGAAGTCATACCCCAATCAGGGCACAGATATGAGGTTTACGTGGCCAATCTCACCTGGGATGAAGCGAGGCAAAGGTGCGAAGAACTCGGCGGACATCTGGCAACGTTTACTACCAGAGAAGAATTTGAGTATCTTATAGATCTTATCGAGCCTCTGGGTGTCAAATACTGCTGGCTGGGTGGATATACGGTAACGGAAAGCGACGGAGATGTCGCCGCATACTGGATAACCGGGGAGGAGTTTTCCTATGCGCCCTGGTGCGTGGGAGAGCCTTCCGGAGTGGATGAAAACGGTGATGTAGAAGACCGGATATTGATGTGAGATCTGCCGCAGTACGGCGGATGGTCCCTCAACGATGTTGCAAACGATCCGTTTTATGTTAGTTCATATTCCGGCAATACCGCATATATTGTTGAATTTGGCGACGGCTATGAGCCGTAAAAACAGCTTCTCAAGGAGATAACAATGAAAAAGAGT
>CAZSRK010000037.1:0-20515 GCA_964609305.1 uncultured Oscillospiraceae bacterium
GCGTTGGTGCGCTCGGCGGCTGCTTTGAGACACTTTGTCCCAGCACCCGCTGTCCCCGCGGTCACTTCCCCAGCCGGTATATCCCTCCCGGACGGTCATGCGGTTGTCAAGGTCCACATGACCATTGTAGTGGAAAATCCGGCCCTCTCCCGTATATCCAAAAGGTTGGAAATCACGCGGAAAAACGAAAATTTCCACGCTCTTGGAAATGGTGTGCTATGTCGGATGCAAACAGGAACGGGCAGGGTGAAGGAATTATCGAAAGAGGCATGGAGTGCCTTAAAAAGCAAAAAAGACACCATGGATTTAGCCATATCGACTAAATCCATGGTGTCTTTTCGTTGTCCAATCCTGCCAGACAGCCGCCGAGTGTCCTTTGCTTTGGTTACTGTCTTATAGACAATCGGCTATGCTGCCGGGGAGTTTTTCTGCATATTTGCCGTTGCGTTCAGTTAAAGCCTGTCAACACGTCCTCTGCATGGGAAGGTCGCCGAAGTTTATGTCGTCATGGGTGTCGAGTCCATCAAACCTGAGCGTTTTAAAACCCGGCTGCTCTATCGTCAGGGTAAACTCTTCCTCCGGAAGATCGCGGAACCAGAAATCGCCGTAGCTGTCCGTCTCTGCAGTGCGCGTTTGCCCCGCCCCGGTGAGCGTGCATTTGGCGCCGATGAGCACCTCTTTTTCCACCGGGTCATACACCGTCGCGCCGACGAAGCGCCCGGGTATGTTTACATAATACAGTCTCCCGCCTAGAGCGCCGTCGACGGCGGGGATAGCGTTTTGCGGCAGCTCGCTCTCATCGATCAGGCGCATTGCATCTGTCGGGCATGCCTCGACGCAGCGGGGCAGCTTGTTCCCGTTATCCAGCAGATGCGCACATCCGGTGCATTTCTGCGCAATTTTCTCCTGCTCATTGAAATATATTGCGTCTATGGGGCAGGCCCCGACACAGGCCGAACAGCCGGTACACCTGTCAGGAGAGATGATAACAAGGCCGTCTTCCCGGCGCTCTATGGCGCCGGCAGTACAGGCATCCATACACGGCGCATCAGCGCAGTGGGCGCACATCCGGGAAATATAGTGTATCCTGACCTTCGGTATCGTGCCGCGCACATTCTCCTGCACCTTGCACCAGAACTGTCCCGTCAAGGGCTGCGGCGCGGCATAGGGTCGCCAGTCATTTCCGCAGTGCTCGTCCTTACAGGATATCTGGCAGTTCATGCAGCCAGAACAGTGGGAAACATCAATGAGTATCACATTCATGCTTTCGCCTCCTCAAGCAGCCAACCGGCAAGGCATACGCCTGCGTCGGGATCGACATGCCGGGCAAAGGCCTCCGGGTAATCGCGCATCCAGCCGGCCATCTCTTCGTCCGTTACCTTCTCGACCTCTACAAGGAAGCCGGAAACGGCCATGCCTGTTGCGTTTTTGCTGGTGGGTTCCGTCGGCGTAATGGTGTTAATGGCTCCGCCGCGGTCGAGCCATCCGGGGATTATCGGGTCAAGGCGGCTGCCATGATCGACATAACAGGTCTTTTCTATAAGCCTCTGCGTGACATATGCGCCGCAGAGCACAATGCCGCGCTCGTTATATACCTTCACAATGTCCCCGTGCTTTATCCCGCGCTTTTCCGCCTCAACGGGGTTGATCCAGCAGGGCTCATACTGATAACCGTCCTTGCCCCGTATCTTCATCGTCTCAAATTCCCGGTTCCACACTATATCGTCGCACTGCGCGTGCATGCGCCACCGTCCGTGGTTTGACATGCACAGAAGCGGATATTTCTTCGCCCGCTCAGAGCTCAGGCGCTCGTCATGGCTCTCGCCCTTCTCTATCCAGTGCGGCACGGGCGGACGCTCCGGGTCATCCGGCGTGTACTCCGCTATCTGCGTGGAGTAGTATTCAAGCTTGCCCGTCGGCGTAGAAAGCGGGTTGTTATCCGGATCCTTCCAGAAATTATACAGCCCGGCCGGCAGTTTCTTGACCTCCTCCGGATCCTTACAGGGTACGACAAATATCTTCTTCTCCCTGAACTCCTCCCAGGTCATATAATCCTCGCAACCCGTAGATTTATAGAAGAAGCGGACGCGCTCCTCCTCGCTGAGGTTCCCGGTATACGCGGCATAGTACTCAGGCCCGAGCTTTTCAGCAACTCTGGCACAAACGTCAAAGTCGCTTACGCTCTCGCCCACGGGCGGGCAGCAGGGCTCCTCCAGATAGATTGAGGTATATACGCCCGAGGACAAGTCGTTGCCGAGGTCGTTCATCTCATGTTTTGTGACCACGGGGAAAATTATATCTGCAAAGTAACAGTCGTTTTCAAGCCATGGATGCTGCGCGACTATCGTCTCAATTGACGGGTCCTGAAAGGCCCTGATAGACATGTTCCCGTCGTTCCAGCAGGTCGTCTGGCACGGGGCGTCGGTCCAGATCATGTGCACCCGGCTCAGCCCCGGCCTGGGATACTGCATCTGCTTGAACTGATACTGCTGGGTCGGGTAACGGTAATTGTCGCCGATCGGCTGCTGGCTCGATGAAAAACACTGAAGCCCGCGCCACTCCGCATGGCCCTCGAGTATGGCTTTATGTATGTGGCAGCGCGGGATGAACTGCAGCGGCGCCGGAAGCTGTTTAAACAGGTCTATAAGCTCCGGTGCACGCTGTTTCTGCGCTTCAGTCAGCTGGAAACGGCCGGCTATGTTTATATGCGGCTCGACGTCACCGTCCACAGGACGCAGCGCGTCGCATATCGCGGTTATTTTCGGCACAAACTGGCCCTGGTACGGCACGGGATAGTCCTTGTTCCAGAGGTTCCATTCTATCATCTTGGCCTGGTGCACTCCAGGCCGGCCAAGTCCCTGCATGCCAAGCAGCATGACCTCCAGCCGCGCAGGCTCCGAAGCGTATGGGCCGCGGATATAGCATCCGCCGTTGCCGTGGATGATGCTTGTCGCCTTTTTTGCCCAGTCGCGCGCCAGTGCTTTGATCGTCCACTCTTTGACTACGCATTTTTCGCTGGCCCACTCAGGAGTTTTGGGTATGCCGTCCTCCCTGCCCATGACGTAATCGACAAATTTGTCGAAGCCGTAGGCGTGTTTATCGATATACTCCTTGTCATATGTATCCTCAGTCAGCCAGACATACGCAATTGCAAGCTGGAGAGCGACATCCGTGTTTGGCAGTATGGGTATCCACTTGTCAGCATGCACCGCCGCGCCATAGTTGAGATCCGGGCAGACATAGACGCTTTTGAGCCCGATCTCGCTCAGCCAGTAGCACAGCCGGCTGGGCATATGGCTCACGACGCCCAACGGCGTCGTCTCCGGATCGCAGCCCCAGAACAGCAGAAGCTCAGAATTCTGAGCGATATCGGGATAGAGGTTTGTCTGAGGAGCCATCTCGCCGACCGGCTCGCAGCCCCAGACGTATTTTGCGCCCCAGAACCAGCCCTCCCACGAGTCCATGTTCCTCATCTGAAGGGTGTAGCCGCCCATGAGAGAGAGCAGCCGGTTTGGACATCCGTGGCTCGGAGCGACGTTCTTTCCCTCGCCGTGCATGTCCGCCTCACACAGGACGGCTTCCGGCCCGTATGTCTCCTTCATACGCTTGAGCTCATTTGCGACTATCTCGGTCGCCTCGTCCCACGAGATACGCACATACTTGCTCTTTCCCCTGTTCTGGGGGTTGCGCTCCCCATTCGGGTCCCAGTCCACGCGCTTGAGCGGGTACATGACCCGGTTGGGTGAGTAGACACGGCTTTTGTAGCCGAGGCCGAAAGGAGTTATCGTTACCCTGTTCGGCGGAGAAAAGGTTTTGCCCCTCGCCTCTATCTTCCACGGATTGTGAGTTTCCTTCAAAGACTCGTCGTATGTATACGGACGTATACGTACCATTTTGTCGTCCTTGCTGTCGACAAGGCATGGTCCGCCGCTTTCAGGGCCCATGAGGCTGAAGCTTATTATATTCTGTTTGTCAGGTGTAAACTTATTGCCCATAATTTCCTCCAGAAAACGCTGGACATGCGTTTTATATGCTGATAGAATATATTAATCTTATAATAGTTACATTATATTATGCCTAGGTGAAAAAATCAACTGTTTTATGTGCCGGCATGATACGTAAAAATAACCTTTGAAGATAAAAACCACTTGACATTGGAATTGTTCCAAGGTGTAAGATTGTGTCGGTTTCATAAAGGAGTTAGTTTTTAATTTTACTTGCAATCCAAACACAACAGGAGGAGTGACAGGATTTGGAAAAGGTGTATACTAATCTGACTACCGGCGGTCCGATCTCCGTCTATGTTGAAGACGGGAAGATCACCCGCATCCGTCCTTTGCAGGTGCCCGAGGAGGACTATCCCAAGGCGTGGACAGTTGAGGATAAGACCGGCAAGAAGTATTCGCCGCCAAAGGCCATGCGTGTTGCTCAAAACATCATGGCAGAGAAAAACAGGCTGTACTCAAAGGACCGTATCCTCTATCCAATGAAGCGCGTGGACTGGGACCCGAATGGCGATCGCAACCCCCAGAACCGCGGTATCTCCGGATATGAGCGCATCTCATGGGACGAGGCCGCGACTCTGATCGCAGACGAGATCAAGCGCATCGCCCCGCGCAGAGAGGACGGCACATTCGACGGCCACGCAATCACCGCTCTGACGGGATCCCATCATAACTGGGGCATTGTCGGCTATAAGATGGCTCCGTTCGGACGTTTCTTCTCCATGCTCAACTACACCCCGATTCTGGATAATCCGGATTCCTGGGAAGGCTGGATGTGGGGAGCCCCGCACATGTACGGTTTTTTCTGGCGACTCGGCCAGCCGGAGCAGTTCGACCTGCTTCAGGACGCGTTCAAGAACACGGATATGGTCGTGTTCTGGTCCAATGATCCGGACTCTACTCACGGCATCTACTCCGGGCAGGAGTCCAATATATGGCGCGTATGGATGAAGGAAATGGGCATGAAGTGCGTCTTTATCGACCCGTTTTACAATTATACCAACGCCGTCATGGACGGAACCTGGTTCGCACCGCGCCCCGGCACCGATACGGCGCTTGCCGCGGCCATAGCCTACCAGTGGATCGTTGACGATACATACGATCATTTCTATATTGAAAACCGCACGCTCGGCTTTGACGAATTCAAGGCATACATCCTCGGTGAGGAGGACGGCATTCCCAAGACGCCCGAATGGGCCGGTGAAAAGTGCGGCATCCCCGCCCGCCGTATCCGTGCGCTTGCCAAGGAATGGGCCTCGAAGCGCGTTGCGCTGGCCGGCGGCGTCCGCGGCGGCGAGGGATCTGCCTGCCGCACCGCTTACGGCACAGAGGAAGCGCGCATGCTGATTGCCCTTGCGGCAATGCAGGGTTTCGGCAAGCCCGGCGTCTCCATCTGGGGCACGACTATGGGCGCTCCTGCCGATTACACATGGTTCCCCGGCTATGCCGAGCCGGATTCGCAGATGGGCAAATCCCGCGCGGCCGACACGAAATTTGCCGGCTCCGACGTCAAGCAGCGTCTGTACCGCATCAACTACCCTGAGGACATAATAAATGGCCACGGCGAATTTATCGGCGACGGTTTCTGCGGACAGAGCCTTGCTCAGCAGTTCAATCACCACGAATACCCCATAGAGGGCCCTGTCAAAATGCTGTGGCGATACGGTGGTTCGTTCATGGGCACGATGACGGAGACCAACAGGTATGTGAAGCTCTACCGGCACCGCGGCGAAAACCAGCTTGACTGTGTCATAAACCAGGACTGCTGGTTCGGCGGCGAGGCCAAGTATGCCGACATAATCCTGCCCGCCTGCACGAACCTTGAACGCAATGACCTCGGTGAGTGGGCAGTCGGCGGCGGATATACCACCCACGCACAGATAGGCAACAACTGGCGAGTCATCGTCCGTGAGCAGAAGTGCGTCGAGCCTCTCGGCGAGAGCAAGACCGACTATGAGATCTTCCAGGAGGTGGCAAAAAAGCTGGGCCTCTGGGAGGAGTATACCGACGGCGGCAAGACCGAGGATGAATGGGCCGAGGCATATTGGAACCTCTCTGAGCTGTCGCAGCGCTGCAGCTGGGAGGAGTTTAACAGGAAGGGTTATTACATTGTCCCCGTTCCTGAGGACTACGAGCCGCACCCCGCCTTCCGCTGGTACTACGAGGGCCGCGACTGTGATACCCAGGACTATCTGAACGTCAACATCAAGACCGAAAACTTCATGAACACCTTGGAGCCCACGGAGAACTCCAAAAAACTCGGTACATATTCCGGCAAGCTGGAGTTTTCAAGCGAAAGCCTGAAAGATCTTTCACCCGACGACGAGGAGCGTCCCCCGGTCCCTCACTACATACCGTCCTGGGAAGGACATGAGACCGAGCTGTATAAGAAATATCCGCTTCAGATCATCTCTCCGCATCCGCGCTTCAGCTTCCACACCCATTATGACACCCACGCAAGCTGGATCGACGAGATCCCCTGTCACCGCATGATTATTGACGGCTATGCCTACTGGATCGCCCGCATCAACCCCGAGGATGCAAAGGTCCGCGGTATCAAGACCGGCGATATCATAGAGCTGTATAACGACCGCGGCAGCGTCCTGTGTGCAGCCGACGTCACCTACCGCGTACCTGTCGGCGTCATGCACTCTTACGGCTGCTCTGCCAAGTATGACCCCATCACTACTGAGACCGGCGCCACCGACCGCGGCGGCTGTGTAAATATCCTCACAAGCAAGCGTTGGCTTTCCAAGAATGTTCCGGGCATGGCTCCGAACTCCTGCCTTATCGAGTGCAGAAAGTGGGAATGCTGAGATCTGCCGAACTTTTCTCCGTTTCCTGAGAACAAAATGTCTTGAAAGGAATGAATCAATTGCCTAAATATGGTTTTATAATTGATGTCGATCGCTGCAATGGCTGTTACGGATGTTTCCTCGCCTGTAAGGATGAGTGGGTCGGCAATGACCATGGCGCCCTTGGCGCCGCCACGGCAGAGGGCATGAACCTTATTCGTGTCAGGGAGATAGAATACGGCACTGACAACAAGGTAAAGGTGGACTATATCCCTATCCCCTGCCAGCACTGCAAAAACGCCCCCTGTATCACAAAGCGTCCCGACGCTTTCTATGCCCGTGAGGACGGCCTGGTCATACTTGACCCCGCAAAGAGCGCCGACAAAGAGCTTCTCGCCGCCTGCCCCTATGGCTGTGTGGTATGGAACGATCAGGCCGGCATTGCACAGAAGTGCAACGGCTGCGCCCATATGCTCGACGCCGGGGAGAAGCAGACCCGATGCAGCGAATGCTGCCCTAATCAGGCGCTTATCTTTGGAGATCTGGACGACCCCGAAAGTGAAATTTCCAAATTCGCGGCTGAGCATGCCGACGAACTGGAGGACTTCCAGCCAGCGTTTAAAACCAATCCCGGCGTTAAGTACATGTACTTGCCCAAACCCTTTATCTGCGGCGAGGTCATCGCCGACGGCGAATGTGTCAAGGGCGCAAAAGTCACCATAAGGTGCGATGAAAGCGGCAATGTTTTCGAGACCGCAAGCGATTTCCTCGGCGACTTTGAAGTTCAGGGCCTGCCCACGAACAAGCCCTTCACCGTCACGATAGAGGCTGAAGGCTATAAGCCCGCCGTTCTCACATGCCGGACCATGGCCGCTGTGAATCTCGGCGAGATCAACCTTGAAAAATAAGGTTTCTGGCACAGTCCCGCTTTCCATGGCGGGGCTGCAAAACCGTGACAGTAAAACACCATCGCACGGCCACGCCGTGCAGGGAGGTCAACACATATGGAAGTAAAAAACGCAGTTATCATCGACGGCTGCCGTACGGCCGTTGGTTCATTCGGCGGCTCTCTGCGTCCTCTGAGCGCATATGACCTGGCCTGCGCCGTGATGAAAGGCGTTCTCGACCGCACGGGCATCGACCCTGCACAGATCGACGAGGTCATCATAGGCCAATGCCGACAGACATCAGACGAGCCGAATATAGCACGTGTCGCGGCGCTTAAAGTCGGCATACCGGAGAGCGCCTCCGCACATACCGTCATGCGCCAGTGCGCCTCCGGCATGACCGCCGTGCACAACGGCGCCATGCAAATCATGACCGGCCTTTCCGATGTGGTACTTGCCGGCGGCACGGAGAGCATGTCCAACGCAGTCTTTTATCTGCGCAATGCGCGCTGGGGCGTCGGTACCGGCAACACTCAGCTGATAGACGCCGTCACCGAGGGACAATTCAAAAGCCAGCCCGAGGAGATCTACGGGCGTTACAACATGGGCGCCACGGCAGAAAAGGTGGCGGAGCAGCTTGGCATCACACGGCAGGAGCAGGATGCTTTCTCTCTGGAATCGCAGCGCAGGGCTATCGACGCCACCGACACCGGCCGGTTTGCCGACGAGATCGTGCCGGTCACAGTCCCGCAGGGACGTAAAAAGCCCCCCATCGTTTTCGACACCGACGAGTTTCCCCGGCGTGACACGAACGAGGAAAAGATGGGTAAGCTCAAACCCTGCTTCAACATAGACACGGACCCTGATGGCCGGCTGTACAACTCAGACGAGCTGACAGGCACGGTCACCGCCGCTTCATCCTCCGGACGAAACGACGGTGCCTCCGCCATGCTTATAATGAGCGAGGAAAAGGCGCAGGAGCTCGGGCTCAAACCCATGGCAAAGATCATCGGCATGGGCACTGCCGGATGCGACCCTCGCGTCATGGGCCTTGGCCCTGTATATGCCGTGCCAAAGGCCCTTAAAAACGCCGGTCTTTCCATTGACGACATCCAGCTTATAGAGCTCAACGAGGCTTTCGCCGCGCAGTCGCTCGGCTGCATAAAGCTGCTAGGCTGGGAGGACAAAATGGATATAATAAACGTAAACGGAGGCGCCATCGCGCTTGGCCATCCTGTTGGTTCCTCTGGCTGCCGCATCATCGTCACGCTTCTGCATGAGATGAAGCGCCGCGGCCTTAAATATGGCCTTGCAACGCTGTGCATAGCCGGCGGTATGGGCCAGGCCACTGTTATAGAAATGTGTCAATAACCGGATTACATACGCAACATAGGAGGATAAGTCATGTCCAAGACTAATAAAATCATAATCCAGTGCTGCATGTGCGGCGCCGGCACCAAAAAGAGCCAGGCCCCAACCGTTCCCTATACGCCTGAGGAGATCGCCCGTCAGGTGGTGGACGTTGCAAAGGCCGGTGCATCCATAGTCCACATCCATGTCCGCGAGGATAAAGAGGTCGACGGCGTTATGCAGATCGGCTATAAGTCCATGAGCCTGGAGAAGTTCACCGAGACTGTACAGCTCTGCCGCAAGTACTGCGCTGAGGCCGACGTCGACGTGATCATCAACCTCACCACCTCCGGCGGTGAGTACGAGGATTATAAGCGCCTTCAGCATCTGGGCGCGCTCAAGCCTGAGATGTGCTCCTTTGACCCGAACACCATCAACTGGTCCAACAGCTACATCTTTGAAAACAGCCCCCGCTTTCTGAATCTGCTGTCTCAGGAGGTCATAAAGCAGGATGTCAAGCCCGAGTTTGAGGTATTCGACACCGGGCATATCGACTCAGTCATGTATTATGTAAACAAGCATGGTATACCCAAGCCTCCGCACATCCAGTTTATTATGGGTGTTGGCGGCTCCATGCCCGGCACTGCGGAGAACCTGGGCTTTCTTGTCGACAAGCTTCCTGAGGGAGCAACCTGGTCCGTATCGGGCATAGGAAGAGCCCATATGCCGATGATGCTCGCGGGGCTTGCGCTGGGCTGTGACGGGCTTCGCGTCGGACTTGAGGACAACGTCGTATATGGCAGGGATGAAAACGGCAATAAGATAATTGCAACAAACCTGATGCTCGTCGAGCGCGCAGTACAGCTGGCAAAGCTTGCAGGACGCGAGATAGCCACCGCAGACGAGGCCCGCGAAATACTCGGCATCACTCGCCACTGCCTGCGTGACGAGGGCTGAAGATGATAGTTGAATCCAAGATTGACGTCAGATATCCCGACTGCGACGCCATGGGGATTGTACACCACGCGATATACCCCTATTGGTACGAGATCGGCCGTATGGACTTTTTTGCGGCCTGTGGATACCCCTATACCTACACCCATGCACATGGGGTCGACCCGGCAATGGTGAGTCTGGATCTTAAATATCTGGCTCCTGTCCGCTATCCCGGTACGGTCACAGTCAGCACAAGGGCCACTTTCTGCGCACCGAAAAAGCTTAAACTGCACTATACTGTTCAAATTTCGGGAGATGACGCTGTCCTTGCCGAGGCTGACAGCTTTCATATCTGGACCGGTCCGGATATGCGCTCATATGACCTTGAGAAGAACCTTCCTGAGGTTTATGAAGCCATTTCCCGCGCTGTTGAGGCGGACTGACCCGTTTCCTGGGCCTTTTTCCCGGGAAATACACAACGCTTTTAAACGAAGATCTCCGATTTTCTGCCAAAAAGCAAAAATCGGAGATCTTTTCTTTATCGAATTAAATTTCTTCCCGAATATTGACACAGAGCGTTTTTAATGTTATTCTGAGAAAAACTCTGTTCGGCCGGGGCCGCTTCCTTTGCGAATACACTTTTCCCGCAGCCCGACAGTCTTTAAAAAAGCACCAACTTGCAGGTTGGAGTTTTTTTATGCTCATTTTTTCGGGAGGAATGCTAGCAATGAAAACAAGCAACAGAAAAGCTATCGCGCCAATTATCGGCTGCCTTGTAGTGCAGCTTTGCGTCGGTATCCTTTATTTGTGGAGCGCGCTTCGCTCCGACATCGTCACCTCTTTCAGCTGGAGTGACAGCGCCGCCGGCATGGTATCGTCCTATATGATCCTTGCCTTCGTTTTCGGCAGCCTCATCGGCGGCATCATAAACGACAAAAAGGGTCCGAAGCTTACCTGTATTCTCGGCATGATACTTTTCTCCGTGGGTATTGCTCTTTCCGCTTTCCTCACAGCATCCACGATATGGCTTTTCAATATTACATATGCAGTCATGGCCGGCCTTGGCTCCGGCTTTGCCTATGGCTCCTGCATCTCCTGCATCCAGAAGTGGCTGCCGCATAAGCGCGGTCTTGCCTCCGGTCTGGCATGCGGAGCTTTCGGCTTGTCCACTGTTATATTCACGCCTGTGTCTACCGCACTTATGGATGCTTTCCGCGATGCAAACGACGTCGTTGACTTTATGCCTGTGTTCCTCATCCTTGCCGGCGTGTTTGCCGTTTTCGGCCTTGTCGCCTGCCAGTTCATCAAGTTGCCGGATGAGAGCTATATTGCCGGACTCAACCTGCCGGAGACGGTTTCAGATTCCGTCAGCTACACTCTGCCTCAGGCAATGAAAATGCCCGTGTTCTGGGCCCTGTTCTTCTCCATCTTCTTCATAAACGGAACCTGGAACCTCTGCGTGCCGCTGATCAAGGATCTCGGCATAGTCCGCGGTCTATCCAATTCTGCAGCAGTCTTCTGCGTATCCTTTACCGGCATAACAAACGCCGCCGGCCGTCTTATCATGGCCTCTCTCTCCGATAAGATTGGACGCAGCAGTGCAACCTATATACTCTGCGGAATAACGCTCGTTTGCGCCATACTCATGACATTCATAGGCGGGTACGGTTACTTCATCACGATAGCCTTTATCGCTTTTGCATACGGCGGCCCCTCCGCTCTGAATGCCGCGCTGTGTACCGACCTGTTTGGGCCCAAGCACTCCGGCGCTAACTACGGCGTGGCCATGCTCGCGCTAGGCTTCAGCTCCGTGTTCTTCAACTTTATTGCAAACACCTTCCTGAATGCCTCTGTCGACACCGCAGCCGGCACAGCAGTCGGCATCGCCCCCACGTTCATAATGGGCGCAATCACCGCGGTCATCCCCATTTTCCTCACACTCTATATAAGCAGCTACCTAAAGAGGCGCGCTGCCAAAGCAAAATAATAATTTCTGTTCCCGCCGTCAGGGCCGCGTCTGCCTAAATTCAAAGGAGGAGTGTTACTGTGGATATCAACCAGCTTAAATACTTTATATCCGTTGCACAGACACTCAGCTTTACGGAAGCTGCGCGCCGAAACGGTATCACACAGCCGTCCATCAGCCACCACATCGTTGAGCTCGAGCGTCAGCTGGGCTGTCAGTTGTTTATACGCAGCCGCAGAAACGTTGTGATAACAGAACAGGGGCGCGCGTTTCTTCCCTATGCCGTTGAGATCGTCGAAACCGCAGAGAAGGCGGCTTTCCAGCTTCAAAAATATGAAAGCGGCGCAATGGGACATATCTCCATCGCTTCGCTGACTACCTCCAGTCAGATACTGTCACGTTGTCTGGAAGTTTTCTCCGCGCGATATCCGCAGATAACCATCGATATTGATTTCACTTTCGGCCGAAGTCAGGTTTTTGCAATGAATGAGCTTAAATATGATTTTCACTTCGCCGTAAAGGAAATGATCCCCGCCGGAGACACTTTCGACATGCTCTACACAGAGATAGACCACCTATGTGTGGCCTTCCATGATTCTAACCCTCTTGCCAATGAAGAGCTGGACTTTTCCAAGCTCAAGGACGAGCGATTCATTGCCGTGTCCGAAACGGATGGACCAGCCCTTTATAACGAGATTTCGAAAGTCTGTCAGGCCCGGGGATATTCTCCCCGCGCGTATCATCAGTTTGACCGTGCAGAGGCTGTGTTGCTGTCTGTCAGTGCGGGCCTTGGTATATCTATCATACCGGAGGCGCTGACCAAGGTGTTCTACTCAGACCACTGCGTCTTCAAGCGCATTGAGGGCGACGACGCTCTGCGCCAATATGTCGTGGCATGGCGGAAAAACATCTCCGCACCTGCGGCAAAGCTTTTTCTCGAGGTTGTCAGGGAACTGTATCCTCAGACATGATCTCTCGCAGCGTAGCCACCGCTTTCCTTTCAAGCCGGGATACCTGCACCTGTGAGACTCCCAGTACGCGCGCGGCCGCGTCCTGCGTCATGCCGTGGAAGAACCGTAAAGCTATCACTTTCTGTTCTCTCTCCGGCAGTTTTGCAATCGATTCAAACAACGCTACGCGCTCGATAACGCGCTCTTCCTGGCCGTAATCTCCCAGTACATGCTCAAGAGTGAACCCCTCAGTTCCCGTTTCCTTTTGCAGCGACTCGGCAGGTCCGGTCGCGGTCTCCGCCGTTGCAATATCTTCAATACTGATGCCTGTGTCAGCCGACAGCTCTGACAGCGTCGGTTCCCGTCCCAGGCTCTGCTCAAGCCTCAAACGCGCGTTCTTTTATGCTCCGGCTGACCTTGATACTGCCGTCGTCGCGCAGAAAGCGGCGTATCTCCCCGGATATCTTCGGCACTGCATATGTAGAAAACTGCGTGCCAAAGCTCTCGTCAAAGCCATTGACTGCTTTTATGAACCCAACACAGCCTAGCTGATACAGATCGTCCGGGTCTACCCCGCGTCCGAAATAACGCCTGGCAACGCTCCATATAAGCCCGGAGTTTTCAACGACAAGCCTCTGTGCAGCGTCCCTGTCGCCGTTCTTCGCAGCCCTTAAAAGTTCAACCTTCTCGTCCATCAGCGCATATTCGCCCTGGGCACTATATGCCGGGTCATAACAACAGTCGTGCCCTTGCCGACGGTCGAGCGCACGCGCAGCGAGTCCATGAAGCTCTCCATGATGGTAAATCCCATACCGCTTCTGTCCTCGCCGCCGGTCGTAAACATCGGCTCGCGCGCCTGTTCTATATTTTCTATGCCTCTGCCCCAGTCGCGAACCGATATCTCGATAACGTTGCCCGGAAGCAGACGAGCCCTGATCTGCACCTTGCCTATCGAGTCTGAATAAGCATGGACGATACAGTTGGTGACGGCCTCGCTGACAGCCGTTTTTATGTCTCCCAGCTCCTCCATGTTAGTGTTAGGGTCAAGCTGCGCCGCAAAACAGGCCACGGCTGCCCTGGCAAACCCCTCATTGGCGCTTTTTGATGGAAACTCGATCTTTATGTAGTTGTTTACCTCCACTATTATACACCTCCGCCAACCGTAATCCGCACAATGCGGTCTATTCCCGAAGCGTCAATTACCCGCAGAGGCTGTACGGCGGGGTTCTCGACCCAGGCACGTCCACCCATCTGATTGAGACGCTTGGCTATTTTCAGAATGACTGCGATCCCCGAGGAATCCATGAACGTAAGGCCGGACACGTCCACCACGCAGTCTCTCGGCAGATATTCATCTATCATCTGCTCTATGCGCCCCATTGCCGAGCGCGCCTCGTGATGATCCAGCTCTCCCCGCAGATAAAGCCGCAGCTTGCCATCACGATATGATGACAGAACCTTCATCGAGATACGCCTCCCTCTATCTTTAAAATTAAAAACAGCATGTACGGCTTTGCGTACATGCTGTTATTTTATATCCTGTCATGCGCAGTGTTTGTCATAAACTGCCGCCGACAGCAGATTTTAGAGATTTGAAAGGCTCTGTCTGAGATTTTTTATCAGCGCTTCAAGCTTTTCCTTCTTCTCGCGTTCGGCATTGACGATGTGTTCCGGCGCACGACTTACAAAGTTTTCGTTAGCAAGCTTTGCATCCTGTCCGGCAAGGTCTTTTTCGGCCTTGGCCAGTTCCTTTTGAATGCGTGCACGTTCCTTTTCGATATCCACGAGCTCCGCCATCGGCATGAACATTCTGGCCTCATCCGTTACAACGCAGACCATGCCCTCCGTATCCTCGGGCGGCTCGGCACACACCTCAACATCGCCGGCATAGGCGAGCTTGGACATATATGCTCTGCCATTTTCAAAAATCTCGGGCTTTGAAGTTGCAACGATCAGACGCGGCCGCCTGTTGGCCGGGACGTTCATCTCCGCCCTGCGGGAGCGCACGGCTTTGATGGCGTCCATGACGATCTCAAAGGCCACCTCGTCCTCGGGGTAGGCCAGGCTCTGCTCAAATTTCGGATAACTCTGTATCATAAGCGCCTCTCCCTCGTGAGGCAGCGCCTGCCATATCTCCTCTGTTATAAATGGCATAAAGGGATGCAGCAGCTTGAGCGTCTCAGTCAGAACGAAGAGCAGCACCCTCTGCGCGCTGATATTTGCATCCTCGTCCCCGCTGTTGAGGCGGGGTTTTGACAACTCGATATACCAGTCGCAGAAGCTGTCCCAGATAAAGTCGTATATCTTTCCGGCGGCGATGCCCAGCTCGTACTTGTCGATGTTTTCGCAGACCTCGCCAGCCAGGCTGTTGAGCCGGGACAGTATCCACCTGTCTTCCAGTTCAAGCTTTTCAGGAAGCTCATTTTTGTCGATGGTGAGATTCATCATCACAAAGCGCGAAGCGTTCCAGATTTTGTTTGCGAAGTTGCGCATAGCCTCGCATCGTTCCGGAAAATAGCGCATGTCGTTTCCGGGGCTGTTGCCGGTTATGATATTAAAGCGCAGAGCGTCCGCGCCATAGGTCTGTATGACCTCTATCGGGTCGACGCCGTTCCCAAGGGATTTTGACATCTTGCGTCCCTGCGCGTCGCGGATCAGCCCATGGAACAGCACCGTTGAAAACGGTTCTTTTCCCATATGCTCCATGCCGGAGAAAATCATACGCGCGACCCAGAAGAAAATAATGTCGTAGCCGGTCACGAGTACGTTCGTCGGGTAGAAATAATCCAGATCCTCAGTCCTGTCCGGCCAGCCGAGGGTCGAAAACGGCCAGAGTGCGGACGAGAACCATGTGTCAAGCACGTCGGGATCGCGTTCAATGTTTCTGCTGTGGCATCTCTCGCACTCGACTGCGTCCTGCCGGGAAACGGTGACATGCCCGCAATCCGCGCAGTACCATGCAGGGATCTGGTGCCCCCACCAGAGCTGGCGTGAGATACACCAATCGTGCGCGTTTTCCATCCAGTTAAAGTATACTTTTGTGAACCTTTCAGGGACAAATTTTATGCGGCCGTCCCGCACAACCTCCATCGCCTCTCCGGCCAGCGGCTGCATCTTAACAAACCACTGTGCGGATATTATCGGTTCGACATCCGTACCGCAGCGGTAGCAGGTCCCGACGTTGTGCTGATGCTCTTGTGTCTTCTCCAGTAGCCCCAGCTCCTCAAGGTCTGCGATTATCACTCTCCGGGCCTCATAGCGGTCGAGCCCCTCGTATTTTCCGCCAAGCTCATTGACACAGCCGTTATCGTCCAGTACACGGATGCACTCAAGGTTATGCCGCTGCCCGACCTCAAAGTCATTCGGGTCATGCGCCGGCGTCATCTTGACGCAGCCCGTACCAAACTCCATCTCGACATATTCGTCCGCGACGATGGGGATCTCCCTGTTCATAAGCGGAAGCAGACACTTTTTGCCGACAAGATGCCTGTATCGTTCGTCATTAGGATTGACCGCAACGCCGCTGTCGCCGAGCATCGTCTCCGGCCGGGTGGTCGCAACAATGACGTACTGCCCCTCCTCGCCGACAATGGGGTACTTGATATGCCACAGGTACCCGGGCTTGTCCTTGTACTCAACCTCCGCATCGGACAGCGCGGTCGTGCAGTGGGGGCACCAGTTGATTATCCTGCTGCCCTTGTATATAAGCCCCTTTTCATAAAGTCTTACGAACACCTCGCGCACGGCGCGCGAGTAGTTTTCATCCATCGTAAAACGCTCACGGTCCCAGTCGCAGGAGCAGCCAAGGGTCTTAAGCTGCTCTATTATGCGGTTTCCATATGTGTTTTTCCACTCCCAAACACGCTCGAGAAACTTCTCGCGGCCCAGATCATATCGGGTCAGGCCCTCTTTGCGAAGTTCCTCCTCGACCTTGATCTGAGTTGCAATGCCCGCATGGTCCGTGCCCGGCACCCAGAGCGCGGCGTATCCCTGCATCCTCTTAACACGGATAAGCACGTCCTGTATCGTCTCGTCAAACGCGTGGCCAAGATGGAGCTGGCCCGTTACATTCGGTGGCGGGATAACTATCGTGAACGGCTTTTTGTCCGGGTCGCGCACGCCTTTGAAGTATCCGCCTTCCAACCACATGTCATATACTTTTTTCTCAACGGTTTTGGGGTCATAGATCTTGGGAAGTTCTTTCATATAATCCTCTCCTGAAAAAATAAATGCCCCGAGCAAATGCTCAGGGCGATAAAATTTACCGTGGTACCACCTGAGTTCCGCCGGAAGCGGCACTCTGCGCCCGGTAACGGGGGCAAACCGCGGCGAGCTTGGCAGAGCTGCTTCACCCGCCGGACTCCGGGGCGACATTCCGCTGCACCGCATCATGAGAGCCTTACAGCAAACCGGCCCTCTCTCTGCTTTCAGCGATGGCGTACTCCTCCCCATCTCAGCCGATAAGTTATTTAACTAATTGCTAATTATTATATAAAGCGACCGCATTTTTGTCAAGACCGCAAACCGGGCGCAGAACTCTCCGCATCCGTTATTTCGCGGCGGTCTTTTTTCCGAGCCGCAGGTTCAGGATAACTATCGCGCCCAGAACGAGCAGGATGCCGACAGCTCCCATGACGGTCGGGGCCTCGTCAAAAACAACGATGCCGATCACAGCCGCCACCACCGGCTCGATCGAAGCCATTATGGAGGCTTTTCCCGTTTCCATGCCCACAAGGCCACGGGTATACATCAAATACGGCAGATAGCAGGACACAAAGCCCATACCCAAGCTCAAAAGCAGCGGCCCGCCTCCCGAAAACATAAGCTTCACCGGCTCGACAGGTCCCCATATGATACAGGCACCGACAGATGCAAAAAGGCAGCTGTAAAAATTTATGGTCAGGCTGTTATATCCCCGGTCCATGGCAAGACGTGCAAAGATGCTGTAAAGAGCATAGCCGAAGCCTGCGCACAGTCCATATATAAGCCCCGCGGGCGAGAGGGAGAGGCCCCCGCTGCCGAGTCCGGAGACAAAGCAGCACCCGGCAAAGGCCATGACAAGAGCCGCCGCTTTCTGCATCGTCAGTTTCTCCCTGAATACGAACAGCGACATTATCATGACCATGGACGGCGCTGTGTAAAGCAGTATAGCGGCCGTAGCAAGGCTGGTAAGGCTGATTGCCTGAAAATAGCAAAACGTGAAAAAAAGCATACTGCACACGCCCGCGCCAAGAAAACACCACAGGTCGCGAAGCTTTATAAAAAACAGCTTTCGATCGCGCACAAGCAGTGTCACGCCAAACAGCAGGCAGGCAACAGAGCATCGGATTATGACCGTACCCGCAGATGAAAAACCATACCGGCCCATAAAACGGGTAAACAGCCCCATAAACCCCCAGAGCGTCCCGGAAGCGAGTATCAGAATAACGTTTTTCTTCATCCAATAAGCCCCGCGATCCAGTCATAGACCGGCATATATATTATTGGCAGGAATACTGCCGGCAGCATATTGCCCACGCGCAGCTTTTTCTCGCCCAGCAGGCCCAGCATATTTATCGACAGCCCGATGATCAAAAGTCCGCCTACGCCCGTCATCTCCGCGACGATGGCGTCGGGCAGGATGGGGCCGGCGAGAATGAACACCAGCGTCAGCAGTCCCTGGTAAAGCAGTACGCCGACTGATGAAAAGATGACCCCTACGCCCATCGCGGCAGCAAATGACACGGCCGAGATCCCGTCAAGCACGCTTTTTGCTATTATCGTTGAGTAGTCGTGGTTTATCCCCGCCTCCATGGAGCCGACAACAGCCATGCTGCCGACACAGAACATCAGAGTAGCTGTCATGAACCCCTCGGTAAAGCGGCCGGAATCCCCATTTTTCGACATTTTGCTCCTGAGCTTTTCTCCAAGGCCGTCGAGTCTGTCTTCTATTCTGATAAGCTCACCCGGCATTATGCCGACTACCATGCATATGATAACACAAAGCGTGTCATTTGATTCCAACGCGCTGGATATCCCGATCAGGGCTACGCACAGTGCAAGCCCGCGCAGTATCGCGTTGGAGTATTTCTCTTTAATCCGGTTCTTGAGAAGCAGCCCCAGACCGCTGCCGATAATCACAAGGACGGCGTTTATCACCGCGGCAATCATCTTTCTTCACCTCTTAAAACATACAAAAACTCCCGCAACAGGGCTGTGGGAGTTTTGTATATCGGGATTTCCCTGTCACTGTGCGGAGACGACCGCCGCCATAGCCATGGACAGGTATCTCTCCAGCGGACTTGCGCCCCTGGACGCGAGCACGATCGGGACCTTTGCCCCAACAACGATGCCGCAGAATACGGCGCCCGAATTGACAACCAGGCTCTTGCCGAGGCAGTTGCCGCCGTGGATATCAGTCACAAGGCCGATATCGAAATTGCCGCAGTTGGGGTTATCAAATCCCTTTGCCTGTGCAATGCTGCTGCTGAAAGCGATGTCAAGAGATATGGGGCCTACGACGTCACACTGGCCAAACTCACCCTTCTGCGCCATCTCCTGGAGCTGGCGCGCATCGACGGTCTCGACCATTTTGGGGTCTACCTCCTCCTTGCAGCAGAAGCAGGCAACCTTCGGCGTCTCAACGCCGAGCTTGTGATAATTGTCAACGGCGTTATGTATGATATCGACCTTCTGTTCAAAAACGGGGTGCGGTATAAGCCCGCTGTCCGTAATGCAAAAGATCTTGTGATAGCTGTTGAACTTGAAAAATGCGAGATGTGTCATCGCACGGCCGGTTCTCAGACCATTCTCCTTTTTGACGACCTCATGCATAAGTTCGCTGGTCTCAAGCATTCCCTTGACAAGGAAATTTGCGCTTCCCGACTTGACAAGCGCAACGGCCGTTTCCGCCGCGCTCATTCCGTTCGGCGTCTCGGCAATGTTGAAATTAGAGGGGTTGAGATCCATCTCGCGCAGGAACTCACGAATCTTTGCACCGTCGCCGATAAACACCGGTTCAATGATCCCGTCTTCTCTCGCCCTCATGGCGGACTCGATTACGCCGTGGTCAGCGGCGGCGGCAACGGCGGCAACCGACCTGGTCTTTAGCCCTCTGGCACGCGCTGTTATGACATCGTAGTTTGCAAGTTCCATTTTACACCCCGCAAAAATATCAGTATTTTGCCCGGAAAATACAATATAAATTGTACATTTTCCGCGGTAAAGTGTCAATGTGCTCATTCCCCAAACACCGTTGACAGCGTCGGAAAAAATGTGTTATTATGTACAAGTTCTGTTGGTACAGCGGGGGGCTATTCACGTTCCGTCCGCCAACAGAACGATTGCGCGGGTATGACGGAATTGGCAGACGTGCAGGATTTAGGTTCCTGTGCCGCAAGGCGTGTGGGTTCGACTCCCACTACCCGTACCACGTCGACGCAAAGTTCGTCCGACGACATTTCCCTGGGATAGCCAAACGCTGTCCTAGGGAAACTTTGCTCGCTCGATTGCAGCTCCTATCCAATCCAAACAGGATCTGCTGCGCTGGGCTTTTATTTTATGTTTTCTGTATATTTCAAACCGGGAGGGCGTCTGTCAAGAGACAGGCGCCCTTTGCTTTGTCTTATTTCAGGCCGGTCTTCAAGCC
>CAZSRK010000038.1:0-20103 GCA_964609305.1 uncultured Oscillospiraceae bacterium
TGCATCACGATTGCCGCTTCCGCGCTTATACCGGGCGCGTCTGAAACGGCCTGTGCAGGCAGACAGGCACAAACTGCGACAAGAAACACAAAAAATACGGTAATACACTTTTTCATAAATAAGCACCACCCTATCAGAATTTGGGCAGTGCTTATTATTAACAGGATAAAGCCGTATTATCCAAAAGTGATCATTCGCTCTTATTTCTGTTGTTTATATAGCTCTCGATGCGGTCAAGTACATCGGGCACGAGTTCAAGCACTCTGTCAAGTGTGGTACATGCAGGCGGGGCGATATTGAGCATACGGACATTGCCATCCTTGACAATCAGAAAGCCTATGGGCTCGATCTTGACGCCTGCACCGTTGCCGCCGCCGAATCCGTTCATCGCAGCATCCTTGACGGGAAAATCACTCCCGCCGGAGGCAAAGCCGAAGCTTACGCGGGATACTGGTATGATGGTCACGCCGTCAGGCGATGTTATCGGTTCTCCGACGATCGTGTTTACGTCCACCATGTTCTTGAGATTGCTCATCGTCACGTTCATAAGATCGCTGATCTGGTTGTCCAAAACTATCATTCCTTTCTTGTCTGACGATTTCCTTGCGCTTTTTAATTTTGTAGGATATGAATTCAAATAAAAATGCGAACGCGATATAAAGTATTTCCCACACCTGGACAGTCATTATCAGCCGCGCAAAATAACGGAAACAGCCGCTGTCAAAATCAATGTCCAGTTTGATTTTCCTGTCTGCTATCTTAAACACCCGCTCAGCCAGAGGTATCAGCGTGGCGAATGCGGCGGAGATATAACCATAGCTCATAGCCGTATTGTACGGATCATTTCCACCGCATACGACTTCTATCTCTAAAAGATCGACAGAAAGTCTCCGGCGAAAACGTCCCAACGCGCGCAGACCCATTTTTATCACGGGAAAGATATCTCCGTGTTCAAGTCTAAAGGCCCTTTTCCGCTCCTTCCTTTCGTCCTGAGCCTTATCCGCTTCCTCTTCATATTTTGCCTTCCGGGGCCGGTCCTTTCGGGGGAAAGAGACAAGATCTATCTTTATGGGCCCCAGCTTCGCCTTGACATAGCCACCGGAATTTTGTATACAGGCGTCGGCGCCCACCGGCAGCAACAGGATAAGTGCAAGTACGACTATTATTATTGTCAATACAACCAAATTTTATCGCCTCCATCCTGATTCAGGCTCGATTTCGGCTTTTCCCCACAACTGGTGCGCATTGCGTTCTGGCAGCCACTGTTTGCTTAATTACCGGAGAGGCTGCCATCCTCCAGAAAAACCATTTGGCCATCCTCCGCAGATTTAAGTGCTTCTATCGCACTCTCAAGCTGTGCCAGCCCCTCATCCGTCGTCATATCAGGAAGCTCCGGAAGCTCGTCGAGTGACGAGATGCCAAGCGTTCGCAGAAAAAGCTCGCTCGTCTTAAACAGGATCGGTCTTCCCGGCACATCCAACTTCCCGCACGGCTCGATCAGACCGCGCTCAGTAAGCAGCCCGACGGTATATGAACTGTCAACACCCCGCACCTGCTCGATATATGCCCTGGTCACTGGCTGGTAATACGCTACTATGGCCGCGACCTCAAGCGCTGCCTGCGTCAGTCTTGGAGGCTTACGCTGCTCCAGTGCATGTGATATCTCCGTTGCCCATTCCGCAGCCGAACACAGCTGAAGCGATTCGTTGAGCGTGACGAGACGTATCCCCCGGCGATTGAAGCTGTATTCGTCGGCAAGCTCCTTGGCGCACTGGCGAATATCGTCGGCTGAAGTACCGAGCACCGCCGCGAGCCTATCAACGGGTACGGGGTCCCCTGATGCAAACAGGATGGCCTCGATCGCCGATTTTTCCTCTTTTATGTCCATTTATACCCCTCATTCATCAGCGGGAGGCTGCAAAATACTGTCTGCGTCCCCATCCACGTAATTCACCAGCAGCTCACCACCATCCAAAGTCACAAGTACGTTGCCGGTGCTGCAAAGCTCAAGCACGGATACAAAAGTCGCGATGACCTCAGAACGGCTGACACACAGCCTGTACAGCTCCGACAGATGCTCGCTCCCTCTCTCCCGCAGCAGCTCGATAAGCTGACGGCTCTTGTCCTCGACGGGGTAGGAAATGCGCCGGGGGACAACGCTCGAGAGACTCGGTTCCGCCTCCGGAGTCTTTATGCCGCGGGAAAAAACGGAATACAAGGCCTGTAAAAGCTCAACACTCTCATGCTGGAAACTGTACTGTCCGTATTTCGGCTGTGGCTCTCCCGGAGTAGAGTACAGGAAAAGCCCCCGCTGGCTCATGCGCGAAAGCTCCGGTGTCACTGTCCTGACGGCGGCATATGCATCCTTCGCCCTGAGCTGTTCCAGACTGGACATGAGCAGCTCAAGTTCGGATACCTCCTCGTCGCCGGTGAGAAGCATTTTTGTCTTTATATACAAAAGATTAGAGGCCATCTGTACAAATTCGCTTGCCACCTCAAGGTCCAGCTCCTGCATCTTCTCAATATACTCAAGATACTGGTCTAGTATAAGGGAGATCTGGATATCTCTTATTTCTATTTTGTTTTTTGACAGCAGCATCAGGATAAGGTTGAGCGGGCCTTCAAAGTCCTGCATTTCTTCCTCATTCCGGATGACTCCCTCAAGATGGAATGTAGGCTCCATATGCAAGACCTCACATAACCTTTCCCGCAACTTCAAAAGCGAACTGCGCAATAACAAACAGTTTATCGTACAGAAAAGCCGTCACCTGTGCAAGAGGCGTCCTCAAAACTCCCGAGGCCACAAGAACCAGCAGAAGGAGCATTCCGTATCTCTCATACCGCATGAGCTTGTAATAAGCCTCCTGGCTCAAAAACGCAAACAGCACTTTTGAACCGTCCAGCGGGGGGATGGGAATTATATTGAAGATTGCAAGCGCGAGGCTGAGATAGGCGGTGGTGGAAATCGTAGTCAAAACCGAATATGCAAATTGGGTTCCTGCGCGGGCGAGCGGATAATACACCGTTCCGTATATAAACAGCACTACGCAGCATATTATCAGATTTGACACAGGGCCGGCCAGAGCAGTTATGGCCATTCCCTTTTTGGGATTTTTGAAGTTGTTCATATTGACCGGAACAGGCTTTGCCCAGCCAAACTTAAACACGACAATCATAAGAAGGCCAAAAACGTCAATATGCTTTATCGGGTTAAGCGTGAGCCTGCCCATATCTTTAGCAGTGTTGTCGCCGAGCTTATACGCGACGTATCCATGGCTGAGCTCGTGCAAAGTTATACATATAAGTGCTGGTATTATAGACAGCAGAGTGTCCGTTATAAACGACCAGTCAAGGCCGTTCCATATATTTCTCAATGCATCCATATCTAAGCCTGCCTAGGTTTTATTGTTTATTATATCAATAAATACCCTAAAAAACAAGTATATAGACAGTCTGCTCACCTTGATGCAGAAAACCCCCGCTCATAAATTGAGCAGGGGTTTTCGCTTATTTTATACGTACTTAAGTATTTCTCCGAACAGCTCATCCCTGCCGGTCGATTTCTCCGCGGAAAACAGGAGAACAGGAACCTCATCCGGCAGGCAGAGCGTCTTCCGGATGCACTCGGCATTTGGCGCATACTCGCTTTTTTTCAGCTTGTCACATTTGTTTGCAACGACGATCAGCGGACAGCCCGTGCTGAGAAACCACCGGGCCATGGTCTGGTCGTCTGCTGTGGGCTTATGGCGACTGTCGGTTATCATTATTCCAAGGGAGATCAGGCCATCCTCGGCAAAGAAATTTTCCATCAGCCTTCCCCACCGTTCCTTTTCGCTGTGGGACACCTTTGCATAGCCATAACCGGGCAGGTCGACAAAGTAAGCCTTCTTGTCTATCAAAAAGTAGTTGATGTTTACCGTCTTACCCGGTGAAGATCCGACTCTGGCAAAGTTTTTACGGCACAGCAGCCTGTTTATTACAGATGACTTGCCGACGTTGGACTTGCCCGCAAAGACTATTGCGGGCAAGCCGTCCCTGATAAAATCCTGCGGTTTTACAGCAGACTTTATAAACTCGGCGTTGTGGATATTCATTCTATCACGCTCACTGTCTGATGGACGCTTTGTCCTTTTTGCCGCCTTTTACGGGCCGGGAAAGTTCAGATTTGGCCTTGGTCGAGGGCGCGGGCTCAATTTCCATGGCAGGAAGGCTCTTTCTCAGCGCAATGTCGATAACGCTGTCCACGTGACTGGCTGTGACAAAGTCCAGCGCAGTTCTGACAGTCCCGTCTATATCGTTGAGATCAGCCTCATTATCCGCTGGTATAATCACAGTGTGTATATTGTTTCTGAGAGCTGCCATGGTCTTCTCACGCAACCCGCCGATGGGCAGTATACGCCCGCGCAGCGTGATCTCGCCCGTCATGGCTATATCCTGCCTTACGGGCCGGCCTGTGAGCGCGGAGATAAGCCCGATACAGATTGTGATACCTGCCGAAGGGCCATCCTTGGGTACGGCGCCTTCCGGAAAATGGATGTGGATATCCTTGTTTTTATAAAAATCAGTATCTATGCCAAGCATGCCGGCGCGGCTGCGTAT
Organism: uncultured Oscillospiraceae bacterium; assembly: GCA_964609305.1. GTDB lineage: Bacteria > Bacillota > Clostridia > Oscillospirales > Oscillospiraceae > CAKSXP01. The sequence goes on from CAZSRK010000038.1 coordinate 4,600, forward strand.
ATAGGTCAGCGCCGCCCTAGCCGACTCCTTCATGACGTTGCCAAGATTTCCTGTCAGCTCAAGCTTGCCGCTGCCCTCCATCACTCCGACCTCAACGTCAAGTACCTCTCCACCTACACTGGTCCAGGCAAGGCCATGCACAAGCCCTACCTCGTCAACAGAGCGTGAGGGTTCAGGCTTGAACTTAGCTGTGCCGAGATAGTTCTCGACTTTGCCGGCCTTGAGACTTACGGACTTGCGCTCGCAGTCAGCTATGGCCATAGCCGTTTTCCTGCATACGGTGGCAAGCTCCCTCTCAAGCGTTCTGACTCCGGACTCGCGGGTGTATTTGCTTATTATCTCGCGTATCGCCTCATCGCTTATCCTGAGCTGATTTGCGCGCAGCCCATGCTTCTTTCGCTGTTTGGGCAGAAGGTGATCTCTGGCTATGCAGAGCTTTTCCTCGTCCGTATAGCTGGATAGCTCGATAACCTCCATTCGATCGAGCAGCGGCCTTGGTATTGTGTCTGTCGTGTTTGCCGTTGTTATAAACAGCACGTCGGACAGATCAAACGGTATCTCGAGGAAATGATCACGGAATGCGTGATTCTGTTCAGAGTCGAGCGCCTCGAGCAGCGCGGCGGAGGGGTCTCCCCTGTAATCGCTGCCAAGCTTGTCTATCTCGTCAAGAACGAGCACGGGATTTCGGCTCCCAGCCTGCTGTATGCCGTTTATTATCCGGCCGGGCATCGCGCCGACATAGGTCTTGCGATGGCCGCGGATCTCAGCCTCGTCATGTACGCCGCCGAGAGACAGACGGGCGAGCTTACGCCCCATCGCGCGGGCAATACTCATCGCGATGCTGGTTTTGCCCGTTCCCGGTGGGCCGACGAGGCATATGACGCCGCCTTTGAAATCCGGCTTTAGCTTTTTAACGGAGATGAATTCAAGTATGCGCTCCTTTATCTTTTCCAGGCCGTAGTGATCCTCGTCGAGTATCTTCCTCGTCCTTTCAATATTGATATTGTCCCTGGTAACAATGTTCCACGGCAGCTCAATGCATATGTCAAGGTAGCTGCGGATAACGGCCGCCTCAGAGCTTCCAAAGGGCTGTTTTGAAAGACGGGACAGTTCCTTCAGAAGTTTGTCTTTGTTCTCTTTGTCAATGTCCAGGGCAAGTATTTTTTCCCGGTACTCTTCCTGTTCGTTGACGATGTCCTCTCCCTCACCGAGCTGGCTCTGGATTACCTTCATCTGCTCATGAAGATAGTAATCCTTCTGTGCTTTGGACATCTGGTCCTGCGTATCCTGCTCGATATCGCGCTCAAGCGTCAGAACGTTTATCTCCCGTGCCATCATGTGATTGAGAGAAGCCAATCTGCGCAACGGGCGCAGCTCTTCAAGAAGCGTCTGCTTCTGCGTGTGTTTGAGGTATATATTCTGCGCAACATAGTCAGAGACATGGCCCGGGTCATCGCTGGCGATAATGTTTATAAGCATGTCGGCGGAAACCGCGCCGGAGAGGTTTGCATACTGCTCAAACAGGCTTATACAGCGCCTTATAAGCGCGTCTGCCCGCGCGGAGCTTTTATCACAATACTCGCTCTCAAGCATTTCGATCTCCGCGTAGAAACCGTTTGCATCGCTCGAGATGTTGAGGATCCGGGCACGCGAAATGCCTTCCACAAGGACGCGCACGGTGTTCCCACCGGGGACCTTGAGTATCTGTTTAAGTCGGCAGGCTGTTCCTACTTGGAACAGGTCCTCCGGAGACGGATTATCTACGGCGATATCCTTCTGCGCTACAAGGAAAATGAGCTGCTCCGCGCCAAGGGCGGCGTTGAGAGCGGATATTGAAACGGCTCGCTCGACATCAAAATTCATTATCATGCCGGGGAATATCGATATCCCTCGCAGAGGCAGCAGCGGCATCTTCGTGACTGCCGGCTCCTGTTCTTGCAAAGTTTTATTGTTATCCATAATATACCCTCCCTTCGGGTCTGGTTATGATGATGCTTTCTGGAAAAAAGCGTGCCTCCGCCAAAGGCCGAGGCACACCCCTTTGATTGACTTTATGCGCTTTGAGGCGCCGGTTTTCTGCGCACCACATCGGGTCTGGTCCCATCGTTCACACATCCGGCTGTGATAATTATCTTTTCTATACCGGGATCGGATGGTACCTCATACATTATGTCGGTCATAACTGACTCCATAACGCTGCGCAGTCCACGCGCACCTATCTCCATGGCAATCGCCTTGTCGGCGATTGCCTCGAGAGCCTCGGGCTCGTATTCAAGCTCAACATTGTCGAGCTCCATCAGAGACTTATACTGCCGTGTGAGCGCATTTTTAGGCTCCCTGAGTATCCTGACAAGATCATCCCGGCTGAGAGCGTTGAGCGGCGCAAGGATCGGCAGACGACCGATAAGCTCGGGAATGATACCGAACTTGAGCAGATCATGCTGCTGTATATTCTGCATAATCTCGGCGGTGTTTCTGTCCTTGGCGCTTTTGATCTCAGCACCGAAGCCGATGGTCTTTTTGTCCATTCGGTTTTCGATGATCTTTTCAATCCCGTCGAAAGCTCCGCCGCAGATAAACAGGATGTTTGTTGTGTCTATCCTGATAAACTCCTGGTGCGGATGCTTGCGCCCACCCTGCGGCGGGACATTTGCCACCGTACCTTCGAGTATCTTCAGCAGCGCCTGCTGTACGCCTTCACCGGAAACGTCCCTCGTTATCGAGGTATTCTCGCTCTTGCGAGATATTTTATCGAGCTCGTCAATATAGATGATTCCGTGCTGCGCCCTCTCTACATCAAAATCTGCAGCCTGTAGCAGGCGCAGAAGGATGTTTTCAACGTCCTCACCTACATAGCCGGCCTCTGTAAGCGTAGTGGCGTCCGCAATGGCAAACGGAACATCGAGCACCTTGGCCAGAGTCTGTGCAAAAAGGGTCTTGCCGCTGCCCGTCGGTCCGATAAGAAGTATGTTGCTCTTTTGAAGCTCGACATCGTTGTTTGATGCAAACAGGATTCTCTTATAGTGATTATAAACGGCAACGGAAAGCGCGACCTTGGCACGCTCCTGTCCGATGATATAGTCGTCCAGGACGCTGCGGATATCCGCAGGCCGTGGGAGCGTATCAAGCGACAGGCCGAAATGGTTATGCTCTTCAGGAAGCATATTGTTATAGGGCTCGTAATCCTCGTCGACTATCGACATGCATAGTCTCACACATTCGTCACAGATATATGCACCGTTGCCCGCTATCATGCGTTCCACCTGCGTCTGAGGCTTTCCGCAGAAAGAGCATCTGATGGTTTTCTTTTCTTCGTTTTTCGGCATGAGAGGTTATCCCTTATCTCTTATAAATGATGTTGTCGATAAGGCCGTACTCCTTGGCCTCCTCGGCGCTCATGAAATAGTCACGCTCGCAATCAAGCTTGACCTGTTCAAAACTCTTGCCGCAGTTTTCCGCAAGTATCCTGGTAAGGTTCCTCTTGATGCGCAGAATATTCTCCGCATGGATCTCGATATCCGTCGCCTGTCCCTGGAAACCTCCGGAAGGCTGATGTATCATGATTTCGGCGTTGGGAAGTGCGATCCTCCTGCCCTTGGCACCGGACGAGAGCAAAAATGCACCCATGGACGCCGCCATGCCAATGCAGATTGTGGACACATCGCACTTGACGTACTGCATCGTATCGTATATCGCCATTCCGGCCGTTACGCTGCCGCCGGGGCTGTTTATATAAAACTGTATCTCCTTGTCAGGGTCCTGCGCCTCGAGGTACAGCAGCTGCGCAACAACAAGGCTTGCCGTCGTGTCATTAACCTCTTCTGAAAGCATTATGATACGATCATTGAGCAGGCGTGAAAAAATGTCGTAGGATCTCTCTCCGCGGCTTGTCTGCTCTACTACATATGGCACTAAACTCATAATATATTCACTCCTTTGCCTGAAATCAGAATCCAAGAGAGCATATCCCAAAAGGATCGAATATATTCAGATTACTCAGTCTTGGACTCCTCAGCCGACTCCTGCTCGGGAGCTTCGGCCTTCTTTGTGGTGGACTTAGTTGCAGCCTCTTCCGTGGTCTTTGCTGCTTTCGTGGATTTAGTGGTGGTTTTTCTGGCCTTCTTGGGCTTCTCCTCGGCCTTCTCCTGCGCTTCCTCAGCGGGCGCGGCCTCAGCTTCCTCCTCAGCGGGCTCGACTTTGGCAGTTGGGATGGCCGAGTCAATTATGATCTTTGCTGCCTTTCTGCGGCGGATGTCGCCCTTGAGTATGTCGGGATCGAAAGCGGTCTTGACGGTCTGTACCTCGACATTATAAGCGTCGGCATAGCTCTTGTACTCTTCCTCGAGTTCCTCATCAGACGCTTCACAGCCCTCTGCATCAGCAACGGCAGTAAGCATAATCTCGTTCTGGAGCTGGCCAAAAGCGGTCGGACGGGTAGAATTCTGGAAGCTGGTCCTGTCAATGCCTATCATCTGCAGATACTGGTCCAGACTATATCCCTGTGCGCGCAGGTTATTTGAGTAGTCGGCGACAAGCTGCTTCTGGCGCTCTTCGACCATCTGCTCGGGGATATCGCAGTCCATGTTTTCAATGCACTTTTTGATTACTTCATTTTCAAACTCGTTCTGAACCTGGGTCTCGCGGCTGCTGAAGATCTGCTCGCGGATACTGTTTTTATACTCATCGAGAGTATCAAACTCGGAAACGTCCTTTGCAAATTCATCGTCCAGCTCGGGCAACTCGGTCTCCTTGACCTCCTTGCACTTGACCTTGAAAACAACGGCTTTTCCGGCAAGCTCTTCGTGATAATTCTCGGGGAAAGTAATGTCGATGTCCTTCTCCTCGCCGGCTTTCATGCCAACGACCTGTTCCTCGAAACCGGGGACAAACTGCCCGGAACCAAGCTGGAGCAGATGATCCTCGGCCTTACCGCCCTCGAAAGGCACTCCGTCGAGGAAGCCTTCAAAGTCGATAACAACGGAATCGCCCTCCTTGGCCTCGCGCTCAACAACGACCAGGCGGGAGTTGCGGTTGCGCACACGCTCAATCTCCGCATCGACATCGGCGTCGGAAACAACGGCCTCGCCCTTGGGCGCTTCGATGCCCTTATACTGTCCAAGAGTGACCTCCGGATACACTGCCGTCTCAAACAAAATACTCAGCGTCTTTTCGTCGGAAACCTCATAATTTGTGACAGTAGGCATGCCGACGGCATTTATATTCTCTTCCTCGACTGCAAATGCAAAAGCCTCGGGAGACAGATCGGTGAAAGCGTCATCATAAAAAACGTCGGCGCCATACATGCCCTCGATAACCATGCGGGGTGCCTTTCCCTTGCGGAACCCCGGAATGGAAATGTTCTTCTTGTTCTTTTGGTAAGCGGCTTTGACGGCGATTTCAAACTCATCGGCATCTGCCTCGACCACAAAGCTGACGATATTCTTATCTTTCTTTTCGACATTCTTTACGATCATTGGACTGACTTCCTCCTAAAACTTATCCGGTCTGGCCGGCTTATTACAATTTTTTATAGTTCTGCTCCAGGCAAAAACATGCGGAAATTATTATAACAAATAAACTTTTACATTGCAATCCAAAATTAATTAATCTAAAAGTTTTTTCGGCGTGAACAGAATGTTGTCAGCCGAGACCATATAATGCATCGTGCCTCTGTGCATACCCTCAAATGCAGTTCGGAGCCCCAGGCCATGGATATGCCCTGAGCAGCACACGGGAACCTCGTATCTCTCGAGCAAGTCAAGTATCTCCTGGCATTCGTAGCTTGCATATTTCGGCGGATAGTGCAGGAAAACGTATTTTGCCCTGTCCCTCGCCGCTTTGAGCGAAGCTTCAAGACGGCCCAGTTCGCGCAACATTATCTTGCGGTCATGCTCAGTACCGTTGTCAACCTCGTAAAACCACCCGCGCGTGCCGCAAATGGCCACATTCTCTCCAAACGGATAAAAATTGTTATTCAGGATATCCAGACTGTCATAACCGTTATCCATAAAAAATCTATAAGCCTTGGACGCGGTTGTCCACCAGTAATCGTGGTTGCCTTTCAGGATTATCTTCCGTCCGGGCAGCTCATGGATAAATCTGAAATCTTCCCTGGCCCCCTCAAGATCCATGCTCCAGCTCAAATCGCCGCAGAGGACACAGACGTCATCCGGTTTCAGCGTTGAAAAGCCGATTTTGATTTTTTCAACATAATTTTCCCAGCGTCCGCCAAAAACCGTCATGGACTTGTCGGCAGTAAGCGACAGATGGAGGTCGCCGATAGCATATAAAGACATTTTAACTCCTGTATAAATAGGTCAGAAAATGCCGATAATATCAGGGCCGGCATACAATATTTCAAAATTTACGGAGGATTATCATGAGCAAGGATAACTGCAGCAGCTACGACTGCAACTGCATAAGCGACGTCACCTGCGGTGTTAAGAACTGCGTGCATCATACCACTGACAACCGTTGCTCCGCCGAGCGCATTACCGTCAAAAACGAAAGCGCGGAGCGCATGGCAGAGACCTTCTGCGGAACCTTCTCCCCCAGAACTTCCTGCTGAATGCAACCGGGGAATAATCCCCGGCAACATATTCTGTCTTACTTCAGGAAATCCATTACGACTTCCTGCATTTCGGACGCCTCAACACAGTCTGCAAAACGCACAGTGCGTTTATCAAGCCCAGCAAGCCCAGCCAGCGGCGCGGGAGGCGCGATTCCTGTAAGCTGGCTAAGCACCGGGACAAGCTCTGCTCCCGGCAGCTCTGCATTCCCGCCCAGCGCCTTTATAACGCTGTCTGAAAACTTAAACGGGCTGGCAGTCGAAACAACAACCGTAGGTGTAATCTGCCCCGTGCGGACCCTGTAATCCTCAAGTACCGCCGCGGCAACAGCCGTGTGGGTGTCGATAAGATATCGCTTATCGTTCCAGTACCTGGCTATCGTTTCAAAAGTCTTGTCATCCCCGCAGAAACCGGCGGAAAATTCCTGCGTGACCGCGCGTGCGATCCTTTCGTTGACTTCATACCTGCCTGTTTCAGACAGTGAGGACATATATCCCCTTATCTCGGCGCTGTCGCCGCTGAAGCTGTACAGCAACCTTTCCAGATTTGAAGAAACAAGGATGTCCATGGACGGCGAGGCTGTCGTATAAAACGGCCTGTTGCGGTCGTAAACTCCGCTTTCTATAAAAGCAGTAAGTACATTGTTGGAATTTGAAGCGCAGATAAAGCGGCCGACAGGCAGGCCCATCTGCTTTGCATACCATCCTGCGAGTATATTGCCAAAATTCCCGGTGGGTACGCAAAAATCCAGCTTCCCGCCGGGCTTTATCATACCGTTTTTTATGCAGTCACAGTAGGAGGAAAAATAATAGACTATCTGCGGCAGGAGCCTTCCCCAATTTATCGAGTTGGCCGAGGACAGGAAATACCCTCGCTCAGACAGTGCGGCCGCCGTCTCTTTATCAGAAAAAATGCGCTTTACACCGGTCTGTGCATCATCAAAGTTACCGCTGACAGCACATACTCTGACATTTGTCCCCTCCTGCGTCGTCATTTGCAGCTTCTGTACATCCGACACGCCGTCACGGGGATAAAATACCAGTATTTTCGTGCCGTCCACGTCGCGAAATCCCTCTAGTGCCGCTTTTCCAGTGTCTCCCGAAGTCGCAACGAGGATACACACCTGCCGGTTCTCTCCATTTTTCTTCAGAGAGGCTGTGAGCAGATGTGGAAGCATCTGAAGCGCCATATCCTTGAAAGCGCAGGTTGGGCCGTGCCAAAGCTCCAAAAACGCAGTATTGTCGTCCGTCTTTCTGACCGGAGCGGTCTCCGCGCAGTCATAATTGTCACCGTATGCTGAACGGGTGAATGAATCCAGCTCATCCGTGCTGAACTGCTCCAGGAAAAGGCCCATGATATGGGATGCGCGTGTTCGGTAATCCAAGTTGCACAGGGTCTCAATCTCCTCAAGGCTCACCTGCGGAAGCGACTCAGGAACAAACAATCCGCCCTCAGGTGCAAGACCCTGGGCTATGGCTTCGGAAGCCGTGACTTTAACTGAATTGTCTCTTGTACTGTAATACTTCATTTGTCTGCCTCCGGTTTAAAAAGCATTTTCGATGTGGTTTATTATAGGTTTTTCTGTATCCATGCCCTGTGGGGCATAGATTTCGACAACGTCGAATCTGGGCTGCAGTCCCGTGGGGTTCTGCGAAAGCCAGAGCTGCGCCGCGGTGCGCAGCTTTTCCTGTTTCTGCTGCGTAACAAACTCGCGCGCGTAGCCATGCGTGCTGTTTTTGCGCAGCTTCACCTCGGTAAACACCACATATTTTTTGTTCTGCGCAATAATGTCTATCTCGCCCATGCGGCAGTAATAGTTCATTGCAATGACCTTAAACCGTTTATTCTTAATATATCTTGACGCGAGCTCTTCCCCCCACCTGCCGAGGAGCTTTTTGTCCTGTTTGCCTTCCATGGTCAGTGCATCTTTCTCAGGAAACTGGGCCTATGTATGTCACAGGGTCCAAATTCCCTGATCGCTTCGTAATGCAGCTTTGTGCCGTACCCTTTGTGCCTTTCAAAGCCGTACTGCGGATACTTTTCCGCCATGCTGCACATGTACCGGTCACGCGTCACCTTTGCCAAAATCGACGCGGCTGCAATAGAAGCGCATTTTGCATCACCGCCGACTATCGTACGGTTTGGGATATCAATGCCGTCGCTTCTGTTACCGTCAATCAGCGCAAGCGCCGGCCTGTAATCAATGCCATCTATGGCCCGGTTCATTGCAAGATATGTGGCGTTTAGTATGTTAAGGCTTTCGATCTCTTCAACGTCCGCGAACGCGACGCTGTACGCAAGCGCACCGGTCGTTATCTCATCATAAAGCGCTAGGCGCTTTTTCTCAGTAAGTTTTTTTGAATCGTTGAGCCCGTCCGGGCAAAATCCGAAGGGCAGTATCACCGCCGCGGCACAGACAGGGCCCGCAAGCGGTCCTCTGCCCGCCTCATCTACCCCGCATACCGGCAGGATCCCGGACGCGAATATTTCCTCTTCTATATACCAAAGCTCATTCATCTCGGCCTCTCCAACGAAATTCTCCCGAGTTTTCCGCCGCGGAATTCGTCAAGCAAAACGGCGGACATGCGCTCAAGATCATATTCCCCCCGGGATATCAGGAAACCGCGCTTTTTTGCGGCCTCTTCAAGCAGCTCATATCCGTTCATCTCCGGATCCGGAGTGAATTTATATCTTGACTCAATGGCCTGCGGATACAGCTCACGCAGGCGAACGAGAAGGTTTGCCGCCAGTGTCTCCCTGTCCATGATCTCATCCTTTACAGCGCCGGTCCAGGCCAGGGCCTCGCCGACCTCCTGGCTGTCAAACCTCGGCCAGAGTATCCCCGGGGTGTCGAGTAATTCCAGACCCTTATCCACAGTTATCCACTGTTTGCCCCGCGTAACACCGGGCCTGTCAGAAGCAAGCGCCGCCTTTCGTCCGGCAACCTTGTTAATAAAGGTCGATTTCCCGACGTTGGGAATCCCAAGCACCATTACCCTGAGCGCCTTTCCGCCGAGCCCACGGGCAGCGTTTCTCTCAATCTTTTCAGACAGCGCAGCCTTTACCGCCGAAGAAAACGCATTTACGCCCTTTCCGCTTTTGCTGTCCGTCTCCATTACGGCTATGCCCAGTGACCTGTAATGCTCGCGCCACCGGGCCGTTACGGCAGGATCAGCCTGGTCTATCCTGTTGAGAATGATTATCCTCGGCTTATTTGATGCAAGCGAATCTATATCGGGGTTCCTGCTCGAGTCCGGTATCCTGGCGTCGGCTATCTCACACACCGCGTCAACAAGCTTCAAATTCTCTTCTATCATGCGGCGTGCCTTTGTCATATGGCCGGGATACCACTGTATATTCAGTTTCTCTCTGCTGTCATCCATATCAGTCAACTGTCCCAAAAGCGTCAAACGGATATACGCGGATGAGCACCCTTCCAAGTATCTCCCGCACGTCTATCATACCTACACGGTTGTCGCGGCTGTCTGTGGAGGCGTTGCGGTTGTCACCCATACAGAACACGCAGCCTTCCGGGACAGTCACTTCTCCGTCAAAGTCCTCAGCGGTATAGGTAGGCTCGTATATATACGGCTCGTCAAGCGCAACGCCGTCGACATAGACGATGCCCTGTTCAAAATCGATATTTACAGTCTGTCCCTCGGTGGCGATGATGCGCTTTACTATGGCATCGTCTCTCAGACTCTCTTTGCGCAGAACCACTATATCGCCCTGTTTCGGGGTATAGAAGAGATTTGATATTATTATCCTGTCGCCGTCATGAAGAGTGTCGACCATGGATGAGCCGACAACTCCTATCATCCTCGCGCCAAAGACAAACACAAGAACACAGACCAAAAGCGCTGACACGATGCATTGAAGCCAGTCGTATACCTCGCTTCTGGCTTTCTTTGATTCGTCCGCCGTTTCAGCCGTATCAGCCGTGCTTTTTGCTTCATCTTTCTCGGCAATGTTTTCATCCTGCCTGTTTTCAAAATCCTGATTATCCATAATTTCACTCCGGTAATTGCGCTGCGCAGCAGTTCTTATCCGTATTACCGGCCTGAGAGCCACTCAGCGTAAGAATGCTTAGTTTTGTTATTATATCTATTTTTATAGAAAAAGGCAAGCCTAAAACTGCTCCTGAGAAAATCAAAAAAGAGGCCGACGGCCTCTTTTCTGACAGATGTTATATCCTCTCCTTGACCTTTGCCCTCTTACCAACGCGGTCACGCAGATAATACAGCTTCGCCCTGCGGACTTTACCTCTGCGGATGGTTTCAACAGAGACAATGGAGGGAGAATGCACAGGGAATACCTTCTCACATCCGACATTGTAGGAAATACGGCGGACAGTGATGGTCTCGTTGATGCCGCCATGCTTCTTGGCGATAATAGTACCGTCAAACGCCTGATTGCGCTCGCGGCTGCCTTCCTTGACGCGGATGGTCACGCGGACAGTGTCGCCAACGTTCATCTCGGGAAGCTCGGGCTTCATGTACTGCTGGGTTAGCGTTTTGATGAGATCCATTTTTGATTCCTTCCTTTAATAGACGTTCTTATCGCGGCACTTGGCACTTTAACGACAGCGGACCGCCTTGATAGCAAAGAGAAACACATCTCTTTGCGAACGCCAAGACATTGTAGCATACCAATTTGGTATTTGCAAGAGTTTTTTTGCTTCTTTTACCGAAAAACGGTCATATCGGCAAAATAGGTCTCCTCCCTTGTAAACTCGGCAAAATCCGGCGACAGTTCCGGCGACAGTTGTCTGAGCGCGCTGACAAGATAGTTTGGATTTACAGTCGGCTCCTGCGCTGAGATACTGGCTGTGAGCACCACGGCGTCATCAGTTTTTTCAAAGGATACCGATCTTATGCCGGGCTTTATATCGCTGCTGCCCTCGCCTTTCATGGTGCGCCGTGTTATAACTATCTCCGGTTGTGCAAAGAATGCCTCCAGCTCTGAGGTCTCCGGCATGGCGGAATCATACTCTAATCTGCCTCTCATTTTTAGCCATTTGAGATGCTTTACCTTATTTGGCGGCTCGTATACTGTCTGTACCTCTATCCCCTCCGGCAGAACCGCATTGATCATCGCCGGAAGCTGGGCAAGGTCTATTTCTCTTTCCAGCGAAAAATCCATCAGCTCGCATACGCTAGACACACATACGGGCAGCGGAAGCAGCACCGAGATCTGTGCATGCGGATTAAACCCCTCAGAATACTTTAGCGGCAGACCGGCTCGCAGAAAAGCCCGCTGCATCGTACGCATCAGGTCAAGATGTGAGATATATATGGCTCTGCCGGTTTTGGAAAAACGCATTCTGAGTTTACTCATCGCAGCGACCTCCTTTTTTCAGCAGCCTTGACGCGCCGCAACCAGTACATTGCACCCGGCAATCCGGAGATAGCGCGGAAGCATAGCACATTTCGCGCTCATGCCAAAGATATCGCTTATCAACGCCCATACTTACACTGTCCCAGGGCAGAATCTCATCCTTTCCTCGTTCACGGTTGGCATAGAACGCGGGATCTATACCGCAGGCCTGGAAGGCGTCCATCCAGCGCTGGATCGAAAAGCCCTCACTCCATGAGTCCATGCGTCCGCCGTTTCTCCATACCTCGTATATTACCTCCCCTATCCTTCTGTCGCCTCGGGAGAGCACCGCCTCGATAAAGCTCGTCTGCGGGTCATGCCAGTTGTATGTTATCGCACGGGCAGTCATCGTCTCACGGAGAAGCCTTACCCGGCGCATATACTCGTCCATCGTAACCTGCCGTTCCCATTGGAACGGGCTGTGCGGCTTTGGCACGAAGCAGGAAGTCGACACTGTTATGCGAACGCCTCTGTTCTTGTTTGAAGCGCTCTGCTTCCATGTGCGCAGGACCTTGGAGGCGAGCTCTGCTATACCGACGACGTCATCGTCGGTCTCCGACGGGAGCCCGAGCATGAAATAGAGCTTGACTGCGTTCCATCCGCCCTCAAACGCTATGCGGCAGGACTCAAGCAGGTCCTCTTCCCGTACATTCTTGTTTATCGCATCGCGCAGACGCTGGCTGCCCGCCTCAGGCGCAAAGGTCAGTCCGCTTTTGCGTACCTTCTGCACGCGCTGCATGATATCCATGGAGAAATTATCCGCGCGCAGCGACGGCAGCGAAAGACTGACGCTTCTGCTCTCGCAATAATCAAGAAGTCCGTCGCACAGCTCCGGAAGCCCACGGTAATCGCTTGTGCTGAGCGAGAGCATTGATATCTCCTGATAACCTGTATTTTTCAGCGTCTCAGCCCCCTGTCTGACAAGGGTCTCGACACTTCTTGAGCGTACGGGCCTGTAACAATATCCCGCCTGACAGAATCGGCAGCCGCGGATGCAACCGCGAAATACCTCTACACTCACGCGGTCGTGAACAACCTCTGTCGATGGGACAACCGGGGACGTGGGAAACGGGCAGTTTTCGAAATCTTCAATTATCCGTTTAGTGACTGTTTCCGGCGCCCCTGGAAGCACCCTTATCGCGCTAATGGTCCCATCCTGCGCGTACTCTTCTCTATACAGTGCGGGGACATATATTCCCTCAACACCTGCTGCTTCAAGCAGAAACTGTTCTTTACTCCAGTTTTGCGCCTTTGCTGTTTTAAAAAGTTCGAGCAGCTCACAGTTTACCTCTTCGCCCTCGCCGATTATCATAACATCAATGAATTCGGACATTGGGCCGGGGTTGCTGAAGCCCGTGCCGCCGCCGATAACCAGCGGAGTGAGTCCCGGACGCTGGCTGCTGCGCAGCGGGACTCCTGCCAGATCCAGCATATTCAGGACATTTGTATACGCCATCTCATATCCGACGGAAAAGGCAAGAATATCAAACTCGCCGATCGGGTCGCCGCTCTCAAGCGCATAGAGAGGGATCGAGGCTTTTCGCATCTCCTCCTCCATATCAAACCACGGTGCGAAAACACGCTCGCACCATACTCCCTCGACACTGTTCATTACGGAGTACAATATCTTCATGCCCAGATTGGACATGCCGATTTCGTAAGTGTCCGGAAAGCAGAAAGCAAGCCTGACAGAGACCTCGTCCCTGTTTTTAATTATCTGGTTATATTCCCCGCCCGTGTATCTCGCCGGCTTCTGGACCCGCGGCAGGATCCGTTTTAATCTCTTGTCCATTGTACGCTCCGTATGGCTGCCGGCATATTACCGGTGCCTGTGTATTTAGCCGGTCTATTTTACAACATCCTCGTACATTTTACAAGAATATAATGTAAGCCAGCCACCGGATATCAGCATCGCAGCTCCATATCCCCTGGCCAGAAGAAACAGCCCGGCGCACATCAGGATACAGGCCACGGCCGTTGTAGAATACAGCGTGCGCCTCGGCCCGAGAAGGCAGACAAAGATACGGCCGCCATCCAGCGGCATTGCCGGCAGTATGTTAAACAGAGACAATATCAGGCTTATATCCGCCGTGCAGAGCAGAAATTCTGGCCCATACAATGCGCCGCAGCAGCAAATATCATGCCTGCCATAGGCCCTGCGGCCGCCGCAAAAATCTCCTGCCCGGTAGTCAGATGGCCGCTGTAATCCATGGAAAAAGCACGGATACGCATATCAAATTTTCTTATTTTGCAGCCGCAGAGATGCAGAGCCGCAACGTGCCCAAGTTCGTGCACCGCGATAGCAGGTACCGCTGCGGATACCAGCCCCGTTGAGTCAAAGAAAAACAATACTGCGGCAAATAGCAAAAACTGGGGGCTGGCATAAAATCTAATGTCCCTCACAGCATATTATCCGGCGCCGTGTAATACTCCGGGTTGAGATAGGTTCCATCCTGTTTAAGTTCAAAATGCAGATGCGGCCCGGTGGCAAGGCCCGTAGAGCCGACCAGCGCTACTGTCTGACCGATACTCACCTCATCTCCCGCGCTGACAAGCAGTTCGCTGCAGTGGGCATACAGGGTCTGACATCCGTTTTCATGCTGTATGATTATATACTTGCCATAGCTGTCGTTTTCTTCGGCAAGCAATACTGTGCCGTCTGCAAACGAGTGTATCTCCTGCCCCTGATCAGCGGAAAAATCCGTACCGTAATGGAACTTGACCACATCCTGAATAGGATGCAGCCTGTATCCGAATCCCGATGAAGTAGCCCCGGGTATGGGCGAAGCATATTCCAGGTCCAGTTCATAATATTCATACGATACTGTTTCCGGCAGCTCCAGCCATGCATATTCCTCCTGCGACTGCTTGAATGCAGCAACCGCATCCTGTCTCTGCTGCTCAAGCTCTGCCTGTTTTGCCGCATTGTCTAACACTGCCTGTTGTGTCAGAGAGCGCAGCCTGTAATAATTATGCGGCATAAGGATGCTGCTTTGCCGACTGACCTCAGATGCAGCCTGTACGTCCTGGGATTCTATCTCACCCATTTCGGTAAGATCGCTGCCGCTGAGCATCGCAGTCATGCTCTCGTCAGAATCGGATATTATCTCTCCAAATATGCCGGCGGCTCTTTGAAAGCTGTAATCCGAGTCTATCAGTTCCATCAGCCTGTCCGATGCTTCCATCGCGAATGATGGGAATGCCAGTTTCACGCCAGTAAGCAGGATAAAGATAATTGCGCATATACAGGTGGACAAAGTGTTTTTTGACATGCTATCACTCTCCTGAAATGATATATACTCCCGCATTGCTCGATATATTACACTTTGTCCAATTTTGTCCTTGACATTCAGCTTCTTTCTTCATATAATGAAAAAGCTGTTTCGGGGTGTAGCGCAGATGGTAGCGCGCATGGTTCGGGACCATGAGGCCGCGAGTTCAAGTCTCGCCACTCCGACCATGTGAGGAAACTCTGCTTTTCGAACATTTTTCTCGAAAAGCAGGGTTTTTTCCGTTTATAAGCCTTGCAATCTCTAAGGGTTTCAAAACTGTGCAGAAT
>CAZSRK010000039.1:0-19899 GCA_964609305.1 uncultured Oscillospiraceae bacterium
CACAGGCCGTTTCAGACGCGCCCGGTATAAGCGCGGAAGCGGCAATCGTGATGCATGCTGATACAGGTACTGTCATATATGAGAAGAATGCCGACAGCCAGATGTTGATTGCCAGTACCACAAAACTTATGACCGCGCTTGTAACGCTGGAAAACTGCCTTCCCGATGAAACGGTCGAGATTAAGACTGAATACGCTTGTCGAGGGCTCGTCAATGTATCTTAAGCCGGGCGAGAGCTATACAGTCGAAGAACTGCTTTACGGGTTGCTTCTCGCTTCCGGAAACGATGCGGCCCTTGCGCTGGCATATCATGTCGGCGGAAGTGTGGAGGGCTTTGCTCAGATGATGAACGAGAAAGCCGCGGAACTTGGGCTGAATAACAGCCAGTTCAAAAATCCACACGGGCTTGATGCGGATGGACACTACTCGTGCGCACGCGATCTTGCGGAGATTATGCGGCAGGCCATAAAGGATGAGCTGTCTTGTGAGATCATTTCAACGCGCAGCTATACAAGCCACGGCCTGACCTATGTCAATCATAATAAACTGCTGTGGAGCTGTGAGGGTGTGTTCGGCGGAAAAACCGGGTATACCATGGCGGCTGGGCGCAGCCTTGTGACCTGCTGTGACCGGGACGGTATGAAGCTGATATGTGTCACGCTTTCTGCGCCCGACGATTGGAACGACCATTCTGCTCTTTACAACTGGACTTACGAAAACTATGAGTATGAAAACCCTTTGGGTACATTTGCCCGCATATCAGTTCCTGTTATTTCCGGGGAAAAATCCAGGGTTACAGTGGCCGTATCCGGTGACTTCCGCGTCTTTCATGAAAAGGGAGCACAGGTAGAGCTCGAAACTAATATGGAGCGGTTTGTATTTGCACCTGTCAACGCCGGTGAAACCGCCGGCCGTGTCAAGGTCACGGTCGACGGGCAGACCGTTTCCGAAGCGGAGCTGTGTTTTTGCGAGAGCGTGGCTCTGGACAAATCTGCGGCACTGACGCCATGGGAACGATTCAAAAGGATCTGGTATATGTCCATGCGATATGGATACATGATGCCGGCATATTGATTGTGAGGTAGTATGAATCAGCGTATTCAAAAAATCATATCCGCGGCGGGGATCGCCTCCCTCCGCGAGGCCGAAAGACTGATTAAAGAGGGCCGGGTAACGGTGAATGGAAGGACTGCATCACTTGGTGACAACGCAGATGGGCAGAGCGACGTCATCTTTCTTGACGGAAAGCGTGTTGTGCCGCTGAAGGATAAGATATACATAATGCTCAACAAACCACGAGGATATGTAACGACCCTCCGTGATGAGCGTGGCAGGCGCTGCGTTGCAGATCTTGTCCGGGACGTCGGAACAAGGCTATATCCCATCGGCCGCCTTGATTTGAATTCTGAAGGGCTTTTGCTCATGACCAACGACGGAGATGCTGCAAACGCCCTCATGCATCCTTCCCATGGCATAATAAAGACATACCGTGTCACGGTCTCCGGAGAAAATGTGCCCGGAGGCATACAGCGGCTGAAGCAGGAGTTTGAGCTTGACGGGAAAACCATATTGGCGGCAAGTGTAAAAACCTGCGGCCAGACGGACGGCAGGGCCGTTATAGAGATTGGAATCGCACAGGGACTCAACCGTCAGATAAGACGTATGTGCGATCTTGCCGGGCTGAAGGTGCACCGGCTGCTGCGTATATCGGAGGGAGAGCTGCGCCTTGGTTCACTTTCGTCAGGCGAATGGAGGTATTTGACAGAAAAAGAGACGGAATATATCAGAAATATGATAGAATAAAGGCACCACAAAGATTGTGGCGCCTTTGTTATGCAGGATTGATAACACAAAAATGCAATTTTTTCTTGCATTTTGGCTGAAGTACTGTACAATAACAGATGTTATGATGGAATAAGCATCAAACTTGCAAATGACATTTCTTTACAGAGGGATGGAGAAACATGGAGAAGGATATACTGTCTCAGATAAAAAGTGCCAGCCATACCTTTTCTAAGGGGCAGAGGCTTATCGCCAAATATATTATAGAGAATTTTGACAAGGCGGCGTTCCTGACGGCGGGCAAGCTGGGTAAGACTGTTGGAGTAAGTGAGTCCACAGTCGTACGTTTTGCCGCTGAGCTCGGCTATGACGGATACCCCGGTATGCGTAAAGCCCTTCAGGATCTGGTTCGGAACAGGTTGACATCTGTACAGAGGATAGAGGTCGCAAAAGAGATGATCGACGACCGGAACGTCCTCAAAGCCGTGCTCAGCTCCGATATCGACAAGCTGCAGACGACTCTGGATGAGATTGACCAGACAAGCTTTGACGCTGCGGTCGCGGCCATACTCAATGCCGAAAACGTATACATCGTCGGCATGCGTTCATCTACCTCGCTGGCCAACTTCATGGGCTTTTACCTTAACCTGATCCTTAGCAATATAAGGCTTATACACGACACCTCGGTAAGCGAAGTCTATGAGCAGATATTCCGTATTAGCCAGGGCGACGTGTTTGTCGGTATCAGCTACCCGCGATACTCCAGCCGTACAGTCAAGGCGATGCAGTTTGCAAAATCGACCGGCGCGACGGTGATCGGCATAACTGACAGCCCAAGCTCACCATTTGTCGGGCTTGCCGACATAAACCTTTTTGCAAAGAGCGACATGGTATCCTTCCTTGACTCCCTTGTTGCGCCGATGAGCCTTATCAACGCGCTGATAGTCTCAATTGGTATCAGGCACAGTGAGTCGCTGAGCGAGACATTCAGAAAACTCGAAGGGATATGGTCGGACTATGACGTCTATGACAAGAGCACGCATATCTGACATTGTCGTGATCGGCGGCGGGCCGTCCGGGATGATGGCTGCTCTGACCGCCGCTGGGCGCGGACTGTCAGTCGTGCTTCTGGAGCCGAACAAATCTCTGGGCCGCAAGCTGCGTATAACCGGTAAGGGGCGCTGCAACATAACCAATAACTGCGATATACGCGATTTTATGAAAAATGTGCCCAGGAATCCAAAATTTCTTTACAGCTCGCTCAGCTCTATGTCTCCGGCAGACGTTATTGATTTCTTTGAAAGTAACGGGCTGCCGCTGAAGACCGAACGTGGCGGCCGTGTTTTTCCGGTATCGGACAACGCGAACGACGTTGCAGCGACGCTTGAAAGGCTGCTCAACAGCGCCGGAGTAAGGATTTTAAGAGAACGTGTCGAACGCATGCTTACCCAGGATGAGTGTGTTACAGGAGTGCTGACGAATTCCGGCAGAATCTCCTGCGCGGCCGCCATCGTCTGCACTGGTGGCTGCTCGTATCCACGCACCGGCTCCACGGGCGATGGATACGCCTTTGCGGCAGAAGCCGGGCATAACGTCATAAAGCCGGCGGCTTCTCTTGTCCCGCTCACTGCCGCCGGCGATATTTGCGGCAGGCTTATGGGGCTCTCGCTTCGGAATGTGGCGATAAAGGTACTTGAGGATGAGCGCCTGATATATTCGGATTTTGGAGAAATGCTGTTTACACATTTCGGAGTTTCCGGTCCTCTGATACTCTCAGCCTCGGCGCATATGCGCGCATTTGGTGAGCGGAAGTACCGTATTAAAATCGACTTAAAGCCCGCGCTGGATGAAACGGCGCTTGACCGGCGCATCCTGTCGGACTTTGAAAAGTACCATAACAGCGATTTTATCAATTCACTGGGCGATCTGATTCCCAAAAAGCTCATACCAGTCGTTGTTGATATGTCAGGGATCGGGGAGCGCGTAAAGGTGCACTCCATTACCAGACAACAACGTCAGGAGCTTGTAAAGCTTTTGAAGGGCTTCCCGGTCGAGATCACCGGTAGCCGGCCAATAGATGAGGCGATAATAACCACCGGCGGAGTCGACGTGCGGCAGATAGACCCCAGAACCATGCAGTCAAAGCTTGTGCAAGGGCTATATTTTGCCGGTGAAGTGCTTGATGTCGATGCGTATACCGGCGGCTTTAATCTTCAGATTGCGTGGTCAACCGGTAAAAAGGCGGGCGAAAGTGTGCTCGCGTGAGGAGAATCTATAAATGGAAAACAAACCTTTCAGAATAGCTATTGACGGCCCGTCCGGCGCCGGAAAAAGTGTGCTCGCCAGGGGATTTGCCGAGGAAAGCGGGTTTATCTATGTCGACACCGGCGCCATATACCGCACGGTGGGGCTTGCCGCGCAAAAGCGCGGGATATCATCCAGGGATGCAAAGGAAATAGAGGCACTTCTGCCGCAGATCGGGATGGAGATAAGGCATATCGACGGCGCCCAATGCATGTTCCTGTGGGGTGAAAACGTCTCAGATGAGATAAGGACGCCGAGAAGCTCGATATATGCCTCCGACGTCTCCGCCATACCGGCGGTTCGGGCATATCTGCTTGCCATGCAAAGGGAAATTGCCTCATGCTCAAATGTTGTTATGGACGGCCGTGACATAGGTACTGTGGTTCTTCCGGACGCGGAACTGAAAATTTTCCTCACAGCTTCAGTTGAGGCCCGGGCCGGCCGGAGATACAGAGAGCTTCTGGAAAAGGGGTTTGACTGTACCTATGAGGATGTTCTCAGAGACATGATCTATCGCGACAGACAGGATTCCGAGAGACAGGCCGCACCAATGAGACCCGCCGAAGATTCGATTATAATAGATAACTCAAACATGACTTTGCAGGAAGAGATAGATGAGCTCTGCCGGCTTGTAAAGGAGCGTCAAAGCAAATGAGCCCAGTTTTCCATGTTATATACACTATCCTCTGGCCTATTGTACATCTGCTGTGGCCGATGAAGGTCTGTGGGCGCGAAAACCTTATCAGCGGTCCATATATCATGTGTGCGAACCATTCTGCGCTCATAGACCCGGTACTTCTCGTGTTTGCAGTCAGGCGTAAGAATATGGTCCATTTTATGGCGAAGGACGAGTTGTCGCATATCCCGGTTTTAAGCTGGATACTCAAAAAGTGCGGAGTCTTTTTCGTAAAGCGCGGTGAATCGGATATAGACGCTATCAGGACGGCTATGCGATATCTCAAGGCCGGAAAGCGAATAATGATGTTTCCAGAGGGTACACGCGTCAGCTCTGAAGACGGCGGTGCGGCAAAGAGAGGGGCCGTCTCGCTCGCATCAAGGCTTGGCGTACCCATAATCCCCGTAAATATACCTCGTCATAAGAAGCTGTTTCACCGTACAGAGATACATATCGGACAGGCTTATACTATCGAAAGATGCAGCCGCGACGAGCTTGAGCAGCAGTCCGAGGCGCTGATGCATCGCATCGAGGCCCTTGGAGAGGTACGGGCATGAAAAACATAATTGTTGCCCACAGCGCAGGCTTTTGCTTTGGCGTGAGCCGTGCAGTGCGTATGACGGAGGAGGCCTTGGACAGAGACGGCGAATGCTGGTGCCTTGGAGAACTGATCCACAATAAGGACGTCGTGTCAAGGCTGGAGTCCCGCGGCCTCAAAACGGCACGCAGCTTTTATGAGGTCCCTGACGGTGCCCGGGTCATAATCAGATCCCACGGTGTGGGCAGAGAGGTAATTGACCAACTGGAGGCCAAAAACTGCGAGATAATAGACTGCACATGCCCGAAAGTCTCTCATATACACGCCCTTGTATCTCAGGCTGAGGAGCAGGGAAGGAAAGTTATTATTATTGGAGAGAAAAGCCATCCCGAAGTTGAGGCGATATATGGCTGGTGCAGCGGAGCAGAGGTTTTTACCACAGCCAATGAGCTTGAGGAATGGCTCCTTGGCTCTGCGGAGCGCGTCGACCTGCCGCTTACCGTTGTCTTTCAAACGACGCAAAAGCAGGCGGTTCTTGAGGTTTGCAAAAAATTAATAAAAAAAATGTGTACAAACGCTCATTTGTTTGATACAATATGTGGTGCTACGTTTACCCGCCAAAAAGAGGCAATGGAATTGTCTGCTAATTGCTCGGCCATGGTGGTCATTGGTGGCAAACACAGCGCCAACAGCGTGCATCTTGCGGAGATATGCAGGGAGCACTGTGCCTGCGTGCAGTTCATAGAGGATGCATCGGAATTGGACCTCTCGGCGCTGAGCGGGTATGACACGGTTGGTATCACCGCCGGTGCGTCGGCTCCGGCGTGGATTATAAAGGAGGTAAAACAACAGATGAGCGACGAAATCAGGAACGAAGAAATCCAAGCCCAGCAGGAAATTACACAGGCCCCCGAGGCTGAAACTGTCGAAACGGCAGCAGAGGTAGAAATACCCGCGCAGGAGGAGCCCGTCGCTGAAGTGCCCGCGGATGAGAAGTCCGACTCTGAAAAGACTTTTGATGAACTGCTTGAAGATTCTATCAAGACGATATATAACGGAGACACTGTTACTGGCGTGGTTGCCGCCATTACAAATACCGAAGTAAGCGTTGACCTTGGTACCAAGCATTCCGGTTATATCCCCGTGACCGAGTTTATGGACGACCCCGATGTTAAAATCGAGGATGTAATTAAGGTTGGCGACACGATTGAGGCTTGCGTTGTGCATGTAAATGATGTTGAAGGCACGGTCAAGCTGTCCAAAAAGCGTCTCGACGCTATCAAGAATTGGGCTGACATAGAGAAGGCTGCCGAGGACGGCACCGTTGTCGAGGGCGTCGTCACAGAGGAGAATAAGGGCGGCGTGGTCGTCACGATCCGTGGCATTCGAGTTTTTGTTCCCGCGTCACAGTCGGGGCTTGGCAGGGATGTCCCCATGACTGAGCTTGTCGGCAAGAAAGTCCGCCTGAAGATCAATGAGGTTAATCGTGGCCGCCGCCGTGTTGTCGGCAGCATTCGTGCCGTAACATACAAGGAGCGCCGTGAGAAGGCTGAGAAGATCTGGAATGAGATAGAGGTCGGAAACCGTTATCACGGTGTCGTAAAATCCATGACCAGCTATGGCGCCTTTATCGATATCGGAGGCGTCGATGGAATGGTCCATGTTTCCGAGCTGAGCTGGCAGCGCATAAAGCAGCCTTCTGACGTTCTTAACATCGGAGATGAGGTAGACGTTTATGTCATCAGCTTTGATAAGGAAAAGCGCAAGATCTCGCTGGGCTACAAGGACCCCAGCGAAAATCCCTGGCTGAAGTTCACCAATGCATACAACGTCGGGGATATTGCAAGCGTTACTATTGTAAAGCTCATGCCGTTTGGCGCCTTTGCCGAAGTACTCCCCGGTCTTGACGGTCTTATCCATATTTCTCAGATTGCCAACCGTCGTATCGGAAAACCGGAAGATGTGCTGACTGTAGGCGAGACTGTCGATGTCAAGATTACTAATATTGACTACGAGAAGCAGAAGATCTCTCTTTCCATCCGTGCACTTTCCGAGCCGGAGCCTGCACGTGCCCGTGAGGAGGAGCGCCCCTCTGCTGAGCCCGTCGCCGAGGGCGATGCTCTTGTTTATGAGGTCTCTGCCACTGGCGAGGCCACTGGAATAATTCCCGAAGTCGATGACGCTGAGTAAAGCCATATAGATGGTTAAAAAGCGCAGGCATAGTTGCCTGCGCTTTTTCCATGTCCGGTTTTCATTGAAAATACAGCGATTTGCCTTGCTAAAAAATACATAATAGTTTATAATAGATTCGTATAGGTATGTGTTTTTATATTACAAAGTGTTTTTCTTGCAAAGGAGGACAGACACACTTGGTGTACAGAATAGGCGACATGGTGACGCATCCGCTGCACGGAGCCGGCGTAATCGCCGGTATTGAGACCCAGCGTGTGGACGGGAAGAACAGGGAGTATTATATACTGAAGCTGCCGAGCGGCGATATGAAGGTGAAAATCCCGTTGGATGCTTCGGACAAGGTTGGTGTCCGTCCAATAATAGACGCAGATGAGGCCGAGCGTATCCTGTGTGCGATTTCGGAAATAAAGGTCAGTATGACTTCTAACTGGAATAAGCGGTATCGCGAGAACATGGATCGGATAAAAACCGGGAACCTGATAGAGGTAGCCTCCGTCGTAAAGGGGCTGGTGATGCGCGATAAGGACAGAGGCCTGTCAACCGGAGAGAGGAAAATGCTGCATTCCGCTAAACAGATTCTCATTTCCGAGATCGTGCTGTCGACACATTCTTCATACGAGGATGTAGAGGCGAGGATTGAGCGCGCTATGGCGTGACGGAGGTTGGTTCAATGTCATTTCTGGCAGACAAAGTGCGAAAAATGAGGCTCCCGTTCTGCTCTATGGTGGTGCTTGCAGCCGGAGAGTCGAGCCGTATGGGCGAAGACAAGATGTTTTGCTGCATAGGCGGAATACCCGTTTTGGCAAGAACGCTGCTGGCTGTAGACGGCAATGATGATGTTGATGAGATAATCGTCGTCACTCGGGAGGATCTGCTTGAAAGGTGTGCCGAGCTCTGCCTTGAGTACGGCATTAAAAAGGCTGACAAATTCCTTATTGGCGGAAGCGACCGGCTGCATTCCTCGCTTGCCGGTACAACGGAAGCCTCGTTTGACGCAAAGCTCATCGGCATACACGACGGCGCCCGGCCCCTGGTGAGCGAGGAACTCATATCTGCCGTGATACGCTGTGCTAATAAATTCGGCGCGGCGGCGCCTGCCGTGCCTGTGCGCGATACGATAAAGCTGGCGATAGACGGCGTTGTGGAGACAACTCCGGTCAGGGATAATGTCTTTGCGGTCCAGACGCCGCAGGTGTTTTCGGCAGAAATAATCAAATGCGCTCTGACTGCCGCCGTTAAAAATGAGCTTGCCGTCACTGACGATTGCTCGGCCGTTGAGGAAATCGGTATGAGCGTCCGGATTGTTCCGGGGGAAGAGGATAACATCAAGATCACCGTACCGCGTGACCTGTATCTTGCGGAGCTTATCCTCAGTGAGAAGGAGAAAGAACAATGCGAATAGGGCATGGCTACGATGTTCACAGACGGACAGAGGGCAGGCGCCTGGTGCTTGGAGGCATAGAGATACCTTACCAGACTGGCCTGCTAGGTCATTCGGATGCGGATGTGCTTGTCCATGCTGTAATTGACGCTATCCTCGGTGCGGCCGCAATGGGCGACATAGGGCAAATGTTCCCGGACAGTGACGCACGGTATAAGGATGCGGACAGCTGTGCCCTTCTTTCTATTGCCTATGAAAAAGTGGTGAAGGCCGGTTTTTCTGTCTCCAGCCTGGACTGCACTGTAATAGCTCAGGCGCCTCGGCTTGCGCAGTATATTCCAGCAATGAGACAGAAACTGTGCGATATTCTCAGCTTGCCGGAAAACAGAATGAATATAAAAGCAACGACTGAGGAAAAGCTGGGATTTACCGGCGCCGGCCTTGGCATCGCGGCGCACGCTGTCGTCCTGCTCGACGAGTAACATACAAACAATAATGGTTCCCCGCGCATAAACTGGCTTACAGCAAGCCTGTTTGGCGCGGGGATTTTTGCGCGCCGATACAGTCAGGAGGTATATTGTTTTGATGCTCAAATACTTAATAATGTGCCGCTCGCTGACCTATGCGCAGCGTTCGGCGCGGGCTTTGGAAAACGCGGGCATTACCGCGGTCGTAACGAAAGCGCCGCAGGGCGTTTCAAAAACCGGATGCGCCTATTGCGTAAAGGTCTCCGAACGAAGGCTCAGAGAGGCGCTTAGCGTTTTGAATAATGCAGGGTTGTCACCAACACGAGTTCTGCTTCAGAAAGACGACGGCAGTGTGACAGAAATCGAAGTATGAAATATAAGGGGTGGTTTTTGTGATTTACCTGGACAGTGCGGCAACCTCACTTCAGAAGCCGCAAAACGTTCGGCGTGCGGTGCTCAGTGCAATGCGTACCGCCGCCAGTACCGGAAGAAGTGCCCATGCAGCGGCAATGAGGGCTTCTGACATCGTGTTTAACTGCCGCTGTGCTATCGCGGAAATGTTTTCTGTGTCTGAACCTGACAATGTTGTTTTCACCTTGAATGCGACACACGCTCTCAATATTGCGATAAATTCGCTTGTCCGCAGTGGGACACGAGTACTGGTATCCGGATATGAACACAACTCAGTTATGCGTCCACTGTATGCCCGAAATGCGGAGATTATTATTGCACGCTCTAAATTTTTTGACAAAGATGACGCGCTTCGTGCATTTTCCGAGAACATTAGCAGGTCGGAAATCGTCATTTGTACACATGTTTCAAACGTGTTTGGATTTGTTCTGCCCATAGAAGAAATCGCGCAAATGTGCCGGGAACAGGGGAAACCGCTGATAATCGACGCTTCGCAATCTGCTGGTTCGATACCGCTTGATTTTTCTGCACTGGGGGTGAGCTTTGTGGCCATGCCCGGTCACAAGGGACTTATGGGGCCGCAGGGCACCGGTGTGCTCCTGTGCGGAGAATCGGGAAAACCGCTCATGCATGGGGGCAGCGGATCAGACAGCATATCCCCGCATATGCCTGATTACCTTCCGGACAGACTGGAGGCAGGTACACTGAATGTGGCAGGCATAGCCGGACTTCTTGAGGGAGTAAGGTACATAAACAGGACGGGACTTGGAAGGATTCTTTCACATGAACAGAGACTCATTTCCATAATGGCTTCAATTCTGGAGAAGCACAGCGGTATCCGTGTGTTCCGAAGTGGGGAGATGGCATGCCAGTCGGGGGTTCTGTCAATATTGCCGCTTAACGGGGATTGTACCGGCTGCGCGGAGTTTTTGTCGGAGCGCGGGATTGCCGTACGCAGCGGACTGCATTGCGCCCCGGAGGCGCACAGGTCGGCCGGAACGCTTGAAACCGGCACGGTAAGGCTGAGCGTATCTCCCTTTACAACGGAAAATGAGGTACGAAATGCCTGCTCTAATATATTGGCATATATAAATTCATGAATACACGGGACAAATAACTTATTGCAAAAAAGTGATTTATGAGATATAATATCTTGATTAATTATGTAAATTGTTTTTGCAATAAAACCATTAAGATAAAACGGGAAGTGCACTATGGAAAGCATCAGACAGATTCTGACTGAAAGCATCAGTTTTATACAGCTGATGACCATATCCGATATAATTGATATTCTGATAGTTGCGCTTATCATTTTCGAGGTAATAATCTTTATTAGGAAGACAAATTCCTCAAGAGTTGCATTTGGTATTGTTATCCTTCTTATTGCACTCTGGCTGTCGGATAAGTTTAATCTGTACGTTGTGAATTTCCTCATCAGAAGAACAGTCGAGCTGGGGCTTATTGCCCTTGTTATCCTGTTCCAGCCAGAGCTGCGCCGTGCGCTTGAGAAAGTTGGCAGTGGAACTTTTACTTTTACCTCTTTATTCAACAAGGGTATTTCCACTCTGGGAATGGAGGCCGTCATAACGCAGACGGTTATCGCCTGTGTTGACCTGTCAAAAACAAAAACCGGTGCGCTGATTATATTTGAGCGTGTAAATCCACTTAATGACCCCATAAATACGGGTACAATAATAGATGCTGATGTAACGGCGGAGCTGCTCAAAAATATATTTTATCCAAAAGCGCTGCTGCATGACGGAGCCGCGATCATAAGGAACGAACGTATAGCTGCTGCGGGATGTATGCTTCCGCTGTCATCCAGCACTAATCTCAGCAGGGACCTCGGTATGAGACATCGGGCTGGTATAGGAATGAGTGAGCGTTCCGATGCGGTCGTCGTTATCGTTTCTGAGGAGACCGGTTCGATCTCCGTAGCGGTGGATGGTATGCTCAAGCGCCATCTCACAAGCGATACGTTTGAGCGCTTGCTTATTAACGAACTGATACAAGAGGATAAGAACATAAAGGGAAGGCTTTCCCGACTGGCAGCCAGGAGAAAAAAGGGGAAGAACGATGCAGAAGCCGAAAATTAAAAAGATACTTGACAGCAAATTGCTGTATTTTATTATCGCCCTGTTTGCTTCTTTTGCATTGTGGTTATATGTGTCTACTGTCGACAAGGTAACTGTCGAGCAAACATTCAGCAACATACCGCTGGTTTTTTCCGGGGCTGACACCATACGTGATACACGTGAGCTTGTCGTGACCCAGGTAAGCACCAATACTGTATCTATAAGGGTGGAAGGACAAAGAACTGTTATTTCAAAGCTCAACGAACTCGCCGATGAAATCACCGCTGTTATAGACATAAGCGGAATAACAGAACCAGTCAACAACAGGACTACATTTTCAATCAGTTTTCCAAGCGAAATTGACCCGAGCGAAGTAACCATCCTGAGCCGGACTCCTTCTATTATCGAATATTATGTCGATAAGCAGACCTCCAAGACAATAGATGTTGAAGTCAGGTTTGTCGGCAGCGTGGCCGAGGGATATATAGTCTCACAGCCGATAGTTGACCCTTTGACCGTCAGAATAAGTGGTCCTGAGAAGGTTATTGAGCAGGTTGATCACGCTTATATTGAGATCAATCGTGAAGATGTGGATACCACGCTTCAGTTTTCCACAGAATACCAGTTAATAGATGCCTCGGGAAATCAGGTTGTTGACGATTCGATCGTACTTGAGACGGAAACAGTCAACGTAACGCTTCCGGTCGAGGCCTCGAAGGAAGTTGCACTGTCTGTCGATATTGTCTACTCGCCTGAGACAAACAGCCAGAACACGATAGTCACAATAGAGCCCTCCGCCATCACGATCGTTGGCGATGCTGAGCT
Source organism: uncultured Oscillospiraceae bacterium (assembly GCA_964609305.1). Taxonomy (GTDB): domain Bacteria; phylum Bacillota; class Clostridia; order Oscillospirales; family Oscillospiraceae; genus CAKSXP01. The sequence continues at coordinate 12,653 of CAZSRK010000039.1, forward strand.
GCTTGACGGCATCAACAGAATATCTCTGGGGCAAATAGACCTGTCCGACATTGATGAGTATTATCAGGATACTTATTCCATTGTGCTGGATAACGGCATTAGTAATCAGACTGGCACAACAGAAGCGACCGTTACGGTTGAGATACGCGGTCTGGAGACGAAGGAATTTGTTGTTACCAATCTGTCTTATATCAATCTCGCCGACGGCTACTCGGCTGACATATTTACAAGGAGCCTGACTGTAAAACTGCGTGCGACGGCAGATATCCTGGATGATATAACGGCGAGCAATATACGCGCGGTCGCCGATCTGTCCGATTATACAGATACCGTCGGTGATTTTACGGTTCCGGTCAGAATCTATATATCTGATTTCAGCGAGGTAGGCACCGTGGGAGACTACTCGATTTACGTCTCCATCAGAGAGGGAGACGGGGACGGCTAGTACTTTAAGGAGGATTGACTTGACACAGCAAGCAGTTGTGACCGAACTTCTAGAAAATGGTTATGCCATGGTCTCCATCAAAAGAGGGACTGCCTGTGGGGGCGTGTGTGAATCCTGCGGCGGCACCTGCTCATACAGGAACACGCTGTCTGTCAAAGCCAAAAACAGCGCATGTGCAACGGTTGGAGACAATGTGACGATAGAAAGCAGCTCGGCCCAGGTTATAGGGAAGGCGGCCGCTGTATATCTTCTGCCACTTTTGGCGTTCTTCCTCGGGTATTTTGCTGCATCACTGTTTAACGCGTCGGAGACTGTTGAGATAATAGTCAGCATCGTTTCATTTTTTGCAGGCGTGACCGCAGTTGTCGCAGTAAACAGGCGGCGCAGCAGGCCTGTGGACGTTGAAATTATCGGGATAGACTGATGTTTGGCTATATCCAACCTGTCAGGGATAAGCTCAGCCAAAATGAGTATGAGACGTTCCGCGCTGTCTATTGCGGACTATGCCACTGTATGAAACGACGATGTGGCTTGGCTGCCAGATTTATGGTAAATTATGATTTCACGTTTATGGCCATGCTTTTAAGCGGAGAGCGCGAGAGTTGCTATGAGCAGCTGCGATGCATAGCGCATCCGTTTAAAGCCCGTAAATGCCTCTGCTGTTCAGGAACTTTTGACAAAGCTGCTGATATGAGTGTCATCCTCGGTTATCTGAAGCTCGAAGATAACATACACGATGACGGATTTTTCCGCTCACTTGCCTCACGTCTTGCCTGTATTTGTCTCAGACGCGGATATAAAAAAGCGTGTAGGAGGGAACCGGAGTTTGCTGCTGGCGCAGAAGGACTGCTCAGTGAGCTCAGGGCGCTGGAACAGGAGGGGTACAGCTCGCTTGACCGCATGGCGGACAAGTTCGCACAGATCCTTGCCTCTGCTGCCATTGCCGCGGACATCCCGGAGCGCCGAAAAGTGTTGAAATACCTGTTTTACCATATAGGACGGCTGGTTTATATCTTGGACGCGATAGATGATTTGCCGGAGGATTGCGAGAGCGGAGCCTATAATGCCGTTGCCCGGAGGTTTTCTCTGGACGGACCGTCGCTCGATGACAGCGCCGCACAGGCCCTTGACCTGACGGTCCGGCACTCAATAAACCTTGCGGCGGGCGACTATCAGTTACTTATGGAAAATGAGTATTCGAGCATACTTACAAATATAATCTATTTTGGCATACCGGCTGTTGCGTCCCAGATGCTTCAAAGCCGCTTGCCTGACACTAATATTTTAACTGGAGATAAGGAATGAACGACCCGTATAAGGTTCTTGGCGTTTCACCCGGAGCCAGCGAAGAAGAGATAAAAAAGGCATACCGAGAACTTGCCAGAAGGTATCATCCCGATAATTATCATGATAATCCTCTTGAGGAACTTGCTCAGGAAAAGATGAAAGAGATTAATGAGGCGTATGATATGCTGACTAAGGACGGAGGGGAGTACCGCAGGACTCACTCCAGCTCCAACGGTTCTGCATATCAGAGCAGTTATTCCTATCGCAGCAACAGCAGCGGTGCTGACAGTGAGATCTATGCCAGAGTCCGCACCTGTCTCAACAGAGGGGACGTAGCCGAGGCAGAGCGGCTGTTGAATACCGTAAATAACTGCGGAGCCGAATGGAACTTCCTCATGGGCAGTGTCTGCTATCGCAAGGGCTGGATCGATGAGGCCAACCGGTATTTTGAGAATGCCGTTGCGATAGAGCCGAACAACCCGGAGTACAGACAGGCTGTTTCATATATGCGCTCTGGCGGAAATGCTTACAGGCCCATGGGCAGCAATTATGCCGACAGCGCAAGCATGTGCAATGTATGCTCATCTCTGTTGGTGGCAGATTGCTGCTGCGAGTGTATGGGCGGGGATCTGATACGATGCTGTTGATATGAAAGACAAAACAAGATCTATTGCGTTAAGCGCGATGTGTTCGGCGCTGGCGGTCATTATACTCATACTTGCTGCAGTCATTCCGTCCGGCAGGCTGGCGTTGACTGCAATCGCCGGCCTTGCCATGATACTCGTAGTGCTGCGATGCGGTTTGGCATATGCGTTTGGGGCTTTCATTGTCAGCGGCCTTCTGGCGCTGCTGCTATCCCCTCTGAAGGGCTGTGCACTGCTGTATCTTCTGTTTTTAGGCTGGTATCCGATCGTTAAAAGCCCTGTGGAGCGCATCAGGAAGCGCCCATATGAATGGGCGCTGAAGCTGGTGGTATTCAACGCCGCTTTTGCAGTTGCGTTTTTCCTAATGAAGGAGATCCTGTATGCAGACATGTCAATGCCTTTGCTGCAGGGCTGGTTTGCTGCGCTGTTCTGGTTGGCTGCAAACGTCATTTTTGTGCTATATGATCTCGCGATTGGCCAGCTTATTGCGATTTACCTAAACAAATTCGCAAAAAAATAATCTGCATGGGGGAGTGTGACAATGATAAACAGCATGACCGGATATGGAGGCGCAAAAGCGGAAATTGACGGAATAACTGTGAGTATTGAACTCAAAAGCATCAATAACCGGTATTTGGATGTGTCTGTGCGGCTTCCCCGCAATTATCTGTTTGCCGAGGAGCAGATCAAAGGCGCTGTCTCTTCGCAAATTACCCGGGGAAAGATTGACGTATATGTTGCCATCGACTCATTAGGAAGCGACAGCGTTGAAGTTATTGTGAACCGATCGCTTGCGAAGAGTTATATTGATGCCGTTACTTCGATAGGCGAGGAGTTCGGGCTTCCCTGCAATCTGGATGCTATCGGTGTTGGACGGTTTAACGAGGTCCTGTCCGTTGAGAAAAAAGAGCTTGACAGGTCCACAGTAGCCGGTTGCATCGCTCAGGCACTTGAGGGTGCACTGACCGAATTCGGCGATATGCGCGCCAGGGAAGGTGGTAAGCTAGCCGAGGATATTGCAAGCCGTCTTGACAGTATTGAGCGACTTGTATCCGAGGTCGAGGAGAGATCACCGCAGACTGTTGCCGAATACCGAAGAAAGCTTACGGCCAAACTCACTGAAGTGCTTGAAAACCGGGCAATCGACGAACAGAGGATACTTACAGAAGCGGCCATTTTTGCCGATAAGGTCTGCGTCGACGAGGAAACAGTCAGGCTGCGCAGCCACATATCTCAGATGCGGGAGATGCTTTCATTCGGATCCCCTATAGGGAGAAAAATGGATTTTCTCATTCAGGAGTTTAATCGCGAGGCAAATACTATTGGCAGCAAGTGCAGCGATGCATCAATATCAAAGGTTGTCGTTGATATAAAGTCAGAAATAGAGAAAATCCGCGAACAGATACAGAATATCGAATAGGGGAGGTCGGAGCTTTGAAGCTTATAAACATTGGTTTTGGGAACATGGTTTCGGCCGAGCGTCTTATCGCCATTGTCAGCCCTGATTCCGCGCCAATCAAGAGAATAATACAGGACGTCAGGGAAAAGGGCCTTTTGATTGATGCTTCGTATGGCCGCCGTACTAGGGCCGTACTTTTAATGGACAGCGGGCACGTCATCCTATCTGCCATCCAGCCAGAGACTGTTGCCGGCAGGATAACTGCCAAGGGCTCCGCCGAAGTGGAGGGCAGCGATAATGAATGACAAACCGCGTGGAAAGCTGATAGTCATATCCGGGCCGTCCGGAGCAGGGAAGAGTACCGTCATATCAAAAGCTATGCGATTAAACCCCAATATGAAGTATTCCGTGTCGCTTACGACCAGGTCGCCCCGTCCCGGCGAGATAGAGGGTGAGGACTATTTTTTTGTCACCGACGAGTATTTCTCCGATATGGTGGAAAAAGGCGCTATGTTGGAATATGCCTGTTACGTTGGCAACAGCTATGGTACTCCGCAGCAGGCCGTTGAGGATATGCTCAACGAAGGCCATGATGTAGTTCTGGATATCGAAGTTCAGGGCGCGGCGCAGGTAAAAATGCGTAAAAGTGAGGCTGTGTGTATTTTCCTTACACCGTCAAGTTTTGGAGAACTGAGAAGGCGGCTGGAAGGCAGAGGCACAGAAAGTGCTGAGCGTATAGACGGCCGTGTAGAGCGCGCCCGTGAGGAGCTTTGCTTTGTTGAAAATTATGATTATATCGTCATCAATGACGATCCGGATATCGCCGCCGGCGAAATTTGCAGTATAATAACGGCCGAAAAGTGCAGAACGGCCGACAGAATCAAAATTTTGGAGGAATGTTGAAAAATGATGCTATATCCACCCATGGCTGAACTCGTTGAAAAAGTGGGAAGCAAATATCAGCTTGTGAATCTAATAGCCCGCCGAGCGAGGCATATTTCCGCTGAAGCGGAGATCGAGGATGAGCCGTTGGATGAAAAACCCGTCTCCATAGCAATTAACGAGGTTTATACCGGAAAACTTACTCTTAAATCTTCGGAGCTTGTGTCGGAAATCGAAGAGGAAGAATAAGTATAAGCAGCCAAACAAAAGATTTTTATATGGAGGTGGCCCGGCATGAGCGGCATAGCAAAAATTGCAGTTTCTGCTGCAACATACTGGGTCGACAAGCCGTATTCATATTGGATCCCCGAAAGCCTCTCCGACAAGGTCGTGCCTGGCGTGCGCGTTATTGTTCCGTTTTCACGTGGAAACCGGCGCACCGAGGGTATAGTGCTTTCCGTCGGTGACGGAGATGAGACTAATCTCAAGTCGGTCGAGGTAGTACTGGATGAGGAGCCTGTGCTGGACGAGGGTCAAATCCAGCTTGCCTTGTGGATGCGGGAGCGTTTTTTCTGCACGGTTTATGACAGCGTTAAATGTATATTGCCGACTGGCCTTTGGTACCGCAGCGATGGTAAGCGCAGGGTGAACGATAAGACAGTCAAAATGGTCAGCTTGAACACCAGTGCTGAAGAGGCCATGCAGATCGCCGAGCAAAAACGCAGACGGTCTCCGCAGCAGGCGCAGCTTTTGAAAACACTGACTGCTGTCGGCCGGGTATCTGCAAAGGAATTGTGCAGCTTTACCGGTGCGTCAATGCAAAGTTTGAGTGCGCTTGAGAAGGCGGAGCTTGTCAGGACTGAGCTTGTTGAGGTCTTCAGAAGGCCGCAGTTTACTACCGGGAAAAAGGCGCGATTGCCACAACTCAATGCGCAGCAGCAGAAATCTTTTGACGGGCTTAAATCCCTTGCGCTGTCCGGAGATGCGGGCGCGGCGCTGCTCTTCGGAGTTACCGGAAGTGGAAAAACTACCGTGTATATCAGGCTCATTGATGAGATGCTGAAAAAGGGCAAGAGCTCTATTCTTCTGGTACCGGAGATTGCTCTTACCCCACAGATGCTTGAAACTTTTTCATCATATTTCGGCGACGAGATCGCCGTATTACACAGCCTGCTTGCCGTTGGTGAGAGATACGACGAGTGGAAGCGTATACGCTCAGGAATGGCCAAAGTCATCATCGGCACGCGCAGCGCGGTGTTTGCCCCGGCCGAGAATCTGGGCATAATTATAATCGACGAAGAGCAGGAGTACACATATAAGTCCGAGAATGTTCCACGCTATCATGCCCGGGACATCGCCAAATATCGCTGCTATAAGAACAACTGCCTTCTGCTTATGGGCAGTGCGACGCCAGACATCGTCAGCTGTTACAATGCGGATACCGGTATCTATCGACTTTTTGAACTTACCGAGCGTCACAACAAGCTGGCGTTGCCGGAGGTTATGGTCGTGGATATGAAACGTGAGCTTCGCCGGGGCAACGGCGGCGATATAAGCTCCGTGCTCAGGCAGGAACTGAAAAAAAATCTTGAAAAAGGGGAGCAGAGCATACTGTTTCTCAACAGAAGAGGGGCATCGAAGCTTGTCACATGTAGTGAGTGCGGCTATACATATGAGTGTCCCAACTGCAGTGTAAATCTCACCTATCACAGCGCTGGGAACAGACTCATGTGTCACTACTGCGGACATACCCGCCGTGTGGATGACGAATGCCCGCAGTGCGGTGGGAAACTTAACTATATCGGCTCAGGTACACAGAAAGTCGCTCAGGAGCTTTCGGAACTGTTTCCGGGCGTTGAAATACTCCGCATGGATTCGGATACAGTGGCGCCTGCCGGCTCACATGAGGCTCTGTTAAACCGTTTCAGAGAAAATAGGGTCCCTATAATGATAGGCACTCAGATGGTTGCAAAAGGCCTGAATTTCGATTCTGTTACGCTGGTGGGAGTAGTATCAGCGGACCAGAGCCTATATTCGGGCGATTTCCGTGCAAACGAAAGGACTTTTTCCCTTATAACTCAGGTCGTTGGAAGATCCGGAAGAGGGGATAAGGCCGGTCGCGCGGTAATACAGACATACACGCCGGATAACCAGATAATACGCATGGCCGCGGCTCAGGATTACAACGGGTTCTATGCCTCTGAGATAGAGCTTAGAAAGCTTCAGCACTCTCCGCCATTTGCGGATATGTTTTCAATAACTGCTTCCGGGACGGATGAGGCACAGGTTCTCAGATGCTGCTCCGCTATACGCGATATACTGTGTTCGGAGATGCAGGACAGTCAGAACTGCCGTGTTCTTGGCCCGGCACCAATGCCGGTGGTCAGAGTCAATAACCGCTTCCGTTACCGCGTAACGCTATCCTGCAAGGCGGATAAGGCCAGCCGCAGCATTGTTTCCAGAATAATAGTTTTCTGCAACACCAGTCGGGAGTTTCGAGGGGTTTCAGTATATGCGGATATAAATCCTGTCGATTAAAAAATACAAAGAGGGAAAAGATGGCACTTAGAAATATACTTACGCAGGGTGA
>CAZSRK010000040.1:0-10928 GCA_964609305.1 uncultured Oscillospiraceae bacterium
AAACCATGTCTTCTTTTATCTACTTTTCAATTTGCGAAAATTATTGTACCTTATCAAGAAGGCTGGTTCATAAAAATAGGTCAATATGATACTTGGTGTAGTACTTTAATGCAGATATGCTATTGATCTTAAAAAGTAAAACCCTGAAACCATTAAGGTTTCAGGGTTTTTCATGGTGGGAACAACTGGACTCGAACCAGTGACCCCCTGCTTGTAAGGCAGGTGCTCTAACCAGCTGAGCTATGCTCCCGCGTCAGCTCTACGATTATACTAAAGCGCACGCCGATTGTCAAGCATTAAGCGCCGCCTGCTCCCGCTGTATCCTGTCCAGAAGCCCGCGGATCTCCTCAGGAGAAAATCGATATATGCTGTCGCAGAACTGGCAGCTCACTTCTGTCTCTTCATTGCCGCTTGCCATCTGTTCAAGCTCATCGCGGCCGATGCTGGATATCGCCTCAAGCACGCGCTGCCTGCTGCAATAGCACCTGTATTCAACCGGAACGGTGTCGAGTATCCTCGGCTCCAGCCCGCGCATCACCTCCCGTACGATGTCCCCCGGGCCGCCGTCACACAGCATCTCGGTAACGGGCCGCAGATTAGCGATGTTCTCCTCCAGGCGTTTTACCGTGGCCTCAGCCGCGGCGGGCATGAGCTGGAGCAGGAAACCGCCCGCCGTCCTGATGGAACAGTCCGTATCCACCAGAACACCCAGTCCGCACGATGCGCCGACCTGTTCGCTGGTAACGTAATACTTCGTCACATCCTCTGCTATCTCCCCGCTGACAAGCGACGTGCTGCCGATATACGGCTCCTTGAGCCCGATATCGCGGCTGACTGTCAGCATGCCGTCCCTGCCGACGGCGCGGCCGACATCGAGCCTGCCGTCCGCCCTCAGGGGTAGCTCGACCTTCGGGTTCTGTACATATCCGCGCACATTCCCGCCGGAGTCAGACACCGCTATCACACTGCCTATGGGTCCGCCGCCGTTTATTCTCAGGGTGACGCTGCCGTCCTGCTCCTTGAGAAGTTCTCCGAGAATCGACGCCGCACAGAGCGTGCGCCCCAGCGCCGCGCAGCACACCGGCGTCAGGCCGTGGATCACCCTCGCCCTTTCAACAAGATCTCTGCCATATATGACCGAAATTTTCGCGGAGTCGTCGCCGGACACCGCACGGATTATTCTGTCCATAAGTCTCTCCTCTTAATGTGGTGTATTCTGAGCAATTATGAATATGCGTCCCTGTGCGTTCTGAGGCCCGTCTGTCAGTACCTGCGTATCCGTAAATCCCGCACGCCGGAGCAGTTGACACAGCTTCTCCGGTTCATGCGCATATTCGATGTGCTCCTCTTCATCACGGTGCCAAAGTCCGCCTCCGGTCCGGGAAAAAATGTCCATGCCATAGTAAAGTGCGGCCTTATCCTCGTCAAACTGCGCGCGCCACAGGCACAAAAGCCCATCGGCCTCGTCCACGAACAGCTCCCCGTCAAGGGAGCGCAGGCGTTCCGGCGTGTTCAGGTCAAACATGACCATCCCGTCCGGCTCAACGAAAAGGCGGAGCCTCCGAAATATCTCCGGCAGCTCCTCCCCCGGTATATAATTCATGCCGTCCAGACTGCACACTGCAGCGTCCACCGTACCGTAAAGATCCAGCTCGGCCAGACTCTGGCAGATAATAAGCGGCGCCGGACCATCTATCCCATCTGCCTTTTCACGCAGAATGGAAAGCATCTCCCCGGATGAGTCGACCGCTATCATCTCATACCCGCGCGCGGCGAGCATACAGGTGAGCGTTCCCGTACCGCAAGCCATGTCCAGCACTGTTCTGACCGGCCGGCGCGCCCTCTCCTGGAAAGCACGCTCGAAAAACGATGCAAATTCCTCATACGGGACATCGCCGGTCAGCGCGTCGTACCACTGTGCCAGAGGGCCGTAGGCGGTCACTCCTCCTGCTCTCCGTTCTCCTGTTCGGCAAGCCGTTCAAACACAACTGCATAGCCGTTCTTTCCATACTGCAGACTCCGGTTGACGCGGCTTATCGTCGCACTTGACGCGCCCGTCTGCTCGAGTATCTCGTTGTAGATAAGGCCCTTGTTAAGCAGAACAGCGACCTGATAACGCTGCTCGAGGGCACGAAGCTCCGTCACAGTGCACAGGTCGTCGAAAAAGTTGATGCACTCGTCCACCGTTTTGAGTGTAAGGATCGCCTTATACATCTCCATATTTCTGGGTTTTTTCAGATTTTTGTTCATGATCTATCCTCACAATATCCATTTGTTTATCTTTTACCGGCACAGGCCGACAATTTGCCGAATTAAATCAGCACCCTTATATTACAGCACTAAATTGAAAAAGTAAAGAAAGAATTTTTGCTCTTGCAAATACCGGCGCGGTATACTACAATAAGTGCACAAATCATGTTCACCGAACGGAGGTCGACATTATGGTAAAGGCAATCGTGGGCGCAAACTGGGGCGACGAGGGCAAGGGTAAAATTACCGATATGCTCGCGGAAAGCTCGGACGTTGTCATCCGCTTTCAGGGCGGCGCCAACGCCGGGCACACAATTATAAATGATTACGGCCGCTTCGCGCTGCACATTCTCCCCTCCGGTTCATTTTATCCGCATATCACGAATATTATAGGCAACGGCGTCGCACTGGACATGCAAAAGCTTGTTGATGAGCTCGAAAGCCTGACAAGCCAGGGCGTGCCCATGCCCAATCTCATCGTATCGGAGCGGGCGCAGCTTCTCATGCCCTATCATATCCTTCAGGACAGCTATGAGGAGGAGAGGCTCGGCGGGCGTGCCTTTGGCTCAACGAAAAGCGGTATAGCGCCGTTTTACTCCGACAAATACGCCAAAACCGGTATACAGGTCTGCGACCTGTACGAGCCTGCGCGGCTCAAAAGCCGGCTCTCCGCCGCGCTTGAGATAAAGAACGTACTCTTTGAGCACCTGTATCATAAGCCTCCGGTCGACGTGGACGGGCTTTTTGAGCAGCTTCTCGAACTGGGTGATAAAATCCGTCCCTTTGTCGGCGACTCGGTAGGATTTGTGCACGATGCGCTGACAAACGGCGCAACCATCCTGCTCGAGGGACAGCTCGGTTCCATGAAAGACCCGGATCTCGGTATTTTCCCGATGACCACCTCGTCACACACGCTGGCCGGATACGGCTGCGTCGGAGCGGCGGTCCCGCCGACCTCCATCGAGGACGTTATCTGCGTCACAAAGGCCTACTCCTCCTGCGTCGGCTCGAGCACGGAGCCTTTTGTCAGCGAGCTTACCGGACCTGAGGGAGACGAGCTGCGCGTTCGTGGCGGCGACAAGGGTGAGTTCGGCGCAACCACCGGACGTCCGCGCAGGGTCGGCTGGTTTGACGCCGTGGCGACACGGTACGGCTGCATGATACAGGGCGCAACACAGGTCGCGCTGACCTGCCTTGATGTGCTGGGATATCTCGACGAGATAAAGGTCTGCACGGGATATGAGATTGACGGGACTGTCACAACGCGTTTTCCCACTACTCCCGGGTTGGAGCGTGCAAAGCCCGTATTTGAGACACTTCCCGGCTGGAAGAGCGACATCCGCGGCTGCCGTGAATATGACAAGCTACCCGTTCAGGCCAGGGCCTATGTCGACTTTCTGGAAGAAAAGATAGGCTGCCCGATACGGATGGTCTCGACCGGCCCCCGCCGCGGAGATATCGCCATGCGCGGCTGATTTTATCATTCAGTAAAAATATCATAGAAAACGTCTTTTGCATATGTTACGTTCTGCAAAAGGCGTTTTTTCTGTAAATACGGAGGTTTTCACCCCTCTTCATATAACCCCATAAGACTGGCAGGTACAGTATTATCCTGTTGCCTTTTGATATACCCTATGCTAAAATATAGTCGATAATTGCAAAAAGCCCGGCCGCTGCCCGCTGTTGCGGAAAGCGCGGGACGGGCCTTCCAAAAAAGAGGAAGAAGCGGAAAAAACAGCCATGATTTTGTCCTTTGAGGGACATGCGCCGGAGATCGGCGAGGGAACATATGTCAGCCCGACGGCCACCGTAGTCGGTAATGTCAAAATCGGCAAATGCTGCTATATCGGCCACGGCGCGGTAGTACGCGGGGATTACAGCAGCATAGAGATTGGCGAGTTCACCTCGGTTGAGGAGGGGGCCGTCGTACACACGCCGCCCGGCACCACCGCACACATAGGCAATCATGTCACAATCGGCCACAACGCAGTGGCACACAGCCTTTTTATTGACGACTGGGCTGTTATTGGAATGTGCTCCGTAACCAGCATCAGTTCCAGGATAGGGCGCTGGGCTTTCGTTGCCGAGGGTGCCGTTGTAAAGCAGCGTGCGCAGGTCCCTGACGAAACCGTGGTCGCGGGCATACCCGCCGAAGCTGTCCGTCCTGTCAGCGAAAAAGACGTCGCTACCTGGACGGAGGTCAAAAGCCTGTACAACGAGCTTGCGGGGCTTGCGGGCAGATATCTCAACGACTCCGTCCCGGTCGAATAAATCCGGCTTTTTCCGCATCTCATTATATAAACGTATAGAGCAGGAGGAATCGTCATGATCATTGTCTGGTCCGTCGCAATCGTTGTTTTTCTCGTAATCGAGGGTGTGACCGCGGGTCTTGCCTCCATCTGGTTTGCTCTCGGCTCTCTTGCCGCGCTGATAAGCGCGCTCTTCGGAGCTCCCATCTGGCTTCAGGTCGTGTGGTTCATAGTTATCTCCGCAGGGACGCTTTATTTCACTCGTCCGCTGGCAAAGAAATATGTCAATTCCAAGACCGTCCCCACGAACGCTGACCGCCTTATCGGCATGGAGGGCATCGTCACACAGCGTATTGACAACCTGGGAAACACCGGCCTTGTCTCCATCGATGGTAAGATCTGGGCCGCGCGTTCCGCCGGGGATGAGGTTATCGAGGAGGGCGCAAAAGTCAACGCGCTTGAGATAAGAGGTGTTAAGCTCATCGTCTCGGAAGCCGAGACTGCGAAAGTCACAAATTAACTTTATTTATGGGAAAAAACAAAAGGGGGAAAACTCATGTTCGACAATCTTTCCAGCATCATAGCACCCATTATCATTATTGTCATCATCGTCGCAATTCTCATCAAAAATATCCGCGTCGTGCCGCAGGCCAGAGCCTTCGTTATCGAGCGCCTGGGTGCATACAGCGGCACCTGGAACGTCGGCCTTCACATGAAGATACCGTTTATCGACCGCGTTGCAAAAAATGTTTCGCTCAAGGAACAGGTATACGACTTTCCGCCCCAGCCCGTTATCACGAAAGATAACGTCACAATGCAGATAGACACTGTGCTGTATTTTGAAATAACCGACCCGAAGCTCTATGCCTACGGCGTTGAAAACCCCATCACCGCCATTGAAAATCTCTCGGCGACAACGCTGCGAAACATCATAGGCGAGCTTGAGCTTGACCAGACGCTGACCAGCCGCGATGTAATCAACACCAAGATGCGCACCATACTCGACGAGGCTACCGACACCTGGGGTATCCGCGTCAACCGCGTCGAGCTTAAAAACATCCTGCCGCCGCGTGAGATACAGGACGCCATGGAAAAACAGATGAAGGCGGAACGCCAACGCCGCGAGGCGATACTGCGCGCCGAGGGAGAAAAGAAAGCCGCCATCCTTGAGGCCGAAGGCGAGCGTGAATCCGCAATACTGCGCGCCGACGCCCAGAAGCAGGCCGCCGTACTCGAGGCCGAGGGCGAGGCCGAGGCCATACTAAAGGTGCAGACGGCAACAGCGGAAGGTATCCGCCTTATAAACGAGAGCGCACCGTCAGACGCAGTGATAAAGATCCGCGCGCTCGAGGCTTTTGCAGCCGCGGCAAATGGACGGGCCACGAAGATCATTATCCCGTCTGAGATACAAGGACTGGCCGCTCTTGCCGAGGGTCTTATCGAGACAGTGAAAGATCCCCTGCCCGAGGCTCCCGCACAATCCCAGCGGCCCCAGCAACCGCAGCGGCCGGCCCAGCCGCAGCAGTGACCGCGTTTTATAACTGCAGCAAAGACCCCGTCCTCAAAGGGACGGGGTCTTTGCTGCAGTCCTTATTTTTATATTTCGCGCCGGCCCTCCAACGCGCGCAAAAGTGTTGCATCGTCGGCAAACTCGAGATTTGATCCGACAGGTATACCGTAGGCGAGACGGGTTACCTTAACCTCAAAGGGCTTTATCAGGCGGGAGATGTACATCGCCGTCGTGTCGCCCTCAGTGTCGGGATTAGTGGCCATGATAACCTCCTCCACACCGCCGGCGGCGACGCGGGAGACAAGCTCGGCCACGCGGATATCGTCCGGCCCGATATGGCTCATTGGGGAGATCACCCCGTGCAGGACGTGGTACACCCCGTTATATTCGCGGCTGCGCTCGATAGAGAGCACGTCCCGCGGCTCGGCAACGACGCATATGGTAGATTTGTCACGTTTATCGTTGAGGCAGATGCTGCAAAGTTCCCCGTCCGTCAGGTTCTGGCATATGGGGCAGGTATGCACATTCTTTCTTGCCTCGAGTATGGAATCGGCAAAGGCCTCAGCCTCGCCTTCCGGCAGGCTGAGGATATGGAAAGCCAGGCGCTGAGCGCTTTTTCGTCCAATACCGGGAAGCGAGGAAAACCGCTCGATCAGCGTTTCGAGCGAGGCGGGATAAAACGTCATTCCTCTTCCCCCCTGACCGCGGCGACAGCCGCTGCCCTGTCCGTCTTTCCGAACACGGCGGAACCCGCGACGAGCACATTCGCTCCCGCGGATATTACAAGCGGCGCCGTCGACGGATCTATGCCCCCGTCCACCTCCAGCTCGCACACGGGGTTTACCTCGTCCAGCGCGTCGCGCAGCGTCCTTATCTTGGTGAGCTGCTCATGCATAAAGCTCTGTCCGCCAAAGCCAGGCTCGACCGTCATTACGAGCACCATGTCCACCATGCGCATGTAGGGCGCCAGCGTGGACGCGGGGCTTTTCGGTTTGAGTGCCAGACCGACCTGCTTCCCCTCTTCCCGCACGGCGGCTATTGCATCGAGTATATCCTGCGGCTGGTCGGCCTCGACATGGAAGCATACCATGTCCGCCCCGGCGTTGCAGAACTCGCGCACATATCGGTGCGGCCGGTCGATCATAAGATGCACGTCCAGAAACATATCAGTCGCACGGCGCAGTGACTTGACCACGGGTATGCCGATGGAAATATTCGGCACGAACAACCCGTCCATAACGTCGACATGCAGCCAGTCGGCTCCGCCGTTTCTGACCTCGTCCACATCCTGGATGAGTCTTGCAAAATCCGCCGAAAGTATTGACGGCGCAACCTTTATCATCATAAATTACCCCTCTGAAATTTCTCGTCTAATTATACTACACGGCCCTGTCCCGCGCAAGTGTGGTTTTTCTTGACGTTTGAGCCCTGTTGGATATAATATTATTATGAGTATTAATTTGCGACTTTGGAGGAAACATCCTTGAAAAAGGCCAGAAAAAAACACTCCGTCATACCGATTTACCTCTTTGCCGCAACCTGGCTTATTCTGTCTTTTATCCTGCCCATGTACAAGCTCTGGGCTCTGATAGTCTGTTTGGCTGCGAGCATTCTGATCGGCATCGTCTCGTCGAGGATCTGCGCACGCCTGAGAAAGGACGAGGCGGAGCCCGAGGAGGAGGTCGAGAATGAGACCAAGGCCGAGAGCCCGTACAGCGAGGAGATACAGGCAATTATAGACGAGGGGGCGCTGGCGCAGAAGGAGATGGGCCGGTTGTATGCCTCCATCAACAATCCAGCTATCCGCGCAAAGATAAATCAGCTCATGCAGATATCCGATAAGATCGTGCTTGACGCAAAGCATGATCCCGCCGACGTACCCCAGATACGGAAATTCCTCGGCTATTATCTGCCGACGACTATCAAGCTGCTCAACGCCTATGACCGCATGGACGCGCAGGGCATCGAGGGCAGCAATATCTCCGGCACAAAACGCAACATCGAGGAGATGCTCGACACCGCCATTGCAGCTTTTAACAGGCAGCTCGACTCCCTGTTTGCAAACCAGGCGATGGATATAGACACCGATATACAGGTCATGAACGCGATGCTTGCGCGCGAGGGTCTCGCCGACGACACCAAAACCAAAAAAAAGACAGGGACGCCAAACACAGGCTATCAAAGCCCCTTTGGCAGCGCAAGCCCCTTCTCATCAGAAAAATAAACCATAAACCAATCAGAAAGGATTTTCCGAAATGAATGAAAACAACCTCTCCCAGGCCGCAGCAGCCGAACAGGAATATGTGCCCAGGCTCACACTTGACCCGACCGGGGAACAGGATAAGATGCCGGAGGCGCCTAAGCCCGCGCCGGGGCTTGCCGATGTGACCAACACCGCCGATGAGATGAAACTCGATATCGAGAGGCTCAGCCCGCAGGAGCAGGCGGCGGTGCGCGAATTTGCCAAACAGATCGACGTTACCGATACAAACCTCGTGCTCAACTATGGAGCTGCCGCGCAGAAAAACATATCCGACTTCTCCGCGCAGGCGCTAGACAAAGTGCGCACCAAGGACCTTGGCGAGGTCGGGGACATGCTCTCAAGCCTTGTGCTCGAGCTCAAGGACCTGAATGTCGAGGACACGGAAAAGAAGGGCCTTTTCGGCGTTTTCAAGCGGGCGCAGCGCAGTATCAACGAGCTCAAGGCCCGGTATGACAAGGCAGAGGTCAATGTCGACAAGATCGCTGAGGCGCTCGACGAGCACTGGCGCATACTGGCCAAGGACATTGCCACCATGGACAAGATGTATGAGATGAACCTTGCCTATTTCAAGGAGCTTTCCATGTACATCATCGCCGGAAAGCTGCGCCTGGAGGAACTGCGCGGCAAGGATCTTCCCGAGCTTCAGGAAAAGGCCCGGCAGAGCGGCCTGCCCGACGACGCGCAGGCGGCAAACGACTTTGCCAACATGCTTGTCAGGTTTGAAAAGCGCCTGCACGATCTGGAGCTGACGCGGATGATATCCGTACAGATGGCGCCTCAGATCCGCCTTATCCAGAACAACGACAGCCTTATGGCAGAAAAAATACAGACCTCTATTGTCAACACCATCCCGCTGTGGAAGTCTCAGATGGTGCTTGCCCTGTCCATGCAGCATTCGCAGCAGGCAATGGAGGCGCAGCGCGAAGTCTCGAATGTAACCAACGAGCTTCTGCGCAAGAATGCGCAGGCGCTTAAAATGAACAGTGCCGCGGTTGCGCGTGAGTCAGAGCGCGGCGTCGTGGACATCGTGACGCTTACGGAAACGAACCAGAAGCTGATTGAGACGCTCGACGAGGTGCGTCAGATACAGGAGGAGGGGCGCGCCAAGCGCGCCGACGCAGAGACGGAGCTTGTGCGCATAGAAAACGAGCTCAAGCAGAAGCTGCTTGACATGCGGGTATGACCCTCCTGCCCACAAAAAGGTGATGACACGATGAGCATTTTCTCAAAACGCCCCGTCGCTGTTCTGGTCGCTGCCGTCATTGTCGCGGGATCAACGCTTTTCGGCGTGCACCGCTCGCTGTCCGTCGTCGTCAGGAACACGGCAAACAGCTTTTATGACGGCGTATACTCGGAGAGCGAGGGCTATACGACAAGGAGCATCTATTCCCAGCTTGACGCTCTGACCGACGCCTCGCTGGGACTTGTAACAAAATGTGACGCGCAGTATCCGGACGAGTGCGAAGCCCTGCGCTCAGCGCGCGGAACGCTCCTGGAGTCCATGGATTCGCGGGACGTTTCGGATATGTACGATGCGTATAAATCCCTTATCGAGTCCTATAACAGTCTGCACGACATGATCTCCGGCTCCGCGCTGGAATCCGACGACGCCGTGTCCGATTACGTCTCTACGTTTACGGGTGCACAGGCGGTCATTTCTGCATCCGGCTATAACGCCGGCGTACGCTCTCTCATAAGTGAAACACTGGAGGTTTTTCCGGCCAACGTTTTCAGCGATGTTCTGGGCATAGAAGAGCCTGAATTATTTGAATGACCGAGGTGAGCTGATAATATGAAAAAATATTTTTCGGTACTGCTTTCCCTCCTTTTTGCCATGATATGCCTGTGTTTCCCTGTCGCTGCCTTTGTTGAGCAGGGCGAGGACATATTCGTGACCGACGCTGCCGGCGTGCTATCGGAGTCAACGGAGCAGATGGTCATCGAGACGAACGAGAGGCTCATGACTGAATGTGCAGGCGCTCAGATCGCCGTAGTCTTTGTAAATTACCTTGACGGTTACGCCTCCGACGAGTATGCGAACCGGCTTTTCAATGACTGGGGTATCGGCGACGCTCAGGAGAACAACGGTATGCTTCTGCTTGCCGCTGTCAGCGAAGGCAAGGGCTGGCTGGCCACCGGCTCCGGCATAAATGACGTCTTTACGGACGAGATAGCCGGCGAATACCTGAACGATTACTTCTGGGACGACTTTGACAGGGGTAACTATGACGAGGCAGTCGAAACCCTGCTTACGGAGCTCTCCGGCTGGTACGCAAATTACTATGGCGTGGGCTCCTCCGTCAGCGGAGCTATGCCCGAACCCGAGCCTGAGAGCAACAGCGGCTTTGTTGTCATCGGGTTTCTGATCGTGGTGTTTATGGTTATAGTTGTTTTTGCAGGCGCCATAAGCAGAAGGCGGAGATATTACAGCAGTTACAGAAGCGGAGCCATATTTCCGTTCTTCTTCATCAGCAGGCCCAGGCACGGCCCCCACGTAAATCCGCCGCCGCGCCACGGTCCCCGTCCTCCCCGCTCCGGCGGCGGCTTTGACGATTTCAGCGGAGGCCACTCCGGCGGTGGCGGAGCGGGACGCGGCGGATTCGGTGGATTCGGCGGCGGTGGATTCGGCGGCGGTGGATTCGGCGGCGGTGGATTC
>CAZSRK010000040.1:11028-19266 GCA_964609305.1 uncultured Oscillospiraceae bacterium
CGCGCCGCGCCGTTGGAAATCCCTTGCCATATTGTCCGTATTGGTTTATTATATGAGTATGCGAAACCACCTGAAAGGAGCTTACCCCCAATGTCCATAGAAAAAGGCCGGGCATTCTTCCGAGAGCTCGGCATAGAGGACCGAGTGCTGGAGTTCGATGTTTCCAGCGCGACAGTAGAATTGGCAGCGCAGGCCGTCGGCACAGAGCCCGCGCGCATATGCAAAACCCTGTCGTTCAAGGACGGAGACGGCTGTCTGCTCGTTCTGGCGGCAGGTGATGCACGCATCGATAACAAGAAATTCAAGCAGACCTTCGGCTTTAAAGCGACCATGCTCCCGGCGGATGATGTCCTCAGGCTTATAGGGCACCCGGTCGGCGGCGTGTGCCCCTTCGGTCGGAACGAGGGAGTGCCCGTCTATGCAGACGTAAGCCTTCAGCGTTTCGACGTCGTTTACCCGGCCGTCGGCAGTTCAAACAGCGCTATCGGTCTGACCTGTGATGAACTGTACAGGTTTTCCGACGCCCTTAAATGGGTCGATGTATGTAAACTCCCGGAAAGCTGAAATAATAACAACACAAATTGAAAGGAGAGCACCTCATGAACAAGAAGTACAGCCACCTGCTCTCTCCCGCACGCGTGGGAAACACGATCCTTAAAAACCGCATGGCATACCCGAATGCCTCTCCGCACTTTTTCCAGGGACCCGAGACCTTCCCTGCCGAGGGCTACCGCAGCTTCCAGGCAAGGCTTGCGCGCAATGGGGCTGCCGTGATCTCCCTGGCGGAGTGGAACGACTATCCCGGGCAGCGCAAGGCAAACATGGACGACGCCCAGCGTATGCAGGCGTTTGATCTTTCCGACCCGAGCGTTGAAAACTACATCTCTCAGCTCGCGGATGAGGTGCATTTTTACGGCTCCAAGGTGCTGGTATGCACAAAACCGGTGTTTCCGGATGGGTATAGCCTCCGCGGCGGGTTGGCAATGAGCCTCAACTCTGACCCTAAGCCCACCGATCCCCTGCCGCGCGAGCGTATCCCTGAGGTAATAGAGAACTTTATCGATCATCTTCTCATGTACAAACGCTGCGGCTACGACGGTCTTACGATGCGTCTGGATCTGGACATGCAGCCGGCCGCTCAGGAGCGCAGCGACGACTACGGCGGAGATACCGTAGTTGCCAGAATGAGGTTTTACATAGAGGTCATGCAGCGCGTAAAAGAGGTCTTTGGCAGGGACTTTATCATAGAGATATGCTTTGCCGGCGAACAGCCCAACGGGTACAGCGGAGATATGGCAAACGGCTATACGCTTGAGGACGCAGTCTCCTTTGCAAAGGCGATAGACGGTCTTGCCGATATCCTTCAGATCCGCGAGAAAGACATCGCCCGCGCGCATCCCATCAGCTATAATTTCACAAGGGGCGACCATCCGACGATAGGTTACTGCGAGGCTATGAAAAAGGCGGGCGTCAAGGCCCTGCTGGCCCCCAACGGCGGATTCCAGGATCCTGACGAGCTCGACAGGTACATCGCCGAGGGCAAATGCGACATGTTCTATA
The DNA here is from genome assembly GCA_964609305.1 of uncultured Oscillospiraceae bacterium. Lineage (GTDB taxonomy): Bacteria > Bacillota > Clostridia > Oscillospirales > Oscillospiraceae > CAKSXP01. The sequence goes on from CAZSRK010000040.1 coordinate 12,589, forward strand.
TGGCCCGCGCATTCATGTGCGACTATGAATATGTCAAAAAGATCGAATCCGGCCGCGGCGAGGATATACGTCCCTGCCTGTGGTGTAATAAGTGCCACGGTATCAAGCGGGAGGTTGACCCCTCCGAATGGCTGTCCGTCTGCTCCGTCAACCCAATGGTCGGACTGGACTACAAGCTTCCACGCATGGTCGACAGCAGCACGCAGCGTAAGCGCGTTGCAGTCATCGGCGGCGGTGTGACCGGTATGCAGGCCGCTTTGACGGCGGCAAGCCGCGGCCACGGCGTCACACTGTTTGAAAAGAGCGACATGCTTGGCGGACAGCTCTTCCACGGCGATTATTTCGCTTTCAAATGGCCTATTGCAGACTACCGCAACTGGCTGATACGCGAGATAGAAAAATCTGCGATCAAGGTCGTCATGAACACCGAGCCCACGCCCGAGTATATCGCGGAGCTTGGATTCGACGCCGTCATCGCAGCGACCGGCGCCGTACCTGTGCTGCCTGAGAGCATCGAGGGCCTGCGGGGAGCGGACGGAAGCGCGCTGTATCCCACCTGCCTTGATATAATCGGCAAGGAGTACACGCTCGGCCACAACGTTGTGATAGTCGGCGGTTCCGAGACCGGCGTTGAAACAGGGATGTATCTGGCCGACAACGGCCACGACGTGACCATCCTCACCCGTCAGTGCGAGCTTGCGCATGACGCATCCCATCTGCACTATATAACGATGAGCTATGTCAAGCCCACTAATCCCGACGGCAGCGGCCGGCTTGCCTGCGCCTGGGAGGCTTATGACAATCTCCGCGGTATTGTCAATGTGACCACCAAGTCCGTTGTGGACAACACCGTCACCTATGTCGACGCACAGGGTGAGGAACACATGATAAAGGCCGACAGCGTTGTCATCTGCGGCGGTATGCGCCCCTGCATAGACGAGGCCCTCTCCTATGCCGACAGCGCCTCCCGTTTTTATGTAGCCGGCGACTGCAACGGCGCCGGAAATATTCAGAAGTGCACCCGTGATGCATTCGGAAAGGCAATGATGATCTAATGCAAAGCGAAGAACGCCTCGGGACACAGAAGCTTTCAAGCCTTCTGTGTTCTCTGGCGATACCCTCCATAATCGCACAGCTTGTCAATCTGCTTTACAATATCGTTGACAGGATGTATATCGGCCATATCGCCGGCATCGGCGGTGTGGCGCTGACGGGGCTGGGACTGTGCAGCCCCATCATACTCATTATCAGCGCGTTTGCGGCCTTCGCCGGGCAGGGAGGCGCGCCGCTGGCGGCGATCGAGATGGGTCGCGGCAATAAAAAAGCCGCCGAACGTATTCTCGGCAATGCCATAGTCATGCTCGTGTTCTGCTCCGTCGTGCTCACAGTGGTGTTTTTGATTTTCAAAACCCCTCTGCTGTACCTGTTCGGCGCGAGTGAGGACACCATCGGCTATGCCGACGACTATCTGACCATCTATCTGTACGGTACTTTGTTCGTACAGCTCGCGCTGGGCCTGAACCCCTATATAACCAGCCAGGGACAGGCCAAAACCGCCATGCTGTCCGTCCTGATAGGCGCTGTGGCCAATACCATCCTCGATCCCATCTTCATCTTCGGCTTTGGAATGGGTGTCAAGGGTGCGGCCATCGCGACGGTCATATCACAGTTTTTCAGCGCCGTATGGGTCGTATGGTTCCTTGCCTCGAAAAAAAGCTCGCTTAGGATATCCGTCGCGATGATGAAACCGAAGCTGTCCGTCATCGGCAGGGTCTCGGCTCTTGGCGTATCCCCGTTTATAATGCAGTCGACGGAAAGCCTCGTGCAGATCGTATTCCTCAGCGGCCTGAAAGCCTATGGAAACGACCTGTATGTCGGATCGATGACCATACTCCAGAGCATCATGCAGCTTGCCGTTGTGCCGGTACAGGGCTTTAACCAGGGCGTGCAGCCCGTTATCAGCTATAACTACGGCGCCGGGAATTTCGAACGCGTGCGAAAATGCTTTCGCTCGATGTTAGTGATATCGCTGAGCTATACATGTCTGTTCTGTATTGCGGGCATGACAATGCTAGGCGTATTCGGCAGCATCTTCACCGAGAGTGAGGAGCTTGTCAGCCTTGTTGAGCACGTGCTGCCAACATATCTGGGCGGTGTTTGGCTGTTTGGCCTTCAGATGGCCGTGCAGTGCACTTTTGTCGGGTTGGGCCAAGCCAAGACCTCGGTCTTTATCGCGTGCCTGAGAAAGATCATCCTGCTTACGCCGCTGGCACTCATCCTCCCCCGGTTTTTCGGCGTTATGGGCATCTACTGGGCTGAGCCAATCAGTGACATAGTCAGCGCCGCAACTTCCGGCATACTGTATCTTGTGCTCAACCGTAAACTGCTTGGCGACAAACAGGGGCAGAAAATATAGGCGCGGACGAAAAGACATCCCGCATGAGGATATCCCTCCGGATTAATTGCTAAAAGTAGCCTGTACGCATGTGCACATAAGATTTCCAGGTAACAAAAAAAGACCTGACTTTACAGTCAGGTCTTTTTTATTATTGGTTTTTGCGATTATCTCTAAGAGACGGTTAGCACATCTCCAGGACGCCGGCAGCACCCATGCCGCCGCCGATGCACATGGTGACCAGAGCGTACTTGCCGCCGATCTCGCGCAGACGGTCGATTGCCTTGCCGATGAGGATAGCGCCGGTGCATCCGAGAGGATGGCCGAGAGCCATGGCGCCGCCATAGGGGTTGACCTTCTCCATGTCCATGCCGAGCTCGCGGATGCAAGCCAGGGACTGAGAAGCAAAAGCCTCGTTGATCTCGATGGTATCCATATCCTTGAGCTCGAGTCCAGCGCGGGCAAGTGCCTTCGGGGTCGCATAGATGGGTCCAAGGCCCATGAGAGTGGCGTCGCAGCCGGCGACGGCGAAGCTCTTCAGACGGGCAATGGGCTCAACACCCAGGGAAGCGGCCTTCTCGGCGCTCATCAGGACGACGAGGGCGCAGCAGTCGTTGGTCTGGGAGGAGGTAGCGGCAGTGACGAGTCCATCGGGCTTGAAGGCGGGCTTCATGCCGGCCATCTTCTCCATGGAGGTCTTAAGGGTGCCGTCCATCTCGGCAAGGATGCCGTCATCATAATCTATGACGATCTGGTTGCCATTGTCATCCAGAACGGGAGTGCCGTCGCTGTTGGTGAGAGTAATGGGAATGATGGAGGGGGCCAGCTTGCCGTCGCGGCGGGCGATAGCGGCCTTGCGATGGGACTCGAGAGCCATCTCTTCCATCTCGACGCGGGTGATGCCGTACTTGTCGGCAACGTTCTCAGCGGTCATGCCCATGCTCATGTAAGCACCGGGATAGTTGACCTCAAGCCACTTGTCGTTGTGGGAGGCGTCGTACTTGCCAAAGGTGAAGGTCATGTCCTCGATGCCGCCAGCGACGTAGACATCGCCCTGTCCGCAGGCGATCGCGTTGACAGCAAGGGAGATGGCCTGAAGGCCGCCGGAGCAGAAACGGTTGATGGTCATGCCGCAGATGCTGTCGGGCAGGCCGGCGCGGTTGACAACGAGCTGAGCAATGTTCATTGCGGTCTCGTCAAAGCTCATGGCGTTACCCATGATGACATCTTCAATATCGTTGGGGTCAAGCTGGGGAACACGGGCGAGAACGCCATTGAGAACCTGGGCGCCATACTCGATGGGGTGCATGGCGGCCATTCCACCCTTGCGGGAGCGGGTCGCGGGGCTGCGGCCATAGGCAACTATGACAACGTCTTTCATTTCCATGGGGATTTTCCTCCTAAAAAATATTAATAAACTTGCTAAGTCAGTGACTTACTTGTTGTAAACGTACCAGCCCTCACCAGACTTCTGGCCATACTTGCCCTCGGCGATCTTGTCGAGAACGGACTTCGGAGCAGCCCAGGTGGTGACGTCCAGAGCGGACAGGCTATCGCAGACAGCGGGGAAAGTGTCGAGGCCGGACAGATCCATCATCTGGAAGGGGCCCATCGGATGGTTCAGGCCGTTCTTGATGGCCAGGTCGATGTCGGTCGTGGAAGCGACGCCGTCCTCATAAACGTGGATGGCTTCGAGCATGAACGCAAACAGGCAGCGGTTGACGATGAAGCCCGGGGTGTCCTTGCAGACCTTGACGGAAACCTTGCCCAGACCGTCGCAGAGCTCCTTGACAGCGGCATAGGTCTCTTCGCTGGTGCCCTGGCCCATGATGATCTCAACAAGCTTCATAACGGGAACGGGGCTGAAAAAGTGCATGCCGATGAAACGGGAAGGATCCTTGACGGCAGTAGAGATCTCGGTGATGCTGATGGAAGAGGTGTTGGTGGCGAGAATGGCGTCGGGCTTGCAGATAGCGTCGAGCCTTGCAAAGAAGTCCTTCTTCAGTGCGGGATCCTCGGAAATGGCCTCGATAACGATGTCGGCGTCGGCGACATCCTCAAGAGCACTGGTGGTCTTGATGTTGGCGACGGCGGCAGCTTTGGCTTCCTCGGTCATGCGGCCCTTTTCAACATTGCGGCCATAGGCCTTCTCGATCTTCGCGACAGCGGCGGCGACCTTCTCGGGGTTGCGGCCGTAAAGCAGGACCTCATAGCCCTTGCTAGCGGCATGCTGCACGATGCCAGAACCCATCTGGCCCTGGCCAAGAACTGCAATTTTCTTGATGGACATTGTGTTTCCTCCTAAATTATATAATTGTTTTGGATTTAGCTGGAGCGCCCTTCCCGTCCCGTTTGTCGGAACGGGTCGGGCGATTTGCTCAGTTGTTCGTGAATACGGCCGTCCGCTTCTCGATCATAGCGGCCATTCCCTCTTTCTGGTCATGGGTATCGAACAGAAGGGTGAACTCGGTAGTCTCCTGAGCCTTGCCGGCGGCAATGCTCTCGATGGCGGCCTTGTTGATTGCTGCCTTGGCGGAAGCAAGAGCGCAGCCGGGCTTTGCGATCAGGGCCTTGGCGATCTCTATCGCCTTGGCATATATGGCCTCATACTCGGCCTGGGCGCACTCGGCTTCAGCGGCCTTGGAGGCGGCCTTCGCCTGGCTAATGGCGTTCTCATCCCCGGAGAGCTTGGCCTGCTTGAGTGCGGCCTTGGCCTCCTTCGCCTTGGCGCTGAGCTCCTCGGGAGCCTCGGCAAACCAGTTGAGCAGTCCGAGCTTATAAGCCTCCGCACCGGGAATCATGGGTGTGAGCATGACAAGCTCCTTGGCCTTTGCCGGTCCAAGGATGGCGGTCGCACGGGCACAGCCGTTTGCGCCCGGGATTATACCGAGACCGACCTCGGGGAAGGACAGCGTAGTGCGCGGCCCGCCGACACGGAAATCACAGGCAAGCGTCATCTCGCATCCGCCGCCGAAAGCAAAGCCGCCGACAGCCGCAATGGTCGGAATGGGCATGGACTCAAGGATGTTGTTGATCTCGATCGCGAGGCCGCAGAAATCTCTGGCATAGCGGGGCGTGGCGTCTGCCATCTCCTTGACGTCGGCGCCGGCGGCAAACGCGCGCTCGGAGCCGGTCACTATCAGCACACGCACGCTCTCATCGGCCTGGACGAGCTTGATCGCTTCCATGATGTCCCTGTTGATCTCGCTGTTGAGGGCATTGAGAGCCTTGGGCCTGTTGAGCTTTATAGTGGCTATCCCCTCGTCAACGGTGTAGATAATGTTCTGAAATTCCATATGCATCTCCTGACTTATTCGGCAGGGATAGACTGGCCGCCGTCGCAGAGTATGTAGGTGCCGGTCATGTAATTGAAACTGTCGGAGCACATCGCCAGAACTGGACCGGCAATCTCTTCGATAGTACCAAGACGGCGGACGGAGGTGGCCTTCGCCTGCTGTTTGTAGTATTCGGTCTCATTGCCGTCCGCATCGATGAAAAACTCCTCGTTGAGCGGGGTGACAACGTAACCCGGGCAGATGCAGTTGCAGGTAATGTTCTCGCGGCCGAAGTTGTTAGCCATGGTACGGGCGAGGCTCATGCAGGCGGCCTTGGAGGCGCCGTAGCCGACAACACCCTTGCCGCCGATGATGCCGCCGACGGAGGCGGTGATGATTATCTTTCCACCCTTTTTGCCGTTGGTTGCGTTCTGCTTTATCATCTGGCGTGCGGCGGCCTGGCAGAACATGAAAGTTCCAGTCAGGTTGGTCGCGATGACCTTCTCAAAATCCGCAACGCTGTACTCGGGGCGACCCTCGCGGGTCTCGACGATAAGCGCGGTGGGGCCGGAAATACCGGCATTGTTTATAAGGATGTTCAGCTCGCCAAACTCCTCGACGGTCTTGTCGATAACCATCTGCACGTTCTCGGCCTTGCTGGAATCGGCGGGGATGCCAAGGGCACGGCCACCCTTGCAGTAGTTTTCGTTCAGATCCGCGACCGCGTCGATGACCTTTTTCTCCGTGCGGGCAGTGATAACGACGTTACATCCGTAAGCGGCGAGCGCGCAGGCGATGCCAAAGCCCAGTCCCTGAGTGCCGCCGGTGATGATGGCGGTTTTCCCGGTCAGGTCAAAGGACGGGATCGCGATCTTTCTGTTAAGGTGTTCCATATTATGATCACTCCTGCCTATATAACGATACTGATTATCTTACTTTTTGGCAGCCTTGGCCGCGTCGAAACGCTCGAGCATCTTGCGCGGGGTCTGCACGGCGCGCTCATAGCGC
>CAZSRK010000041.1:0-19079 GCA_964609305.1 uncultured Oscillospiraceae bacterium
GAACCCCCGGCTATGCTCAGGCCACTCTGGTCTACATGGACGGCACTGAGACCACCGTTGTTGTCAATTCCATTGACGGTATTAACTCAATCGATTACCCATATTGGGATGTAGACGATGCTATTCCCACGCTGGATGACTCTACCACTGGGTTTACTGAGTATCCCAAGGATGTTAACGTTTCTGAGGAACCCGGTGCCAACACCATCTTTGCGGGCTATGCCATGTATCTGGTGTACACTAATGACGACGGTACCGTTAATCTGGAAGGTTGGGAAGAGGGTACTACGAATACTGTTTGGGTCGCCTATCATAACGCCGCTACCATCGATGTGGGCGGTTCCACTATAAAGGTAGACGATAATGTTGTTGCCCATGTTGACAGCAGCACCAAATTCCTTGTTAAGACCGGAAACACCTATACCACCTATGAAATCAACAATCTGCCTGACTTTGCCGACGGCACCATCGAGGTATTCTGGTCTACCGACGGTACCTTCACGCAGAACGTGTACATCAAAAAGTCCATACCTCAGGCAACCTACGGCACGCATCTGTTTACCACCAGCGAGACTGTCGGACATCAGGTTGGTAACACCGGCTACTACGAGATGGTAGTCTATGTGGACGGCCTGGAGCGTACCATCATTGCCGAGAAGGCCATCACCGATATTCTGGTTGAGAATCAGGGCAAGCTGTTCCACGTCACATTTGACCAAACTGCCACTAGTAGCACTTACGGTTACGTCACCGATGTGAAGCTTGTCAACGAGGCCAGCGACGGGACTGACAGTGCAGATGGAGACTGCAACTACCTGTTCGGCGACGTTACGGTAGCCAACAATGCTATATATGACTCCCATTCTGCTACCAGCTACAACCTGACCGGTGCCGTTGAGGTTATCTACGGTGGCAGCCAGTACGGTTCCGTGGCCGCGGCTGTGGCAGCTGGCTGTGATGTTTGGGTCGTGGATGACAGCGACAACATTACAAACCGCGCTTTCACCATCTATGTCGGCACTGAACTGAGCAATGATGGCTCTATTACCGTGGGGAGCGAAGATGCAAACAACATTGCTGACATTGCACCCTCCGACCATACCTACAATGTTACTCTTGACGAGCGTAACACTGACGGAACTCTGTCCATTAGCGCCAACAACAAGTATGCCTGGTATACTATTCAGGTGAATTCCGATGAGGCCATCACTTGCCGTGGCGATGAGTCCAATACCGTGACCGTTTCTCTAGACGACACGGTGACCGTCACTGTATATCCCGAGGATGGTAGCGGTGCCGAGACGTGGACAATCAATGTCAACGCGTATGTCAAGATTGCCAATGCGATCACCACTATTAAGTCCAGCGGTGGCAGTGTTACCTTAGGTGGCGCTGAATCCCCAATGGCCATGTACAGCAACTTTGATATGGCCATAGCAAACGCTGTTTCGCTGACTCGCAGTGATGTGAAAGAGATTGCCGTCCATGCAAACAACAGCGTGGTCGTTGCAGACGTATCTTCCGCCGATGTGGGGACGTATCCGGGATTTGTCGCTAAGTCTCACCGCTTCACTGATAGCGCTAATGTCACGGAGACCACGTTCGATGGTGCGGCCGGTGATCTTTACTTTAATGACGGAGTGTCCGCAGGTATAGGTAGTATTAGCACTTGGAATCTTACCGATTACTATGTCATCCGTATGAATGTACGCGATTTGGACAATGTTGATACTCCTAACGAGAGTGAATATGTCTACTTCGCATTTCAGGTAAAATAATCCGCCTGGAAACATCAAATAACGTTAAATAACGTTCCCATCCCCGGCCTGTCCGGGGATGGTTTTTTTCCGCCTTTCCATGCCAATGGTAAAATAAAAAACGGACGTTCGAATGAACGTCCGTTTTCGTTTCATGGCGTATCCGCTTACTTGAGCTCGACCTTCGCGCCGACAGCCTCGAGCTTGGTCTTGAGCTCCTCCGCCTCTTCCTTGGAGACAGCCTCCTTGAGCTTGGCGGGGATGGCTTCGACGAGAGCCTTCGCATCGGCAAGGCCGAGGCCGGTGATGCCGCGGACTTCCTTGATGACCTTGATCTTCTCTGCACCGAAATCGGTCATGACGACGTCGAACTCGGTCTTTTCCTCAGCGGGAGCTGCAGCGGCGGCGCCGGCAGCGGGAGCCGCAACGGCGGCGGCGGAAACGCCGAACTCCTCCTCAAGCGCGTGCACGAGCTCGGCAAGCTCGAGAACGGAGAGGGCCTTGACTTCTTCGATCATAGCGGTAACTTTTTCGCTGGCCATTTTAATATCCTCCTAATTTACAGAAAAATAATATGTGTTTGCCCCGACTTACTCGGCGGCAGCTTCGGTTTCCTCAGCCGGAAGGGAGCCGCCCTTCTGCTCGAGGATCTGGCCAAGGCAAACGGCCAGAGTGGTGATGGGTGCAAGCATGGTTCCAAGGACCTTGGCGTAGAGCGCATCCTTGGAAGAGAGCGCGGCGATCTCTGAGATCTCCTGCCCGGAAAGGACCTGTCCATCCATGAAAGCGGCCTTGATGTTGAACTTGTCGTTCATCTTCGAGGCATAGTCGCTCAGGATACGGATAGGCGCGATGGGGTCACCGGCGCTGGTGGCAAGGGAGGTCGTTCCGTTGAGGACGGAGTCGATCTCTTTGAAACCGACCTTGTCGATGGCGAAGCGGACGAGAGTGTTCTTGACGACGGTGTATTCAACGCCGTTCTCACGCAGCTCTCGGCGCAGAGCGTTATCCTCCGCCACGGTGATGCCCTTGTAATCGACAAGGACGCCAGAGCTGGCATTCTGAATACGTTCCGCCAGTGCTTCAACTATCGCCTGCTTCTCGCTTAGAACTTTTGCGTTCGGCATGGGATTGATTCACCTCCGGGATGATATTCGCGCCCAAAAAGAAAAACGCCTTTGCGCGCAAAGGCACAAAGACGGATAAGCTGTCTAAATCATCGGATGTAGAGCAGTCCTCGGCAGGATTTACGGCTTTTGGCCACCTGCTGTCTTTGGAGCGCCTAGATATACTATCAAATGCATCCGGTTTTGTCAAGATTTTTTTACGGGCTGGCGATTATGTGGGGAATTGCTTGCAGGGCAAATTTGACAAAATTTTCAGGCATTTTTAGCATGTTATACGAATATAGCAAATTGCACAAAATTGCCTTGTAAAAATTACGTATATATTATATAATAATGCCAAATCATGGCTCCGCAAACTATTATAGTCTTGCCCGAAACCCGATTTGAGAAAAACTATTGCGCACAAAGGAGTAACAACATGAAAAACGCGATTGCCGCGGCGCTTTGCGTCTTTTTGCTGTTATCCTCCGCCTGCTCGGAAACAACGGAGGAACCGGGCGCGGAAAGCTCCGCGCCTGTCCTGACGGAGGAGCCGTCGCCGACCGGCGAGCCTGTTCAGATCACGCCTGAAACTCCAGCGCAGGAAGTCGGGGAGACGCCCTTCGAGCCGGAGTTTGTGTCGGCGGAGGAAGCCTGGGGCAATGTTGAGTCAATTGTCTTTTACATAGGAGATATCGGGATTCCTCTGGAAATCACAGCCTCCGGTGATATGCTCTGCATGTGGAATGATGAGTTTTATATCTTTGACGAAAATGCCCACGCTGAACTGAGGATATTCAATATCTACAGCCATGAGGAAACGCTCATTCAGGAATTTGAGGCTCCCTGGTCTGTATATCCCAATGCCTGCATAAATGACGATTGGGTCATTTACACAGTTCACAGCGTTAACAACCCCCCAGCATTTACCAAATATATATATTTATGATCGGAACACAGGCACATCGACGTTGTTTTATGAGCCGACGGTCGAGGGGACCGTCCCCTATCCCGCGTTGAATGGGAATAAGATGCTCTTGGCGAAATATGATGGATACGATGAGGATGGGGCTCTGCGCGTCACCTGTTATGAATATGACCTGACCACAGGGGAACAGACACTGGCCATCGAGAACGCTACCCGCCCTGTCTATGGGGATGATGGCAGCATTTATGTTATGGGGCCGGACCCTGAGGGTTGGGAGCAGGGGCTTAGCCGGATATGCAAATATGTTGATGGAGAGCTGATCCCTCTCATGACCGAGGGAAAGAGCATCTACATGGCGCCCATGTATGCCGGCGGGGAGGATTTTCTCTTTATTGCAACGAACCCCAACCGCTCCTATTGGATTGGCAGCCTCTACCTGCTGGAAGATGGCGAGCTTACCATGCTTTTTGAGGGCGGCGGGAACATAACCGGTCCCAACTATAACAACGCCACTGCCAGCAGCCGTATGTTCCAGTGGCGATGCAGTCAGGGGGGCTATGCCTATGACCGGCTGCTCGACAAGTGGATCAAGCTGTCCGATCCATTAGGCTTATGCCTGAACACGGAGGATTTCTTTGGCTGGGCGTATGAGATGGATACGGAGGATGAACTCAACCCCAACTATTATTATAACTGCGAGTTTGTGCTGTACAGAGTAGAGGATCTTCCTGTGCCCACGCCATAAGACCCCGCGGCGGAGAGAGCTGCTCATTACTTTGATAAATATATTCAAAACTGATTGAAAAATGCCTTTAACAGAGGGGAGGGCGATCCCAATATCCTCTACAGTTAGAACCTGAAAGAGACATGACGGAAACAGAGCGAAGCGGTTTTTTGAAAGGATGGAACCATGAAAACCAGCTACATAAAGACGGCGCTCGTCCTGCCGGCGCTGATAATCGCAGGGCTGATACTATCGGGCGCCTGCGCCACGGCGCCGGCGGAGGAACTCCCCTCTCCGACAGCTCAGACGCAACCGGAGGAGGTACAGATACTCCCGACTGCACCCACACTCAGTGCCGACGAAGATGCACTGGAGACGTCCGTCGACGGGAAAACCGAGCTCTACATTGCCTCCGTTGTCAATCAGTACGAAACGGGCATGACCTATATAATAAACGATTTTAACGAGAGCAGTGACGAATACAGGCTGGTCATAAAGGATTACAGCGACGGCGGTGAGCTCGATTTTGAGGCCGCGCTGACGCGCCTTAACGTCGATATAGGAAGCGGGAACTGTCCTGACCTGATACTCTTTACCGGCGGACTTAGCCCGTACACGTTCTACAGGCGCAGCTATCTTGCCGACCTGCTGCCCTATCTCGACACCGACGGCGGGATAAGCCGGGAGGACCTCTCGGTGCTGGAACCGTTTCTCATCGACGGCAGGCTGTACTATATCTCGCAGGGCTTCAATCTAGAGACCGGCGTCGGCGATTACTCCGTCTTCGGCGAGAGATACGGCTGGACACTCAGTGAGTATTTTGAGCTTGAGGCCGCGATGCCCGACGGCTGTGAGATGCTCTACAATATCACGGCGGAGTCGTTTATCGAATACATATCCGAAAGATACCTCCGAACAGCTATCGACTGGGATTCCGGCATCTGCGACTTTGACAACGACACATTCATATCTATCCTTGAGGCCGGTATGCGGATTCAGGAAAACCCCGAGCCCACCGACCCGAACAGTATGGATTTTACATACGGCCCCGTACGGGTCGCTGAGGGAACGCTTGTGATGGCGCTGACCTGGGTGGACAACGTCGGAAAGCTGGCCTTCGAGGAGATGATGGCGGGCCGGGATTTGAGCTATATCGGCTGGCCCACCGTCGACGGAAGCTGCGGTTCCGACATATACCCGTATAAAACCGTCGCTGCTTTCTCGACAAGCGCACATATTGAGGGCTGCTGGGAGTTTATCGAGTTCATGCTGCTAAACTACCCGATGGACGGCAGCAACAGATATATGCCTATGTACAGACCCATGCTTGAGCAGCAGCTCGAAAACGCAAAAACCGTGGCTCCCGATGGCGGTGCCGTCATGGACGAGGGGGATGTTGAGCAGTTTTGGGCGCTGCTTGACGAGGTTGAAAACGTCGCCCTCTACGACGAAACGGTGCTCGGTATAATCGCCGAGGAGGCGGCGGTATTTCTCGCCGGCGACTGTGACGCCGCAAAGGCCGCAGAAAGCGTGCAGTCGCGCGTGAGCCTCTATATCGGCGAACAGAGCTGAAACGAAAGGGGCGCAATATGGGCGCGTTTTCAGGGGATGTGTCCTCATATGCCGTTCATCGTTATGGGCCTTTTCTCCTTTGAAAAAACTGTTGCCGGTAGATGGCCGGCCGGACTGTCGCACATCGGCCGAGGGGCCTTTCCTCGATGACCTCGCCGCGCTGCTCTGCGGCGCCGCCGGAATACTCACCGTCCCCGCATTCATCACACAGGCGGTCGGGAACCTCGTCTTTCTCTCGGACCTGAGCACGTTCCGCAACAGGTACCGCGGCCTCCCCACCTGAAATTGCGCCGGGGAATATTTTACGAAAAACTGGATAATTTTTGTAAGATCCTCTGAATATAGATTTTCTTACAAAAAATCTTGATTTTAAGGTAATTTTTTCTTATAGTTTTAACAAAGAGCGCCGACAGTTTATTCGGTATACTTTATATAACACAGTTTGGAATGTTCGGGAAGGAGGCGATACCAATGCCCTTCCGCGTAGTTTTATTAATGAAATCAACACCATAGGAGGTGATATGCGATTAAGATTGCGGCTATAAAAGTTGTGATTATATTATTATCCCTGGCGACACTTACGTTCGTGGGCGCGTGCGGAGGCACTGGAGAAGTTGCTGAACCGGCAGAGCCGACGGACGGCTCAGGAGCTCGAGGATACAACGGAGCACGACCACGAGGCGGATTTCAGTGCTTTTATCGGCGCGGACTATGAGCCCGGGGCAGAGGACACGATGCTCGAATATGATTTCGAGGAGCTTATCGTGCAAAGCGACGGACTGTTTGCCTTCCCCGATCTCGACTGGGACAGCGACTTTTCCATGCTGGCGGAGCATTTCGGCGTGTCGAAGATGCCGGAATATCCCGAGGTTGACCCCGAGCTGTGGCTGAGTATAAGCTGCGGCGGCGAGCAAATCCTCGCGGTGCCCTATTTCTCCGTGAACGAGCAAAGCTCAATCAAACAGTGCCAGATCATGGTCGAGGAAAACTACTTTGACACGGCACAGATGCAGGAGACATTCGACCTGCTGCTGGAGAGTGCGCAGACTCAGCTTGGCCAGCCCGTGGAGGACAGCCTAGAGGACGGATCGGAAAATATGTACTTCTGGCGCTGGCAGAGCCAGCTCGAGGACTTTCACACTGCTGCGCAGTGTGAAAGTCCTCGCTGCGCTCGCCGCACGCCTTGCCCGGCAAGGCTTTGCGGGACATTCGATCCTATTCGAGGCGGGCTAACGCCCCCTCGAGCTCCCCCATTGTAGCGCGGCTCTTTTACTTGCGGAAACAGTTTTTCGACAGGCTCTGCGGCGTGACCTAAGTCACGCCGCTTTTATTTTGTCGTATATTTTTTTGCCGTATATTTTTGTATTCATATTGTTGTTGACTCGCGGCTGTTTATTAATATATATTTATAACTAGAAAATTTAAGATCAGAATGCAGAAGAAAAAACATGAAAAAGATGCTTTTGTCACTGATCCTGGCGTTTTCACTCGTGCTCGGCTGCGCCTCCGGCGCGTTCGCTGAGTTCTCCGATTTCACCGACGCAAGCGGCCACTGGGCGGAGAAAACGCTGGAAAAGGCCTACAACGACGGCCTGCTCGAGGGCTTTGAGGACAGTACGCTCCGGCCCGATACCAAGATAACCGTTGCGCAGATGATAACCATCCTCTGCCGCGTGCTCTCCACCGAGAAGGCGGACAGCGTTGCCTCCATCGGTCTTACCGGCGGCGAGTGGTATGCCGAAGCGGCCGGACAGGCCCTGCACATCGGCCTTATCGACGAGACTACCGGCGACCTCAACGCCGCGATGACCCGGCTTGAGGCTTTCAAGATGCTCTCCCGTGCGTTCCAGCTCTCAAAGGCAGAGCCTGATTACACAGCGGCCCGGCGATATTCGGACTTTTCCTCCCTTTCGGGCGAGGATGCTCGTATCATCGCCTCCCTTGTCATGGACGGCTATATCGAGGGATATAACGGCTCTCTCAACCTCACGGGCGGCATCACCCGCGCCGAGTTTATGACCGTTATCTACCGAGTGGCGGAGAGCTTTATCGCTCCGGACAAGGTATCCGGCCTGACGGGCAGCGCCGTTATCTCCGGCAACCCGAGCCTGAACGGCACACGCTTTACCGGCAATGTCTGGATCGCCGCAAACGCCAAAAGCCTTATAATGCGCAGCGTCAGCGCGCCGCAGCTCACTGTCCGTGCGGAACAGCTCGGCATGTACAGCTTTTACGGCAACAGCATTGACCGTCTCGTCCTTGCGCAGAACAGCGGCAACTTCTCCTACTCCGTCGACTCGGCCTCCACGGTGCCGACGGTCGGCGACGGCAACGGTACGGCGTACCTGAGCGGAAAGTTGCAGACCGTCGAGACGACGGGTTCGGGACGTAATGTCTACATACAGAGCACCGCGGATGAAGTACTCGTCTCCGGCAGCGGCAATACCGTCACGATCAACCCGGGCGTGAGCACAGGCTCTGTCAGGATAAGCGGGCAGGACAACACCGTGGTGGTCAACGGCACTGTTACGGACCTTGTCGTCAGCGGCACGGGAGTGACGGTGAACGGCTCTGGCTATGCCGGAACCTATACGCTCGAGGCATATGAGGCTGATGTTAAGATCACATACGGAGAGTTTGTCGACGACCGCGAGCCTGGCATACGCGACACGGTGCTCGAGCTCAGCTGCCCGGAAACGCTGCCCGCGGGCGAGACGCTCAGCGCCGCCGTCACGTTCACGAACGTGCGCGAGGACGTTGAGTGCACCGGCACATGGTATCTCAACGGGCAGGTACTGCAAACCGGAAAAATCACCGTGACCGAGGGCGGGACCAGCACCGTTTCCTACAAGTTTGAATATACCCGCGACATGGCCGAGACCGCCGAGATAAGATTTGTCCTCGACAACACTACCAGCATAGGCGAGGTCCAGCAAAAGACCGCCTCTGCCGAGTTCACGGTCGAAAACTACGACGACGAGTGGTACGACCGCTACGAGACGGACAAGGTTCTTGCCACCGTCACATCGCGCTATGCCGGCAATTATACGACACAGTGGGCGCTGGCCAACGATTATGACCAGCAGACAAAGACGATTTGGATGAACGCCAAGGGCTATTCCAGCGCCACCAAATACATAATCTGGATCAACCTCACCTACCAGCGCGTCAATATCTTTGAGGGCTCGCAGGGCAACTGGACGCTGATACACGAATACCTCTGCGCCTCGGGCGCAAACGACTGCACGCCGCGCGGCACTTTCACAATCTTCGGCCGCCTGTCCTATGGCTGGACGACCGCGACGTATAACTGCCGTCCCGTCGTGAACTTCAAGATAGGAAGCGGATATGCCTTCCATTCGCGTCTGTACGACCCGACGCACAGCTACCTGACCGATCCGAGCATCGGTTTCCCGGTCAGCCACGGTTGCATCCGCATGTATGACGCGGATGTGCAGTGGATTTACGACAACGTGCCTAACGGCACGACCGTCGTAGTTTATTAAGGAGAGAAAAATGGACACCCGCACAAGCAAGGAAAACTATTATCTCGATATCGCCGACTCCGTGCTTGAACGCTCGACCTGCCTGCGCCGCTGCTACGGCGCGATAATAGTCCGCAACGACGAGATACTCTCAACGGGCTATAACGGCGCGCCGCGCGGCAGGCAGAACTGCTCCGATTTGCAATATTGTGAGCGCGAACAGCGCGGCGTCCCCTCCGGGGAGCGGTACGAGCTCTGCCGCAGCGTCCATGCGGAGATGAACGCGATAATCTCTGCGGCGCGGCGCGACATGATAGGAGCGACGATGTATCTGGTCGGGCGCGACGCGAAAACGGGCGAGCTGCTCGGCGATACGACCTCCTGCTCAATGTGCCGCCGGCTGATAATAAACGCCGGCATTGAGCGCATCGTCTGCCGCACGGGGGAGAACAGCTTTACCGTGACCCGCGTTTCCGAGTGGATAGAAAACGACGACAGCCTTGCAAGGAGGCTGTAAAAAGAAAAAGGCAAATCTGCATATCACATGTTTGAGAAATTAATCACAGGGACATGTATGTTATGTAATAGAGCCGCCTCAAAACAAAAAACAAAAAACAGGCGCCGTCAAATCCTTTGACGGCGTCTGTTCATATTTTATTATGCCGGCTCAGAACGGCATGGTCTCGAAATCCTCGTATTTATCGACGATTCCGACATTCTCCGCGTATACCTGCGGCAGGATGCAGGCGAGCCTGTGGTACTCGCGCGCACAATGCGTGGTCTGGAACTTGACAGTCTCAAACGGCGTGACCTTCGGCAGGTCGATGACCTGTTTATTGATGATGCACTTGTCGTACCAGAAGTATGTACGCATCGAAAAACCGTTCTCTGTGTCGCGAAGGAAGCGGATGGAGGGCGCGGTCGGATACGGCAGGTCGGCGCGAACACCCTGGCAGCAGATGCACGAAACGTTCTGTTCCTTGAACTTCACGGGGTCAAAGCCGAAGTCCTCCGGCGACATGAAGGAGATGCGCGTAGTGGTCGTACCGATGCCGCTGCGCGCGACGATGAAATCGGAGGTACCCCAGTTGCGCTCGCACCAGTTCAGGCTGGTGTCCACACGCTGGCGCAGATGCTGCGGCGACTGGTGGACGCCGAAATGATCCTCGGGGTCCCAGATGCGGTAACGCACATCCTCGAGGCCGTGCCATGCAAACCACCACTCGAACATCTCGCGGGTGCAGCCCGGGAAGTCGATAAGCTCGGCGACGTAACCGGTGCCGTCCTCCATCGTGCAGTAGCCGAGGTCGGGCGCGTCATAATCCGGGTCGAGGAGCAGGTTGACATCCTCAATACGCAGGGCGTTTTTCGGGTCCATCGGCACCTGGATGGTCGCCGCCACTTCAGGCGGGATAGCGGGATCGGAATACGGGAAGTCAACGTATTTGGCATAGGGCAGCTTCTGCTGCTCAGGAGTGAGCTTCTCAAAGTACGACAAGGTGATTTCCCCCTTATTATATAATTTAATATTAGACAGGTAAATTATAAACCAATATCAATTTTGCGTCAAGCGGCGGCAAAAACCCGGTTTTCCCGCGAAAATTGCGCTTATCCCGACGCTTTCCAACATAAAGCGGCGCTATCTGCCGCCAGGCTATTTTTCTGCTTGCAACCACACGCTGTGGAGACTATAATATCGTGTAGGAAGACACCACCTCTCTGCAAAGTATAACTGCGGGAAATAGTATGGGCGTTTCGCCCATCAGGGGGAACGGGACAATGAAAAACAGAGTCGCACAGCTCGACTGGGCCAGGATGTTTTTAACGCTGTCCATTATCGCGCTGCACACGACCAGCACATTTATCTTCAGCGAGAGCGGTTTCCGGATATTCGGTGTGAACCTCTCGTTTTTTATCAACCAGGCCGTTCGGTTCGGCGTGCCAGGCTTTTTCATCCTCTCTGGCGCGGCGTTGAACCTGAGCAAGGCGCACGAGAGTATGTCGAAGTTTTATATAAATCGGATCAAAAAAATAGTTCTGCCCTACCTTTTCTGGTACACGGTATATTTCGCCGTGGGGCTGCGCCTGAGCGGGCGGGCCATTGAGCTTGTACCCTTCCTGAAGGGATTGCTCATAGGCAGCTCCGCCCCACATCTTTTATAGTCGTTATAATACGGCTTTACCTGCTCTACCCGCTGCTGCGCCGGCTGATGGACAGGTACAGGCGTCAGACGGCTGCCGCCGCTTTTGTGATCGGCCTTTTCTTCCAGACGCTAGCGTATCTTGCCGGACTTGGAAAATTTGGTCTTCCACGAGACAATAATCTGTACCTGATGTTCTTCACCTGGATACATTTCTTCGTCCTGGGCATGTGTATAACTCCGGAAAGCCTTGAAAAACTCTGCAGACGTGCAGGAAAACTCCTGTCTCTTACGGCGGTGCTGTTTGCGCTCTCTGCCGTCCTTGTCACGCTTGAGGGCAGGGCCATGGGCAGTTATGAGTCCGGGATGCGTCCGTGGTTTTTCGTGTACGCGCCTCTGGCGCTGTTGCTGTTTCTCGGCCTTGGGACGTATCTCATGCGGCTGACACCTTTAAACACCTGCGTCATGCATATGTCCGCAATAAGCATGGACGTGTATTTCATCCATGTGCTCGTTTTGATGTATCTGCGTCGCTTTCCGGTATTTCTGGCCGGTACGAGGGGCATGCTGCTGTTATTTATGGCGGTGAGCGTGATAAGTTTTCTTGCCGCCGCGATGATCAGCGCGGCAAAGAAGCTCTGTTTGCGGCTGCTCAGGCCGGGACATATAAAAGGTTAATCGGCAAAAAGACCGCCTCTGCCCTCGTTGTCGGGGGACGGAGGCGGTCTTTTTGCTACACAATCATATCTGCATCGCCGCATCGAACGCCGTGCGGTTGCACACGCGCAGGTTCTTGGCCTGTTCACAGTCGCCGAGCTTGAAAAACACGGGCGCACAGTCGCGGAAGGACTCCGCCAGTGCGGCCCGCGGACGCATACCCGCGGAGAAAACGACGGTGTCACACTCTATCTCGTGTTCAGCGCCGTCCGTCAGATCGACATATCCCACGCTGTGGTCTGTTATAAAGCTAGAGCGGGCATTGAGGAACACATCGCACTCGCGCGGAACGGCGTCCTGCATGGCGAGCTGCGGCGCATACGCGCTGGCCGCGGCCAGCTCCGGCAGCATCTCAATAACGCTGACCTTTTTGCCGCCGCGCGCCAGATACAGAGAGGTCTCGCAGCCGACCTCACCGCCGCCTATGACGACGACGCGCTGACCGACCCT
Organism: uncultured Oscillospiraceae bacterium; assembly: GCA_964609305.1. Lineage (GTDB taxonomy): Bacteria > Bacillota > Clostridia > Oscillospirales > Oscillospiraceae > CAKSXP01. Next base: position 12,881 of record CAZSRK010000041.1, read on the forward strand.
GTCCAGGTTGCCGAAGCAGGGCTCGGCCGTCATGACATTCGGCAGATCATGGCCGGGTATGGGGATAATCACGGGATCTGAACCCACGGCGGCAAACACGACGTCGAAGTTTTCGCTTTCGATCATCTCCGGCGTGGCCTCACAGTTCAAGACGACCTTTACACCCAGCTTTTCGATCATATTTTTCTGGTAGATCAGCGTATCATTTAGGGCATACTTAAAGTCGGCGTGTTTTGCAAATACGATCTTCCCGCCGAGCTCCCCTGCCTTTTCATATATGGTCACGTCGTGCCCTCGCTGAGCGGCAAATATCGCGCCGGCCATGCCGGCGGGACCGCCGCCTATGATGCCGACGCGCTTTGGCGTCGTGCTGGCGGGGATAAACTGGTCGAGGATATATTCGCGCCCGACTTTGGGATTGGCAGCGCAGCCAAACTCCATCTCCATATCATAACTCAGGCAGAAGAAACACTTGAGGCAGGGGATGATCTCATCCTCGCGGCCGTCGCGCATCTTGTTCACACAGTCAGCGTCGGCTATCGTGCCGCGGGCCATCGCGACGACGTCTGCCCCTCCGCTGGCGATGGTTTGCTCGATAAGCTCAGGTTTCTGGAAGGCTCCGAGCGTAAGAACAGGTATGCTTATGCCGCTTTCCTTGACGGCGCGGGCGTATTTTGCGTTGCAGCCGGGCTGGTAGAACTCGACGGGGTGCATAACGGTCTGCGTTACATCCTCCTGCACGGTGCCGCAGGATATATGGGCAAGGTCTATCTTATCCTCGACTCTGCGCAGAAAGTCGATGCAGTCGTCAACTGTGCCGCCGCCTTCGACCAGTTCGTCGCCGGAAAGGCGCACCTCAACAGGCACGTTGGGTCCTATGGCCCCGCGTATGGCGTCGATTATCATGATGGGGAACCTCGCACGATTCTCGGCACTTCCGCCAAAGCTGTCGGTGCGGGTGTTGTACTTCGGGGAGAGGAAATTGGCGACAAAGGTGCCGTGCCCGAAATGCAGCAATATCATGTCAAAGCCGACCTTGACGGCATATTTCGCGGCCAGGGCATAGTCCTGTGCCATAACGCTCATCTCCTCCGGAGTGAGCGCGGGGCAGTACTCGCCGGTCTCCTCATCGGTCTCTCCCGCGGTGCTCCAGCAGACGAGCTCGCCGTTTTCATCGTAGGAGTGGCGCGCAAAGGCCAGCAGCTCCAGCGAGATCTTCGCGCCGAAGAAATGCACCGCGCTGGTCAGGCGGTACCAGTAGTTGTGATACTGCTCGTTGAATATATCGGGATCAGAATGGATGGCGTCCTTGAACTCCAGGAGCGCCCTGTCCATATTCTGCGCCGAAAAGGAGATGCAGGCGGCGCCGCCGCGCGCCTTTTCGCGGTAATGCGCGATTATCGCCTCGTTGGGATAGGGTTCCCCCGCGGCGAGGAGATGTACGCCGGTCGGGGCCGTCCAGATCCGGTTTTTGAAAATGACGCCGGGACCTTTGCCGAGCGTGATGGGGCTGAAAATATGCGGGTATTTTCTTTCCATACCTGAAACTCCAATCTTAGCTTTATTGGTATACGCCCAAACTCCGGAATAAGAGCGTTACAGAGTTATTTTAACACCGCTTGGCCGGCCTTTCAAGCATCGCCGGACATTTTGACAAAACTGTCCGCCGCTTGCTATTTTTGTCCGTTGTAGTATAATCATAAACAGTAAAACGATCAAATTTTGGAGGTACAGATATGAAAATCCTGCTGCTGAACGGAAGTCCGAATGAGAACGGCTGCACCTACACCGCGCTGTGCGAGGTGGCCGGAACGCTTGAAAAAAACGGCGTGGAGACGGAGATATACCAGATCGGCAAGAAGCCCGTGGCCGGCTGCATCGCCTGCCGCAAATGCCGGGAGACCGGAAAATGCGTCTTTAACGACGGCGTAAATGAACTTGGTGCGAGGCTTGGGGAATTCGACGGGATAGTGGTCGGTTCCCCGGTGTATTACGCCGGCCCCTCCGGACAGGTATGCAGTTTTCTTGATCGCCTGTTCTTTTCCGCCGGGGGAAAGCTGACCGGCAAGCTTGCCGCGTCCGTAGTCTCCTGCCGCCGCGGAGGGGCCAGCGCGGCTTTTGACCGTCTCAACAAGTATTACACGATAAACAACATGAACGTTGTCGGCTCCCAGTACTGGAACCAGGTGCACGGCAATGCTCCCGAGGAAGTGCGGCGTGACGAGGAAGGGCTTCAGACCATGCGTACACTCGGCGAGAACATGGCATGGCTGCTGCGCAATATAGAGGCCGGGAAGGCTGCGGGCGTCGCCCCGGTGCAGCGCGAGGCGCCCATCGCGACAAACTTTATCAGATAAATCCGATGAAAGAAAACTATCAGAAGCAGCTCGACGAGCTCACATCCGGCCTCGGCTCCGGGAAGCCGACACTGCTGCTGCATAGCTGCTGCGGGCCGTGCAGCAGCTATGTTCTGGAGTATTTGACGCAATATTTCGATGTGACGCTGCTGTTTTACGGACCGAATATCCAGCCCCGTGAAGAATACCTCAAGCGTCTGGAGTATCAGAAAAAGCTGCTTGCTGAGATGCCCTGCGCGCAGGGCGTATCCCTGCTGGAGTGCGAATACGACGGCGAAAGCTTCACGCGCTCCGTGCGTGGCCTGGAGGGGGAGCCGGAGGGTGGCAGGAGGTGCACGGAGTGCTTTCGGCTGCGTATCGGCGAAACGGCAAGGCTCGCGCACGAGAATGGCTTTGACTATTTCTGCACGACGCTTTCGGTCTCGCCGCACAAGGACGTCGTGCGCATAAACGCCATCGGCCGGGAACTTTCGGAAAAATACGGCGTCAAATGGCTGCCCAACGATTTCAAAAAGCGCGGCGGCTATCAGCGGAGTATAGAGCTGTCGCGGCAGTACGGCCTGTACCGTCAAGACTATTGCGGCTGTTTTTACAGCAAACGCGGTTGACAGCGCGGGATTTGTAGGCTACTATACTATGGCAGCAATTAAATAACGGCAGGTTTCCACACCCTGCCGGCCGGGCCCTGTCCGGCACATAAAAAATGGGAGGTCTGACCTGTGAAAAGAATGAATACCAAAAGCCTTGTTTTGTCCGCCGCCGTCGCCGCGATATATACGGTGATGAGCTATTTTGGAAACATTTTCGGTCTGACATACGGTCCGATACAGTGCCGCTTTGCCGAGGCGCTGTGCGTACTCCCATTTTTCTTCCCGGGGACTGTCTGGGGGCTGTTCCTGGGCTGCGTGCTTACAAATCTTATGAGTGCCTATGGCGTTATCGATATAGTTTTTGGCTCGCTCGCCACGCTTATGGCGGGGCTGGTGACGACGCGCGTGTCGAAATGGTGGCTTGCCCCGCTGCCCTGCATCGTCATAAATGGCGTAGTTGTCGGCGCGGTCATCGCATGGATGGAGGCCGGCGCGACAACGGCGTTCTGGGCCGTTTATGCCTATAACGCGCTGACCGTCGCGGCCGGGGAAGCGGTCGCATGCTACATACTCGGCTCCATTATCTTAAAGGCGGTGCCGAAAATCGCGCCCCTGCGCGAGCTTATCCCGCCTGAGAGGAAGGAACGCATATATGAAAATTAGAAAAGCCGTCATACCGGCGGCGGGGATGGGAACAAGGATGCTCCCCGCCACAAAGACGGTGCCGAAGGAGCTGCTGCCTCTGGTCGACAAGCCGGTGCTCCACTATATAGTGGAGGAGGCAGTGCTGTCCGGCGCGGAGGAGATAATAATCATAACCAGTCCGGGCAAGTCGGCTATGGACGATTATTTCAGGCCCTCGGGCGATCTTTATGAGAAGCTCTGCCGCGTCGGAAAGCAGCGCGAGGCGGAGCTGATACGCCAGACTTACGAGATGGCGAAGTTCACCTTTGTAACGCAGGAGGAGCAGAAGGGCCTGGGCCACGCGGTCTGGTGCGCAAGGCATGCCGTCGGGGATGAGGCTTTCGGTATCCTGCTCGGCGACGACATCATGCTCTGCCATGAAAAGCCGGTGCTGCGCCAGCTTGTGGACGCGGCAGAGAAATATTCCTGTTCTGCCATCGCGACGCGCGAGGTGGATGACGAGCATGTCGTCAAATATTCGTCGCTGAAGCTCTCCCCGCTGGAGGAGCGCATATACGAGATAGAGGATATGAACGAGAAGCCCTCGCTGGAGGAGAAGTTCTCAAACAACGCGATCATGGGACGCTATGTGCTCACGCCGGAGATATTCGAAATTCTCGGGCGTACGGGTCCTGGCCGCAACGGGGAAATACAGCTCACCGACGGCCTGCGCGAGCTGTGTCTCAGCGAGCGGATGATCGCCGTCGACTTTCTCGGCATGCGCTATGATACGGGCAATCCCTGCGACTATATCTCAACTTTCCTGGATTTCGCGCTTGCGGATCCGCAGGTCTCGGAATTCACGAGGAAGCTGATACTCAGCAAAGCGCGCGAGCTGGGCGCGCAGTAAAGCCGGATAAAAATAAAACTTCATGCGCCTTGGGCGTACCACGACACAGGGCAAAAGCCGGGGTGCATGAAATTTTTGCGCATGTGGGCCGGATCCGGCCCGCGCGCTGTGATTTTATGGCCGTGCCGCTGAAAGAGGCACATGGTCAATTTTGCTATGCTTTTGCATAGCAAAAAAGTAGCCATCGGAAGATGGCTGCTTTTCATATGGAGGATAACTGATCCGCTTTGAACGGCTCAGTATGCGATGATGTATTTGGAGATTTCCCAGTTGCTCACGCGGGTGCGGTACTCATCCCACTCGGCGCGCTTGCCGCTGACATACTGGGACATTATATGTTCGCCGAGGGTCTCGGCAACGAGCTCATCCTTCTGCAATTCCGCGATGGCCTCCTCAAGGCTGCCGGGCAGGCTGTCTACACCATGCGCCTTGCGAGTTCCCTCATCCATGGCGAAGATGTTTTCGGTGACCTCGGCCGGCGGGGTCATGCCCTTTTCGATGCCGTCGAGTCCGGCGGCGAGGCAGACGGCCAGCGCCAGATAGGGGTTGCAGGAGGGGTCGGGGCAGCGCAGCTCAACACGGGTCGACTGGCCGCGCGCGGCGGGGATACGGATAAGCGCGGAGCGGTTGGAGGCGCTCCAGGCCATGTAGCAGGGGGCCTCGTATCCGGGCACAAGCCTCTTGTAGGAGTTGACCAGCGGGTTGGTGATGGCGGTGATGCCCTTCATATGGTGCAGGATTCCGGCGATGAAAGAGTATGCCTCCTTGGAGAGTTGCTTGTCGCCGTTCTCGTCGAAGAATACGTTTTTACCGTCCTTGAAAAGGCTCATGTTGGTGTGCATGCCGCTGCCGTTGATGCCGAAGATGGGCTTGGGCATGAACGTGGCGTGCAGGCCGTTTATCTGCGCAAGGGTCTTGACGGCGAGCTTGAAGGTCATGATATTGTCGGCGGTCGTCAGCGCATCGGCGTATTTGAAGTCGATCTCATGCTGGCCAGCGGCGACCTCGTGGTGGGAGGCCTCTATCTCAAAGCCGAGCTTTTCGAGGTTTAGGCAAATCTCGCGGCGGGTGCTCTCACCGTGGTCGAGGGGGCCAAGGTCGAAGTATCCGGCCTCGTCACCGGTCTGAGTGGTGGGACGGCCCTTCTCGTCAGTTTCGAACAGGAAAAACTCGCACTCGGGGCCGACATTAAAGACATAGCCGAGGCTTGCGGCGCGGTCGAGCGTGCGCTTGAGCGTGCCGCGCGGGTCGCCGACGAAGGGGGTGCCGTCGGGGTTGTATACGTCGCAGATAAGGCGGGCGACCTTGCCGTACTGCGGCCGCCAGGGCAGGATAGCGAAAGTGTCGAGGTCCGGGCGCAGATACTGGTCGGACTCATGGATCCTGGTAAAGCCCTCGATAGAGCTGCCGTCGATCATGATCTGGTTATTAACGGCCTTTTCTATCTGCGAGGCGGTGATTGCGACGTTTTTGAGCTGGCCGAAGATGTCGGTAAACTGCATGCGGATGAACTCTACGTCATCCTCCTGTACCATGCGGATGATGTCTTCCTTGCAGTAACTCATATTGGAAAGGCTCCTTTCAGAAATTGTTTGTAAAAAAGGATAAGGCGCTCCTGCCGAAGCAGGAGCGCCTTTGCTCGTTTCGATGGGCTGATTATAAATGAAGCGCGCGAAAATGTCAATAGCCTTGCGCTGATTTTTTTCACTTTTTTTCAA
>CAZSRK010000042.1:0-18786 GCA_964609305.1 uncultured Oscillospiraceae bacterium
GCTATGGACTTTCTTGTTAGGTGTTCAACTTGATTTTACAATCAACCATTATTTTTTGGGAAAAACAAGATATTTATTGTATAAAATGAACATAAGATTTTGTGCACAACAACAGTTAACTTAGATGTTTGTACAAGTGTTAAGCATATACAATAGTGCAAACGCCCGTCTCATGGTTCAGAACCATAGACGGACGTTCGTTTTGCCGTGTATAATTATTGAAGCCTTACGGATATCTCCCCGGATGAGAGCGTGGTCAGATTGCCGTCGTTTTTCCTGACGATGAGTCCGCCGAAATCGTCAATGCCGACCGCCTCGGCGCTGTGGGCGCCGTCTGCGGAGGAATAGGTAACTCTGTGGCCGAGGACCAGGCTCTTTTCACGGTAAAAGTCCATGAAACTTCTGTCGGGAAGCGCCCCGACTATGTCGAGCAGCTCGTCGGCTATGGCGGCGGAGAGTACGCAGCGTCCCGGGGCAGCTTCACCTAGAGAGGCGGCGGTCATGCCGATCTCCTCGGGAAAGTCCCTTGTATGCAGGTTAACGCCTATACCTATTACGATGCCGGTCAGCGTGCCGGATTCAAAATCCGTCACACCCTCCGTAAGTATGCCGCATATTTTGCGGCCGTCGAGATATATGTCGTTGACCCATTTTATAAGCGGGTGCGCAGGTGTCAGCTGCTCAATGGCCCGCACTACGGCGACGGCGGCGGCTGTGGTCGAGCATACGGCGTTTTCAAACCCGTCCGGACAGGCAAGGGCGAGGCTCATGTAAAGTCCCGTCTGCGCGGGGGAGTAGAATGTGCGGCCCATGCGTCCGCGCCCTGCGGTCTGCTCCGCCGCGACGACGAGCTCGACTCCCGTAAATCCGCCGGCGAGACGGCGCTTTGCCTCGTTGTTGGTCGAATCGATGCTGTCAAAGACGGTCACGCGCAGATCGCTGTGACGCAGCGAAGCGGATATAAGTTCGGCGGATAGCAGGTCGCAGCCTTTTGCGAGGCGGTATCCCCTGTTTGTGACGGATTCTATCACGGCGCCGTCTGAACGAAGCGCCGTTATGGCCTTCCAGACGGCGGCGCGCGAGACACTCAGCGTGTCGGCAAGTTCCTGGCCGGAGACAAAGTCTCCGCCCGCTTGGCGCAGGCGGAGAAGGACCTCGTGTTTAAGAGACATTTGACGCAAACCCTCCTAAATTCTTCGGAATCGCGCCGGCTTTGGTCGATATTTTATGCCGGATACCAGCCCCATCGCAGCGAAAAGCGAAAACAGAGACGAGCCGCCATAGCTGAAGAACGGCAGTGTCAGTCCGATGACGGGCGTGAGCCCTATGCACATTCCAATGTTTTCAAAGGTCTGGAAAAAAATTGTGGAGGCGACGCCGAAACACACGAGCATGCCCATGGTGCTGTTGCATTTAAGGCCAACATAGACACAGCGGATGATTATGCCAAGCAGCAACAGGATAATGATGAGGCAGCCTATCAGCCCGAGCTCCTCGCCCGCGACGGCGAAGATGAAGTCTGACTGCTTCGCGCTGAGCGCATCAGACTGCGTCTGCGGACCGTTGTACAGGCCTGTCCCGGTTAGACGCCCGCTGGCCAGGGCGATCTTGCTCTGGCTGGACTGCCAGGTGATCCCGAAGCCGGACTCGTCGATAGTCGGGTCATATGGGGCGAGGATACGGTCACGCTGGTTCTGACTGAGAAAATTGTTCCATATAAAGGGTGTTACGGTGGCCACCGCTGCGATGGCGATAAGGAACCAGTAAATCTTAACACCGGCGACAAACAGCATCGTTGCAAAGATGAACAGAAACACCAGCGCGCTGCCCAGGTCGTCAGAGACGAAAATGATAAGCCCGAACATAAGGAAAAAGTGCAGCCCAAGCTGGAGGATGGACAGCGGGGAATTGAGGTTTTTATATTCCTTCAGATACGTTATCTGTTTTGCCATAAGCACGATGTATATGACCTTGACAACCTCTGACGGCTGTATACCGAAGCCGAAGAAGCGGATCCAGCCATTGTTGCCGACCTCCTCGTCACCGACGCCGAAGGGGATGAGCAGTAAAAGGAAAACTATGTTGAACACTAACAGCAGCGGCCATTTGTCGGCGATTATGTCAAGGTCTATGACCGTCAGGATAATATATAGCATGATACCGATTATCAGCGCGGCGGACTGTATCACGACGTACCGGGAGGTCTCATATGACAGAGTTGCACTGGATATGAGCACGATGCCGAAAACGGCGCAGACAAAGCATAAAGAGAACAAAACCATGTCCGCGCGTTTCAGGAAATCTTTTATATAAATAAAGGCTTTTTTCATGGAAAACTCCTTTGCGGGAAACAAAAAAACAGCTCTATTCAGTAAATTCTATCACGTTTCGGGGCTTTACGCAATTATGAATTGATGTTATTATTGAAACGTTAATATATTACTTTTTTTGGAGGAAGTCATGGTTGATCACAGCGGCCACAGAGAGCGGATGAAAAAACGCTTTGTCGAGCATGGCCTGGACAACTTCGACGACATAAACGTTTTGGAGCTTTTGCTGTTTTTCGCCGTGCCCCGGCGGGACACGAACGAGCTTGCCCACAGGCTTATTGAAAGATTCGGAAGCCTCAAAGCCGTGCTGGAAGCGCCGGTGAGGGAGCTTATGAAGGTAAACGGGATAGGTGAGAACGCTGCCACACTTATAAATCTTATCCCGGAGGTCGGCCGCAGATACATGATGTCTTTTTCACAGAAGGTCACAACATTTAACTCGACGAAAGAGCTCGGCAAATACTTTGTACCGAGGTTCATGTTCATGCGGGATGAACAGTTCCACATCATGTGCCTGGATGATATGAACCGCTTTCTCGGCTGTTATAAGCTGTTCAGCGGCGTGCCCAACGCGGCCGAGATAAGCATTCGAAAGATTGTAGAGGTCGCGCTGAGCTGTAACGCGACAAAGGTAGTCGCGGCGCATAACCATCCTGACGGCGTGGCCCTGCCGTCTCAGTCCGACCGGGAGCTGACAAGGAAGATAGAGTCTGCGCTTGCACCCATGGGTATACAGCTCATTGACCACATAATAGTAGGTGGGGATGACTTTGTCTCCCTGCGCGAGGATCGGCTGCACTCAAGATAAGCTTCAGAATGCGGAAGAAAACTTGCAAAAATCCCGAGGCGATCATGCATAAAATGAGAAAAAATGATTTATGTAAACTAATTTGCTCCGCGTCAAAAAGTTTGTGATTCAATTACAGCGATTTGTATTTTTTGGGAAAAAATCGAATAATAGCGGGATATCAATAAAAAATCAATGTTGAAAAACCTGTTGAAAATGTTTATAACTCTCTGAAATCCAATCAGAGTCATAAAAATTATGTCAATCATAATCCGTCGAAAACAGAGGTTTATTATTAAATTATGTAAACCTAATTCGCCGAAATCGATAAATTCCTGCGGATAAAAACCCGGACAGGATGAAAGTTGCTGCAATAAATTGATTCAAAATTACTTTTTGTTATCCGATATGGCACAGGTCCGGTTGGAGAAATTAGCGACGTCGATATCTTCGGTATATGTTTTTTGCACTCTTGACTTTCGAAAACAGCCTTGCTATAATAAATGGGCTTGCTGGTATAGCTCAGCCGGTAGAGCAGCTGATTCGTAATCAGCAGGTCGTGTGTTCGAGTCACATTACCAGCTCCAGGGCCGGAGTAAAGTTCGCTTTGCTCCGGCCCTTTTCTGTTTCCGTTTAAGCGCCGCCGTGGCAATGTGAGAAGGCGGCGGCAGAAAGCTGAAGGGAGAGAATACGGATGTATGAATTGATACAGGTTTCGGGAAACGACTATTATATCCAATGTCCTGCGAAGATAGGGCTTGTGTGCACCGGAGAGGGGGAGGTCTGTCTTATTGACAGCGGCAGCGATAAAGACGCCGGGCGCAAAGTGCGGCAGATACTGAAGGCCAATGGCTGGCGCCTGAAGGCGATATACAACACCCATTCAAACGCCGACCATATCGGCGGCAACAAATACCTTCAGGGGCAGACCGGATGCAGGATATATGCTCCCGGTATCGACTGCGCATTTACAAGGCATCCCGTCCTTGAACCGGCGTTTTTATACGGAGGGTATCCCTTTAGGGACCTCAGGCATAAATTCCTTATGGCGCAGGAGAGCAACGCGGAATATCTGACGCCGGAGGTTCTGCCGCAGGGATTTGAGATCATAAGCCTTCCGGGACACTTCTTTGACATGGTAGGTTTCCGGACGCCCGACGACGTGGTCTATCTTGCCGACTGCCTGTCGAGCAGAGAGACACTGGAGAAATATCAGATCGGCTTTATCTATGATGTCGGAGCATATATAACGACGCTGGAGACGGTAAAGACGATGAAGGCAAAACTGTTTGTGCCCGCGCATGCCGAGGCAACGCAGGATATATCCGACCTTGCGCAGCATAATATTGACAAGGTCAATGAGATAGCGGAAAAGATCGTCGCGCTATGCGCCGAGCCGCTCTGTTTTGAACAGTTGCTCAAAAGACTGTTTGACGAGTATGCCCTTGACATGAACTTTCAGCAGTATGTCCTCGTCGGCAGCACGGTGCGCTCCTATCTCGCGTGGCTGAAGGATAGCGGCCGGCTCAGCGCCTGGTTTGAGAAAAACACGTTGCTCTGGCAGCGTGCCTGAAGGCGTGCATGGACAGGCCTTATGTGCAAGGTAAAAACAAAAAACGAAGGACGCCCCGGCTGCTGTCAGAAGCCTGACAGACGGCCGGGGCGCCGCTTTTTGTTTTGTGGTGGTCAGTTGAGGACAATGGCGTTTACCGCCTCTATCAGATCCACAACAAGCGAGCGGTCCATAAGCGAGACCGTCTCTCCGTCGAGCACCGCCAGGCAGTATGTCCCGTCATACCGGTACAGCTCTATCTGTACCTCTGGATGGTTTTCGTTATCGATGCCTATGGTAAGGGCGATCTCCAGCGTTTCACCGGGCTGCTCGTCGGTGAAGTTGTCCGAGCTGAGAGCCTCGATCGCGCTGCGAAGGCCGGAGATGCCGATCTCCTCATCTTCATAGATGTAAACGGTATTTTCGTCCTCATCCACGTCGACGGTTATTGTGTGCTCCTGTCCCTCCAGAGTGATGTCGATGCTGGTTAAGTCGTCGAACTCCGCTGTGAAAAGATCGCGATGCCTCAGATCGTCATAGGACGCGGACATCAGCGCCTGATAATCCGACGACGAGATCCTGTAAATGATCTGTGACTGGCCGACCCGAACATAGGCCGACAGGTCCTCCGTCCCGGAGTCGCTGTTTACCTCGTCCTCGTCCTCGGACTGCGCCTGTTCCTCATCTCCGGCGCTTTCATCGGCGGCCTTTTCCTCGGCCGAGCGGCTCACGCTCAGAGTAAAGGTCTCTTCGTTTTCCGTGCCATCCTCATCCTCAGCGGTATAGCAGACAGTTATCTCCAGCTCCGGTGAGTCAAGGCCGAAAGTTTCCAGCTCCTCATCCGTGACGTTATAGCTGACATAGTCGCTCAGATCCAGGTAACTTATAGTGCTGAGATAGCTGTTAACACGGTTTGTATCCACAGGCAGGTTTTTCCCGTCTATTTCCGCAAAATACACGTCGTCCGCGCAGTAGGTGTCAGGACTGTCCTCTTCATAGCTTATGCTGTAAGTCTCCTCGCCGGAAAAGCTTATTTCGCTTACTGTGTCAAAGACGGGCGCTTCGTCATGCTTTATCATATCGTCAAGTGTGGCGTCAAAGTACTCCAGCGGGTCGCTGGCGGCCAGATAGACGTTGCCGTCGCCCGTCGAGACGTATCGCTGTAAGTCCATACTGCTGTAATCGCCGAGCAGTATCTCATAGGACTGCTCCGCGGTAGTGATATTGATGGTGCATGTCGGGTCGTCCAGCCCGTACTGCCCGTAGTCCTCGACGTCTTCGATTATAAAGGATACGGCAAAAGCCTCGAACTGGCCAAGCAGTTCGGCGATCTTTTCCTCGTCCACGGGAAAGGCCTCGTCCCCGTCGTAGAGCCAGCCGTCCTCATTGTGGAAAGACAGGGAGGTATCCTCGTATTCCCAGGAAAGCGACTCCACCGAATCTGCGGACAGCTCCAGGACTATGGAATCGCTGCTGCTTATTTTCTCCTGGTACGTCTCATACCGGTTCACTGCAAAAGTCGCAGCGCCTATTGCGACAAGCACGCCCAAAAGGATATACAGCCTCTTAGATCGCTTCATTTTGCTTCCTCCTTCTGTGCAGAACAAGATAGACGCCCAGCCCCAGATACGCGAGCGGGAATACCCCTATCATAACGGTTTTAAGCGTTGAAGCGGCCGAATCGCTTATGCTCAGATAGCTGTAATTGAGCGACTTGCTGCGTATTGCCATGGATTCGCTTTCTCCAATAAGGCTCGCCAGCGAGTTCATGGCGAAGTTAACGTTGGCTCCGGAGGAGTAAGCGTTGTACAAATCGTTAAGGAAATAGGAGGATGCGACCCAGACCATCTGACCGCCGCCGCTGCTTTCGACGGACACGGCAAGCGTGAAGGGGCCATCGATGTCGCCTTCCTCTTTGTCATAGGTGGACAGTTCATAACCGGCGATTTTGCTGAAGGCGGAGTCGGAGGTAGTCAGAAGCTGCGTAACTGTGCCGCTGTCCGTGTCCTCTACGCTCAGGCCGAGCGAGATCGGCATGATTACATAATAGCCCTCCTCGATAAGAGGGTCGGTTATATCATCTGACGTTATGTCCGGAAGAAGCACATATGGCGTTTGGAAGGCATAATGCTCCCTGTCAGCTTCCACGACGATGCCCTCGTTGGCCGTCACCCCGTAGTCGGAAAGCAGACTGTACAGATTCTCCAGCCCGTCATCCTCGACGGGCCCGGCGATAACCATCAGCTTTCCGCCGCTTTCCACATATTCGGCCAGCATATCCTGCTCATCTTCCGAGATATCGCTGGCGGGGGAATATATAAGCACACAGTCGGCGTCCTCCGGCACCTCGTCCACTGTCAGAAGGGAGAATGTATTCGTCTCGATATTCTCTTTTTCTATCTGTTCTGCGAAGGTGGAGGGCAGCTCTGCTTCGCCGTGCCCCTCCAGAATGTAAAGCTGCGGCAGCTCCTCGCTGACCACATAGTCTATCGCGGAGGTGATGGCTCCTTCACCGTCAAAAGAGGTGGTGTAGGAATAGGAGTAGACGTCCGTCTGCTGGATATAGATATCGCTGTAGCTTATATACCGGCTGCGGTCGCCGCACTCCACGACTAGGCTGTTATTGGACACGACCTCATCGGTGTACTGCTCGGCAAAGGTGGGGTAAATGTCGGGATTCCTCTTAACGACCTCGATGTGGTCAGACAGGCTCACATATTTTTCAAGCAGGTTCTCGATAATGTCGTCCTCCTCGCCGGACTGGACGATCCAGTATATGGTCACGTCCTCCTCCAGCGCATTTACGACCGCTTTTGTATTGCTGGTTATTGAATATAGCTTGCTTGAACTTATGTCGAGCTTTGTCAGCGTTGCCGGCAGTGCGGAGGCGAATAGATTTATGACTATCACAATCGCCAGCACTACGGCGGATATGGCAAGGGAATATGCGCCGCCGCGGAAAGCCGTGCGGTTTCTTGATGAAACGCCGGAGGCGCCTGTGGGCGTGGGCTTTTTCATCAGTTGTACCTCCTTTTCTCAAGCGACTGCACGGACAGGAACAGAAACAGTGCGGTCACGGAGAGGTAATATACCACGGCGGTCAGGTCAAACACGCCGTTTACAAAGGTGTAAAACCGCTCGAACAGGGACAGCTTTGCCATGATGTCCGGCAGCAGCCCCTCAAACAGCTCCTGATCGGCAAGGTAGAGCGCCAGTATCCCGGCCAGCAGTACTCCTCCGGTCATATATCCCAGTGTGTCGTTCTTGGTCAGATAGCGCACAATGGCGGCAAGCAGTACGGCTATCACGCACAGGGCGATCAGCGATCCGAGGGAAGTCGAAGAGATATATTCCGACAGGCTGACGCTGTAATAGTTAAACAGTATGACGGCCACCCCGATGCCGGCTGCAAGGCCCTGGTTATCGGTCAGTGAAGAGATGAACACGCCAAGGGCAATCAGCGCGGCGCCCAGGATGAAAAAGGCCAGAATCGAGCCGTAGGCTGTCAGCAGGCTTACGTCACCGAACATTGAAAAGACAAGCGGATAAAGGCAGATTATGCACAAAGGTATAAGAAAGACCGCAAGCAGCGACAGGTATTTTCCCAAAACGACCCCGGTGGAGGTGATAGGCAGCGAGTACAGGAGCTGGTCGGTTTTTTGCCGGCGCTCCTCCGCGATTACCCGCATGGTAAGCACCGGGACGATGATGACAAAGACTAGGCTGCCGAAGCTGAGCACATACTCGAAATTGCTTACAGCCGCCTGTATGTTGTACAGCATTGCCCCGACTCCCACAAAGGCGAGCAGGAAAGCGCCAAATACATAGGCTGTCAGAGAGTGGAAGCAGAGTCTGAGCTCATGTTTGACAACGGCGATCATTCGCTTTCCACCTCGCTTTCCGCAGAGGTGTTCCCGCCGTCCTCGGACGTGTCAGCAGGAACAGCTGCTTCCCGCTGCTCTCCGGTGTCCTCGTGTGCTGCCCCGTCCACGGCACCGGCCGTGCCGTTGCTTTCGGGCACGCCCTCGGTCAGCTCGAGGAAAACTTCCTCAAGGCTGGCTTTTTTCAGCGCCATTTCCAGAAGTGCGCTGCCCGAGGCGGCAAAGGCATAAAATACGGCGCGGGAGACCTCGTGGATATCCTCACGGTCGGTTTTGACGTGCGCCGTTACAAATTCAGGCCCCTCCTGAGCGCTGACAGACGTGACGCCGTCTATGCCGGAGAGCAGTTCCTGCATCTGCTCATACGGCGCATCTGTGACAATGAGGATCTCACTGTCAGCGAGAAACTGCTTTTCCAGGTTTTCAGGAGTATCGAAGGCCACGAGCTTTCCCTTGTCGATTATCAGTATCCAGTCGCAGATAGTCTGCACCTCGGAGAGTATATGGGAGCTGAGGATGACCGTATGGCTCTGCCCCAACTGCCTGATGAGATCGCGTATCTCTATTATCTGTATCGGGTCAAGGCCGACAGTCGGTTCGTCGAGGATGATGACTCTAGGGTTTGCAAGCAGGGCCTGCGCGATGCCCACACGCTGCCTGAAGCCCTTGGACAGATCGGAGATGCGGCGGTTTATGACCCCGCCAATGCCTGTTTGCTCGACCACTTCCTCTATCTGCCGGGTGAGTTCTGCCCCGCGCAGACCTTTTGCCTGTCCGACGAAGCGCAGGTATTCCTCCGGCGTGTCGTTCATGTACAGCGGTGGCTGTTCCGGAAGATAGCCTATCAGCCGTTTTGCGTCTTTGGCCTCGTCAAAAATGTCCAGGCCGTCTATTCTGACAGAGCCGGAGGTTGCCGACAGGCAGCCTGTCATGATGTTCATCGTTGTGGACTTCCCGGCCCCGTTCGGGCCCAGAAAACCGTAGACATGGCCCTCGTCGATCTCAAAGGAGAGGTCCTCCACCGCCGCGAGAGCGCCATAGCACTTGGTCAAATGCTCAACTGTTATCATATAAATGCCATCCTTTTGCTGTAATATCGGCCATCCGGCCGCCGTGTGTCCAGAATATGATATCCCGCGATGCTAAAGCCACGCTAAAGGCGGATGCGGGCATGGGAAACCGGCAGAATGAATCATCATCCTGCCGGCCCCGTGTTTTGACGTCCATCTATGCCGTCAGCCGGCAGCCGTTCCGGTACCGTCATCGGTGCTGTCCGCGCCCGTGTCGTCGGTGCCGTCGGTTGTTGTGACGTCAGTTGTATCGGAAACGTCGTCAGTAGTGCTGTTATCAGATGTGCCGTCGATTATCCCGGAAGTGTCGTCAGTTGTAAGAACGTCAGAGGAGTCGTCGCCGGTAGTGTAATCGAGAATGATTATCTCCTGAACTCCGTCGTCATTGACAGTAACTGCGATCATATCGCCGAGCTCAATATCGCTCAAAGTCGTATCGTACAACAGGCCTGAGGAGGCGTACTTGTACTGCGCGTCAGAATCGAGCGTTACTGTATCCGTGTTTCCCGTATCGGTGAGCGTGACGCCGTCAAGCGAGGCATAGTCGGCAATCTCCGTGTCCGACTCGTAGATGCTGATGGTAATGTCACTTTCACCGACGTAGGTCACTTCTCCAATCAGATCGTCTGCCTGCTCAGTGCCGTCACCGGTGTTCGTGTCGCTTACAGTATCCACCGGTGTTTCTGTTTCCGTGTCGGTGGCAGTGTCTGTTGCATCACTGTCCGTAGCATCGTCCTCCGTCGAACTGCTGCTGCAGCCGGCAAAAACGCTGATACAAAAAAGGAGTACAAAGCAGAGAGACAGTAGCCTGGTACGTTGTTTCATTTCATTACCTTCTTTCATGTTTAGGTTATTTGGCAATCCGTTTCACGATTGCGGCTTTATTGTAGGCCGATATGCTAAAGACATGCTTAAGACGGCTGTGAAGAATCCGTGAACTTTTTGTGTACTGTATTTTAAGACCGGTTGGGAAATCAAAATATTCTGTAAACAGCGCGCCTGCTCTGTTGCCGCATTCACGCGCGGGTAATATAATTGTATCCGTAATATGGATGGCGAAAAAGATTTCGGGAACAATGGAAAACCCGTACTGGTCTTTAGTCGTTTTTAAGGCCATTACATTATGATAAAGGCGCCTGATACGGCGGCCTGTATAAGAAATATATAAAGGAGGAAGGGCAATGCGTCTGCTGATTGCAGAGGACGACCCGAAACTGCTCAAATCCCTGAAGCATATTTTTCAGGGCAACAAATATATAGTGGATGCCGTTTCCAACGGGACGGACGCGCTGGCCTACGCCGAGACGGAGGAATACGACGGCCTTGTTCTGGACATCATGATGCCCGGCTTGGACGGTGTCGAGGTGCTAAAAAGGCTGCGCAGCCGTGGAGTGTCCACCCCGGCGCTGTTTCTTACCGCGAAGACGGAGGTATATCAGCGTGTGGAAGGGCTGGATGCCGGTGCGGACGACTATCTGCCAAAGCCCTTTTCAACGGCGGAGTTGCTAGCACGGGTACGGGCCATGTTGCGCAGGAAGGACAATTACACCCCGGATCTTTTGCATGCGGGCGAGCTTGTGCTCAACCGCTCCACCTATGAACTTTTATATTCCGGACAGGCACAGGCGCTCAGCGGCAGGGAGTTTCAGATAATGGAAATCTTGATGCAAAGGCCCAATTTCATCGTGACCGTCGATGAACTGCTGTCCCATGTGTGGGGATGGGACAGCGAAGTGGATGTAAGTGTAGTCTGGGTGCATATATCCAACATACGGAAAAAACTGACGGCGCTCGGTGCGCCAGTAACGATACGGTTTGTACGCAGCGCCGGCTATATACTGGAGAAGGCCAGATGATCTACCGGCTGAGAAAAAAGTTTATCAAGATATGCATGCTGTCGTTTATAGCGGTGTTCCTTGTCCTGTTTTCCGCGGTGTATCTGGTCACGGAGCTTCAGACCACCGCAATGCTGGATACGCTTGCGGACATCGTTTCAGAATACGATGGCCGCTTTCCTACTTTTGAAGAGTTCGGCGAGGAGAACCAGGGTTACCGGACCGAGATAATAAACCAGGAATCTCCGTTCACAACGCGTTTTTTTACCGTACGTTTTGACTTGACGGGCAGACTCTGGTCGGTCGATATCCAGTCCATCGCCAGCGTTACGCGGGACGAGGCGGTCGAGTATGCGGATACGGCCCTTGACAGGGGCAGCGAACGCGGCTGGATGGGAAATTTTCGCTACAAGGTCAGCAGTACCGACAGCGGCAACACTGTGGTGTTCATAAACGGGACTGACGAAAAGAAGATGAACCGGCGGTTTTTGCTCTCAGCCTCGTCTGTGTTCGTCGGCGGCAGCCTCGTTGTGCTTTTGCTGGTGGTGCTGTTTTCCAAACGGGCAGTGAAACCGGCAGTCGAGAGCTACGAAAAACAAAAGCAATTTATTACGGACGCAAACCACGAATTAAAGACGCCTCTGACCCTGCTGCGAACAAATCTGGACATACTGGAAAGCGAGAGCGGGCCCAATGAATGGCTCAGTGACATACGCGAGGAGACCGAGCTTATGACGGAGCTGGTCAACCGGCTCGTGCTGCTGACCCGTATGGACGAGGAGCGGGACAAGCCGGAGGCGCGCCCTTTCAGTCTCAGTGATGCGGCTTCGGAGACGGTATCGGCCTTTTTCCCGGCCGTCCGGAAAAGTGAGAAGGAGCTTTCGGTGAATATAGCGCCGGAGGTGGAGTACACGGGGGATGAGGCGGCAATATGCCAGCTTATATCCATCCTTATGGACAACGCCGTTAAATACTGCGATGCGCGCGGCACTATCCGGGTAGGGTTGTCCGGCGGCAGACATCCGGTGCTGACCGTCGACAACAGCTGCGCCGCGGCAAAAGAACTGGAATTTGACCGGCTTTTCGACCGTTTTTATCGCGCTGACAAGGCCAGGACCTATGGCAGTGGTTTCGGTATCGGTCTGTCCATTGCAAAGGATATCGTCGAGAAGCACCGCGGCGTGATAAGCGCATTTGACCCGGGCGATGGCATTGTCCGGTTCCAGGTCAGGTTTTAGTGCCGGGAGGTGTAAGCGCCCAACAAACGGCTTTTAGACAACCGGCTTTATTTCTCTTTGCTATATCCCCGATACAGTAGTATAATATGTCGCAGAAAAACAGCGCCCGGATACAACTTCGTGTCCAGGGTACGGAAAAGGAGCCGGCATGATAACCTGCAAACAAGTGGACGCTGACTTTCTGCCGCAGTATGACAGCATACCGATGCGCGTGGAGGTCACCCAGGAATTTGCGATCGAAAAACCGGAGGGCGGCCTGGGCGGACTTATCCTGAAGAGAGCTCCGTCGGGGCCCTATGTAAAGGACTTCCTGGAAAGTGGCGGAGAGAGCGCCGTGAAATGGCAGGAAAGGTTCGATATCTCCAACTGGGCATTCTTTATGGCCTTTGACGGAGAGCTCCCAGTCGGAGGCACCGCAGTCGCCTCGCGCACGAAAGGCGTCGATATGCTCGCGAACCGGGACGACCTTGCCGTGCTCTGGGATATACGGGTAGACGGACGGTACAAAAGACGTGGAATCGGGCAGGCGCTTTTCGATATGGTGGCCGCCTGGGCGCGAAAACAGGGACTTGTCCAGATGAAGATAGAGTGCCAGAACAATAACGTTCCCGCAGTCCTTTTTTATCATAAACAGGGGGCTGTGCTCTCCGCCATTGACGAATACGCCTATTACGACGAGCCGGAGTGCCGCCATGAGACGTAGTTTATCATGTATCTGGACCTGTGACCCCGGCACGGCGCTTCCGGTTGATAATACCGTGATACAGACACAAAACCGAAGCCTTTTGACTTATATGGCGAAAAGCTTCGGTTTTGTGATTTCTTAAATTGACATGACAGATTTTAGTCCCCGGGCTCCGGCGATATCCTCATATCCTGTGTCGGGCGTCTTTTCCGGGGCAGGGAAGCGACGGAAAATGAGGCCAGCAGGCACAATGCCGGGGTAAGCGCATAGTGATACCGGCCCGCGACCTCAACAAGCATCTGGGCCGCAGTCAACCCGAGCACGAACAGCCATACCAGCAGCCAGGCATCATATTTGCGACGGCGCGGAAGCAGTGCGAGCCCCGGCAGCGCCGCCATCCAGAGAAGCAGCCAGGCTCCGTCGCACAGACCTTCCATAGCCCCGGGATGGGACAGCGCGCCGCCAGCATAGAAAACGCAGGAGCTATCGTTTACCAGGAGAGCCTGGAATTTTGATTGAAGCAGCTTCAGAAGCGCGTGCGGACGGGAAAGCAGGGATCTTGCGCGGTCAAAGGCGATGGACTGCATCTCGAGCTGCAGCGCCTCGGGGTCATAATCCCCCGCCGGCGTACATCCGTGAAGTGAGATACTCGCTATCACTCGGGTTCCAGACTCCGCCGCTGTCCTCATTGAGGCCAACGGCCAGACTGTATCCCACGCTTTGGGCCGGGTCGGTGCCAATCCGCTGGCCTAAGATGAAGCTTGTCAGCTCATTCGCGAGCAGACCGAGTCGTGCAAGTGCCTCACGTCCGCACGAGGGGCAGCGGATGAAAAACAGACAAATTCCCATTAGGATAAGGCCGATGGCGGCAACGGGGCGCGAAGCCTGTATAAGCGCAAGTATGAGCCCAAGCGCCACGGCCAGGGCCAGATTGTGTCGCAGCTGCGTAAACTGCCGGAATTCAAGCGCGCAACATGCGGCAAGCAGGATAAGGAAGGTGTACCACGGCTCGGACAGCACGAACATGTTATATACCGTCTGGCTGGGCAGCAATGTCCAGGCAAGTCCTGCGCCGAGGCCGCACAGAGGACTGTGAAGGCGTGCGCCCAGGCGTAACAGGCACATGCAGCTCAGACAGGACAAAAGTACGTTCACCACCGCCGCTGTCATTGGCGAGGGGCCGGTCAGTATGTAAAAAAGGCTCAAAAAGCTTGAATAGCCAAAGATATGCGGAAATGTTGGAATATATTGATCCAGATAGCTTCCCGACTCAATGCGCCATGACTCAGCCAGTTTGGCGGCAAGGCCATGGAAAGTGGCATAATCAACACTGGGAGCGATGGGATGTGTAAGCACCCAGGTTAGTTTTACCGCCAGACACAGGGCCAGAACAGTTCCCGCCAGCATCGGAAAGCGCCCTTGCGCAAGCGCGTCCAGCCGGTCACGGTAAAACCAGACAAGGAAGAGAAACAGCAGCCCGGCGGCAAGCGTGACCGGGGCCAGCCAGTGGCAGAAGCCGAGAGCCCAGAACCGCAGGTTTCCCACAATTACGCCGGCGCACAGCAGCGCCGAGGCCAGTACGGTGATCCACAGGCACAGCGGAAAGAGCTTTCGAAAAACTGACATGCTGCCGTTCCCTCCCAATCATATTTCCGCAAACATGATAGCACTACCAAAGGGAAAAAGCAATCCGCCTGTTTTTGATGAAAAAAGGGGACAGGGAACATAAGGATGTGATTTGTGTAGAAAAAAGGAAAATGCGGCGGGATTAAATAACAACCCGCCGCAAAAAGCACTATTGATTTCCGTACTGACCGGACAGCAGATCGTCAAATATATCCATGTCGATACTGCCGCTTACGGCCGACCAGAAATGCCCGTCATAGTCTATTGTCCCGTTTCCCTGGACAGTGACGCTTTCAATTTCCTCTCCGTCGGGGACGTACCAGCGGAGGCTGTAGCTCCAGCCCGAGGAATTTTTGCTTGACTGCCGCCTTGTGAACTCTATGGAATTGATATTCTCCGTGAGTTCCCGGACGGTTTCGGGGTCCGTAACTTCAACAGATTCTCCTGTGGTTCCGGACATAATGACGATGCTGTCGGCTCCGGTGACTTCAAAGGTTTTTGAGATCGCGCAACCGGCAGTGAGGCAGCAACGCATAAGTGTGCAGAACAGGCAGACCACTCTTTTCACCGCGGTGCCCCCCATCTACATAGAAAATTCTATTGTGAGACGCCGACGGGACGGACAATGTTCCGACTTGGGAGTCAGATGGTCTGCCGCGTCGTAGCCGAGCCGGTCGTTGATCTGTTTGAGATCGTCTATATCGAACACCACAAAGGCCAGACGGTCCGGCGGGCGCTCGAGCAGGGCGGACAGGCGAAGCTGAAACGCGTTCCTGTTGCCTAAGGCAGTCATGCTATCTTCAACTGCCAGGCGGCGGTAGCGCTCGGATGATTCCATTTGCCTCCAGAACCGGCCGAATGACGCGACCGCATCCGCTGTCATTCCGGTCAGCAGAAGTGACAGGCCCAGTATAAATAACGGCGTACTGTTGGCGGCCTGAAGCCGGTCTAGATGATATAGTACGATGGAGCCCAGCCCGCATGCATAGACGGATAATATGCCGAAAAATGTAAAACGAAGCTGCCGTTCCTTTCGGCGTACCACGCTGCGCCAGAATGCCCAGGTGGAGACGGGGAGAGCCAGTATTATAAGCGCATGGACCACTATGGCTGTGTCACGCAGCTCCACCAGGCCCGCCATATGCAGGACAAAACAAAGCCCGGCATTTATGAGCAAAGCCCAAATGAGCACTCTCAGGATATGCCGGCAATCGTCGAGCAGCAGACGGATATAGAGCAGATACGGCACCGGGAGCAGATAGAAAGAGGCATAACTCATAGAGTAAGAAATGGCGTAATTACCACCGGACCACCGGCAATGGTGGTGACCTTGGAATCCAGAAGTATCCAGAGTCCGGACAAAAGCACAAACATTACCAGGGATATCAGCGGCAGATATGTCCGACTCTTCCAGCGTGCCAGAACCACTGCGCAAAAAAGCATTATAAGCGTCAGCAGCAGGCAGATGGAACCAAAGAATATGGGACCGGCATTGTCATGTATCAAGGTGAATTTAATCGCGCCGGGGGTGTCCAGAAGGACGCTCTCAAGCTCATATGAGCCCCCACCGTAGGTCTGCAGTTCGACGGTGATCTCCCCGGCACCGGCACAGTCAGACATTGGTATAAAATGCCACATACTGCCCAGTGCATGCTCGGCGCCCTGCGCAGCCTCGTAGATCAGCGCGTCGTCTGCCCAGACCCTGATAGATGCGTATCTGGTGCGAAAAGTGAGTAGGTACTCCGTATGCAGCTCCTGCTCCGTCAGGCTGTGGCGTAGTAACAGAGGCTCTTCAGTGGTTTCCAGCGTGCAGGGCAGCGTCGGAATGGACTGAAAGTCGCCGTCCTGAAAATAGGACCATCCGGTGTCCAGGCTACGGGCGGAGGTCTTGCCCGGACCGTTTAAATATGTTGAGAACATGAAAGATGCAGACAGGGCGAGAAGAATGACCACGCCGATCGCAGAAAATATCCAAATGCTTTGCCGTCGCATGGCAGAGCTGGAAAACTTATTTGCGGATACAGGCATATAAGACATCCTCCTCTCGCAGATATGGCACACTTGCATAATTACTGTCAATTTTCCTAAATACAATATGTGCCCACAGGCTGACAATAACTGTCTATTGATCATGGGCACAGGTAAAATATTTCCCAGGAAAAATGTGTGGGGGGAGCTCCTCCGAACATAACAATTTCCCATGATCAGGGAAAGACTTATTTTAGGCACTGCATTTTGCGCATAGTCGGCCCTCTAATGCCAGATATGGTGCCTGAAAAAGTATTTTATCATGTTTCTATTATACTTTGACGTTAAATACACGTCAATAGCCGTTATAAAGATTATTTCTAGTTTCACAAGCTTTGGGTAGACTAATAGCAGAGGAGGCGATGCTGCTGTGGCAAGGCATTTTGATAACCACGAAAGAATGTTGGACCTGTATTATGCCATCGGATATTTCCGCAGGAGAAAAGGCCTGTCGCAGGAGCAGTTGGCTGAAGAGCTGGGAATCAGCCGGCAGCATCTGGCCTCCATTGAAGCGCCAAATATGGACAGGGGGTTATCCCTTAACCTGCTGTTTAATATTGCCAGTGTGCTGGAGATAGAGCCATACCAGCTCCTTAAGTTCCGGCCCGACGAGTGATATAAACCATAAAGCAAGTGACCCTGCCGTCGAACCTGACGGCAGGGTCACTTGCTTTATGGCACTCCCGGCGCGATTCGAACGCGCGACCTTCCGCTTAGGAGGCGGATGCTCTATCCTGCTGAGCTACGGAAGCATATCGGGGAGAAACTGACGTTTCTCCCGGGATCCGAAAACGGATCAAAGTTATTTTATCATGCTGGCGATCTCTTCAGCGAAATTCTCCTGCTTTTTCTCGATGCCTTCACCTTTTTCAAAGCGGGTGTAGCCTAGAACTTTGATATCGGCGCCAAGCTCTTTGGCGACGGCGGCGATATGCTGCTCAACGGAGACCTTATCGTCCTTGACGAAGGGCTGCTGCATGAGGCAGATCTCCTTATAATATTTGTTCAGGCCGCCGGTGACGATCTTCTCGATGATGGCATCGGGCTTATTCGCGTTCTTTGGATCCTCTTTCGCCTGGATAAGACGGATCTTCTTTTCATTCTCGATGAAATCCTCAGGCACGTTGCTCTTGTCGAGGAAAGTCGGGTTGAGGGCCGCGATCTGCATCGCGATGTCCTTGCCGAGCTCGACAAGCGTGGGATTTTCAGCAAAGGCGGAGTCAACGTCGAGGTTGACGAGAACGCCGATGCGGCCGCCCATGTGCACATAGGGGATGTTTACGCCCTGCGCGTAGCGGGCAAAACGGCGGACCTTGATGTTCTCGCCGATGACGAGCACCTTGTCCTGCTGTGTCTGCTCGACGGTCAGATCGCTGTCAGGGTATTTGCAGGCCATCAGAGCCTCGAGATCGGCGGGAGCCTGCTCCGCAACGACCTGGGCAACGCCCTTGACAAAGTCGGTAAACAGGGAGTTCTTTGCAACAAAGTCGGTTTCGGCGTTGACCTCAACGACAACACCGACACCGTTGATAACGGCGGCATAGGCCATGCCCTCGGCGGCGATGCGGCCGGCCTTCTTCTGTGCGGCGGCCAGGCCCTTCTCACGCAGCCACTCGACGGCCTTGTCCATATCTCCGTCGCAGGCGGTCAGGGCCTTTTTGCAGTCCATCATGCCAACGCCGGTCATTTCACGCAGAGTTTTAACGTCAGTAGCGGTAAATGCCATAATTAAACCAAACCTTTCAATTTTTTTT
>CAZSRK010000043.1:0-18243 GCA_964609305.1 uncultured Oscillospiraceae bacterium
CCATGTCTTCTTTTATCTACTTTTCAATTTGCGAAAATTATTGTACCTTATCATAATATATACTGCGATTTAAGTCCAGAGATTTGTTTGATATATATAAAATAGTGACACAGCAGCGCCCGGCCTGTGCAATTTGCAGGGGCCGGGCGCTGCTTTTTGTTGGAACTTACTGAATATTAAAGATAATGCCGGATCATGCAGCAGTATTAAGCACTGAATGATTCGGCGCTTTTGCCTGAATTGGAATGTGGCCGTGTATAATGATCTATTTTTTCTTATTAGGGTCATTGTGATTGGGGGAGTAGGTGTTGTCATTGTCAAGCGTGACATAGCCCTCAGGCCATTTTGCAGTGTTCTGGGGAAGCTGCACAGGGCAGAGGTCGCGGTGCAGAGGCCCCTCCTCCGAGATGTTTTCGGGCGCCATTCCTCCACCGCGGAAGAAGTTGCCCTGTTTGGCTGCATTCCAGACAACCTGGCCGTAGTTACCGTCGTTGAAGCTGCCCATCAGGTCGGGGCAGACCTGCTCGTGGAAATACAGCCATCTGCCAGTAGCTTCATCGTATATGAAGTCCGAGCCATAGCGTTCATAGAAAAAGCCTATGTTATTGTGCAGGGTATATTGTCCGCAGTCCGGGAGCTGACCATTGGTCAGATAGCTCGAGCGGGCGCTTTTCCCGTCCTTTGCGACCTCGATCACCGGGGAAGCAAGCTGGTGGCAACTGTTTGTACCCGTGGCCCTTATGTCCAGATGGGACAGGGCCATATCTTCGCGGCAGTTGTCTGAATAGGTCAGATAGGTGCGCTCGTCCGCGTCGATAACGCTGCCGCGCCAGACTTCGTCCCAGCCCACCATACGGCCGAAGAAGTGCCCCCATGTGGTGTCCTCTCCTTTATACCAGATGTTGTCCCACTCCTCCCTGGAATAGCCCATACCGTGCCAGAGTGCGTGGCGCGCCTTGATATTCTCAATTTCCTGGCCGCCAAGGGCCCTGTGCAGCCTTTCCTTAAAAGACAGGTCGTAATATTTCATCTTGCTTTCCTTTCTTATCGCAAAACATACTCGTGCTGACCGTCAGGGCCGAAGCCTCTGCGGCTGTCATAAAACTCGTAAGGACTGGGCATCTGCTCCGGAAGGAACGTCCAGCCGTATTTGGGAAGATAGCTGTCCGTTTTTATGTCCGGCTTGCCAAAGGTCTGCGCGACCGGGTCCGGCCCGATATAGACCTCGGGCGGCTTCGGAGGCGGTTCAATGGACATGTGGACGTCCTCGGCGTCTGCCGGCTGAGGTGGACGTATCTCTGCTATCCTGCCGCTTGCATTGACACTGCTCGTTGCGTCATGCTGGAACTTTAGCTTCCAGATCTTCCACTCGTCGCCCTCTTTTATAAAGTCGACACAGTAGGAACCGTTTACAAGATAATCATCCGCCGTGCCGTCGCCACGGCCTATTGAGAGGTTACCGCAGTTGAGTGCCAGATATTGAGCGGTTATACCGTCGTCCGCGATCTCGACAAGCGAGGTGTTTGCGGTAAAGGTCCACATCTGCCCAATACCCAGGTCAAGACTGCTATATTCCGCCGTACCGGCCTCGGAATAACGCCGGAGAAGCTCATACATACGCTCTTCATTAGTTACCACCAGAAAATTGGAGATGCTCTCCCATCCAACATAGTAGCCTGTGTTGACGCCGATGGAGGCGCTCTTTCTGTTGTCAAATCGCCTGACAAACAGCTCGTTAAGTATGCGGCGGCGCTCGTTGTTTGTCATGTAATAGCAAAAACGCGCCATTGTATCCCTGATTTTTTCCTTATCCCAAAGGCGCATGACCAGTTCATCGTCAGAGTAAAATTGTTTTTCAGCCATTGCCTACCTCCTTATTCGATGCCGTAACTGAAAGTTTCAGCGAATGTGTCATATGGCTCGGGTACCCTGGGGCTTGGGGAGAACCTGCGCGTCGGGTGATAATATTGGCGCAGAACGCATGGCACATTGGGCTCCGGCATCCTGAAATCCCTAAGTTCGGCGAATTTGGGCTCTTCTTCCCACTGTGGACGGGGTTTTGACCAGCCGTCACCCGTTGGAGCGTCCACATCATACAGGTTCTGAAGATGCCATATCTTCCACTGCCCGTCCTCAAGAATGAAATCTATGGCAAGATAGCTCCATTCCGCCTTATATACAAAGCCAACGGATTCCAGATCCATATATCCGCCGCGGCAGACCCAGAGACCCTTTGCCGTCTGTCCGTCCGAAGCTACCTCGACAACGCAGGTATCCACCGGTTTGTATCCGAGCAGACCCACGCCCAGTACCTCTTCGTATGATACATCGCCGAGCTCTTCGGGAAAATAGTCCTTTATGAGCCTGCTGCACAGTATGTTCTTCTCTTTAAGCGCATCGTACCAGCCCTTTACTGCCTCGGCGCCATTATACCAGCCGTTGTTAAGGCCCATACAGACGTCGCTTCGCTGTGACCACAGACGCTCATGGATGAGGTGCTCCTGCTTTATGACATAGCTGTGGGAGAACTTACCGGCAAGGTTCTGGCACTCGCGCCTGTCCTCCCAACGCTCCAGCAAGGTCTGAGTAGAGAGTTTTGTGCTCATAATTACCTCCTGAAATTTAAAACCTATTCTATTTTTTGCCAGGAAGCTCAATATGGGACTTCCTGAATATAATCTAAACCATCCCATCCGGCCATGTCCAATACGGTTTTACCGACAATATATAACATTCATGTAATACATTATTTGCGCCATATGCTTTCCGCCTGTAAAATATGACATTATTCATTACACGAGTGTAATGCGTTCTGACAAATACGGCATTTCAAATACTGCATAAATTATTTTATAATTATGTTAAGTTTTTAGACGAAATGCCGGAAAGGAGGACGATGGATGGATGAAAAAATAAAAATAGAAAGTAAAACTGACGCGCCGGACGGCGGTGGACGGCCATTGAACATTCCCGAAAAACTGGATGGAACATGGCTTGTCCAGTATCTGGCGCCCGCCGGGATAGGCCCTCATCTGACTGCTTTCAGCTATGATTCAGACGGGGCATTGATTGTCGAGTATGCATCTCATCATACGCAGGGGGTTAACCTTACTCTCAGGCAGACGGCGACGTGCGCCGGGTATTCTGGCGGCAGGCTCTGTTTCCGAGTTATGTGCGGATGAACCGGAAATGAACTTTTCGAATATCAGATGGAGTATTTCCGCGGAGACGTGATGCTGGGTTGGGCCCGTCGGATTGATACGGAGGTCCCTGGCTTCCGCAGCCCACTTCACGCAAGGTTTATTCACGAATGACATTGCCCACAAAATACTGTAAAGGAGGATTTTTATGAAGCACGGTATCAGGTCATTGGTCCTGTTGATCGTACTTGCGCTGATCATGTGTATGCTGCCGGGCTGTGGAAACGGGGACGACGAGCCGGCGGCAACCGGGCAGAACACTCCGGAGCCGGTGCAGACGGACGAGCAGTCGGCCGACGTGACGGAAGACGAACATGGCGAAGAGCAGGTGGAGGAGACGTCTTATTTCCCGCTTGAAACGCCGGAAACCATTTCTATATGGATGTCCTATCCGCCTATCTTCGGAGGCCTTGCAGACGATGGGCCGGAGGACTTTGCCTTTTACATCGAAGCGCAGAGGCAGATGAATATTGAGATAGAGTGGCTCACGGCAAGTTATGTCGGCGCGACGGACAGCTTTGCCGCGCTGATTGCCGGCGGGGAATACCCGGACATCATATGGAGCCTGTCCTCATATTACGCCGGGAGCCTCGACGGCGCGATAGACGATGAGATAATCATTGATCATAAACCGTATATAGAAGAGTATATGCCCAATATGTGCGAACTGTTTGACTCGGGCGAAAGCTATTGGAAGGACATCACGACCGATGCCGGGCACATACCGTATATCAGCATGTGTAATCCGCCCGGGGAACCTCTGGTCACCGGGGGATGGGTTGTGAATACCGATCTTCTGGCTGAGACCGGCAGTACCCTGTCCCCGGAGGAAATAAATACGATCGATGAGATAACAGAGATTGCCACTCAGATGAAACAGCTGGGCATATGCGAATACCCGATATGGATGCCATATACCGGCTATTATTATGGAAGCTCTATCGGCGCGGCCTATGGTACATCCATTACGTTCCAAAGCCGTGCAGGACAGTATGCACCGTTTTTCTACGCTGAGGATGGAACTCTTTCCTTCGGTGGTGTAGGCGAGGGATTCAGGGAATATCTGACTCAGATGAATAGCTGGTATGCAGCCGGTCTGATAGATCCCGATTTTATCGCAGAAACTGAATCTGACAGCTACGCCAATGAAAGCGACATCGTTGAGAAAAACGTTGCCTTTTTCAGAACAAGCAACAACTACATAAACTACGACTCCTATCGCGGGACAGATTCGGAAGTCAACCTTGCCGCGATTCCGGATCCCGTACTGTATGACGGCCAGCAGCTCACTATTGGCGAGCCGCCGTCCACTGTTACCGCCATCGGCAGCGGCAGCGTTACAACCGCGCTTGAGAGCGACAAATACGAGCTCGTTTTCCGGTTCTTTGACTGGTTTTTTTCAGAAGAGGGAAACATACTGGTAAACTACGGTGTAGAAGGCGAGAGTTTTGAGTACATAGACAGCGAGCCGCATTATACCGACGTCATACTCAACCCGGAAGGTTTTTCTCAGAATACCCTGATATCTTTCTATACCGGCGGAGGCACGCTCAATGTCGGTGTTGCGGATTATAACAAGTATCTTGATCTATATAACGACCGCCAGCTTGAGGCCAGCCGCGTTTGGGGTGAGAGCGCACCTGACTTTAGCGATATGCTTTCTCAATACATATCCCTTACCGCCGACGAGCTGGAGGTATACAGTACAGCGATGACGGATATAATTACCTATATTTCCGAGAACGCTGTTGCATTCATCAGGGGCGACAGGGCACTGAGCACCTATGAGGAATATGAACAGGTTATTTACGACTGCGGCATTGAAGAAGTGATAGAAATAATGGCGGCGGCTCAGGCCAGATACGAAAACAGATGATCTTTTGGCCTGCTTCCTTACAGCATGACAAATAAAAAATGTGCGGCCTCAGGCCGCACATTTTTTATTGCTTTTTATGAAAAAGTTCTTTCTATCAAAGCGTTTATTTGGGCTTCTAGATCCCTGAAATAATCGGTCAAAAACTCCATATATTTTTTTGCCATCGGTGTAAGCTTGGAACTGTTGGTACGGGCAACGCCTATCGTACGGTAAAAAACCGGCGGATCTATCCTTGTCGGCATAGGTTTTTGAGCCACGTCGCCCGCCTCCTGCTCTTTGAGCATATTAAGGTAAGAGCTTATGGGCACGAATAGTACACACTTTTCTCTGCTAATGCTCATGTAATTGCTGACCATTTGGTGCTCATTGCTCTGGAAGAGTATATTTGGCCGGAGAGAATACTCAGCGCAGACACGATTATAGCTTGTTCTGTCGTAAACCGCTTCGTTGAATACCAACGACAGCTCCTGAAACTCCCTTAGGTTAACATATTTCTTTCCGGACAAGGGATGACCCAGGGGGAAGATAAGAAGCATTTCCTCGGTTATAAGCCTGGTCCATTTTATCTCCGGCAGTGAAAACAGCTCCGGAGCGATGGAAAAATCGAGCTCATGTGAGACGAGTCTGCTCTGTGAGGCGTCGATCGGCAGAAGCATCTGCTGTATGCTCAGGGCCGGATGCTTTTTCAGGAACAGCTCGGTTGGTATGGATGTCAGTCCCTCGTATGCAACGGATACAGATACCTGCCGGATTGCTTCTCCTACAAGCTCCCTGCATTCGCGTATCCCATCGTTCAGTGTATCCAGAGCCGAGCCAACGGCGGTAAGGAAAATTTCGCCAGCAGCGCTCAGCTCGATTCTGGAATTTCTGCGAACGAACAGTTCAAAACCCAGGTCATCTTCCAGACGTTTAAGGATCCGGCTGAGTGCCGGTTGCGTTATGTGCAGGGAATCTGCAGCTTTTGTCAAATTCTGAAACGCTGCGATCGTGCGAAAATATTCAAGCTGGCGAATCTCCATCCTTTGTCCTTCCTTTCACATTATGTAAACTATTGTTTCTATGTTGGCGCTCTGTTGCGCAGTCTTTATAAAAGTTATATCACATCGGCAGAGAATGTTCAACCGACAATCCACTCCCACCATAAGACAGATTAAAGGCGGGACAACAGCGAAAAGGCCATCCGCTACCGGACAGGAAAGTGAATAGGGTTATCGCAGATTTAGCCGAATAATTGGCTATTGTTAATTTTGATAAAGTATGGTATAAAGGGTGTGTAACGGTATACAACCGGTCGGGGCATTAGCGCCCTGCCGGCAAACAAACGGATCCCCACAAAAATGCAGGAAGGATCTGGATATTTCAAGTCGAGGAACTGAGTACGATTATGACAAGAGATATATTGTATATAGCCTTTGCGTACCTTTGCGGGAATATACTGTTTGCTAAAGTGATCGGCTCATTGCTTAAGGTCGATGTCACAGAAGGGACGGCGGATGGAAATCCGGGCACTATGAATGCGTTCATTGTGGGTGGTTTCTGGTGCGGTCTGCTGACCCTGTGCGGAGATCTGCTCAAGGGTTTTTTGACCGTTTATCTTTACCTCAGGAGCGAGCCGACGTCGGCGCTTGCAATAGTGATTGCCATGCCCGTCATTGGCCATAATTTTCCTATGCTTTACAGATTCCACGGCGGA
Source organism: uncultured Oscillospiraceae bacterium (assembly GCA_964609305.1). GTDB lineage: Bacteria > Bacillota > Clostridia > Oscillospirales > Oscillospiraceae > CAKSXP01. The sequence continues at coordinate 6,770 of CAZSRK010000043.1, forward strand.
AAAGGGATAGCCACGACATTCGGCTGTCTGCTTGGCCTTGCGCCAAATCTGTTCCCGGCGGCGATGCTTGCGATTTTCTTTATTTTCTTTTCGCTTATCCTGCGCATTATGCCCCATTATTACAGGACTCTGGTTACGTACATGTGTACGGAGCTTGCCCTGCTGCTTTTATCCCGTGACGTCTGCGTTACTGTCGGCTTTACAATTATATTTGTTACCGTGCTGATAAAAATGCTGGGCAGCGGGGAAGAGAAAGGACCTTTCAGGATGAGTGTGCTATGGAAGCGCTGATACTTTCCTGCAGCACAGGCGGCGGACACAACGCCGCTGGACGAGCTGTAAAAGAGGTGCTGGATGCACGGGGGCACAGCGCCACAATGATGGACCCGTATATTCTTGCCGGCGGTAATCTGGACAGAATGGTCGGAAATGGTTACATAAAAATCGCTCAGAAAACTCCGCGGCTGTTTGGCGCGGTATATAAGTTGGGCGACGAGTACAGAAAGCTGCCGATCCATTCACCCGTGTATTCAATAAACAGGGTGATGATTGGCAAAATGCGCGCATATCTGGAAAAATGCAAATGTGACGTTATACTGGTCCCGCATGTTTTTCCGGGAGTGATCCTCGCAAATATGCGGGAGAGAGGCATGCCGCTGCCCAAAGTAATATTCATCGCGACGGATTATGTCTGCATACCGTTTACGGAAGAAACCGAGTGTGACTACTACGTAACCCCGGCAGAGGAACTCTCGGAAGATTTCACAAAACGCGGCATACCGAGCGAAAAGCTTCTGCCTGCCGGTATCCCCGTCAGCCGCGCGTTCAATGAGCAGATTGGTAGGGACGAGGCTGCCTCTGCTTTGAATCTGGACCGGGACAGACGCTATCTTCTCTTAGCCGGAGGCAGTATTGGAGCCGGCATGATAGGTCAAACAATAGAAGCTCTCGGTCCTTTCATGCGCAAAAACCCAGAGTATAGCCTTATTGTCATATGCGGCAATAATGGACGGCTTTTCGAGAAGCTGAAGGAGGAGCACGGACAGAACCCATGGATAATCCTGCTGTCCAGCACCGACAGGATGGCGCTTTATATGAAGGCCTGCGACGCTTTTTTGACGAAACCGGGTGGCCTTTCATCGACCGAAGCGGCCGTTTCCGGTACGCCGATGATACATCTTTCGCCTATTCCCGGCTGTGAGAACAGGAATATGGACTTTTTTGCAAAATACGGTATGAGCATAGCAATTGGTAACCGGCTGGATTTGCTGCCGTCTGCGCTCAGGTCCGTTTGTGATCCCGCCTTTGCCGAGCGTATGATAAAAAACCAGCGTGCGCATATCAATCCGAATGCGGCATCCGATATTGTGGATTTTGCAGAGAGAATAGTTGGATAATTAACCCGACGTGGAAAAATTACAGGCGATATAACCGCAGCTTTTTTGTCCGTAGTGCTGCCAAATGCGGACTGAAGGGCTGCGGCTTTGGTTTATAAGATATTATGAAGATATTAACATGCTATAAATTTTTTCAATCAGGTATGGACACGGGACTGTAGATGTGATTATATAATGTATATTATTGAAATCCAAAAACTCATATGATACAATCACATCTGCCAAAAAAGGCTTGACAGTGCTGAGTGAAATGGTATAAACTTCTTTTTCAAAGCCTGCCTGCCCAACTGAATCGGAAAGGATGACCGGAATGTCTGACAAAAAAGACTTTAAGAATTGGTTTGATAATGTCTTCTGGTACCACTACAAATGGTGGTTTCTGGGCGCGGTTTTTTTAATAGCACTGATCGTCTTCATCGCTGTTGAGTCTGCCGGCAATGAAGATTATGATATGACCGTAATATTCGCTCAGGATGGGGATGTGTCGGAGCAGCAGGCGCAGATAGTGCTCGACGCCATATCAGACAGCGTCGGGGATCTGAATGGCGACGGAAAGACCCTGCTGAACTATCAGTCGGTCAACTTCTCCGAAGAGGTTTCCCAGGGGTTTACCATGCAGGACAGGCTGATTCTCTATATGACGGATGAGGAATGCGCTCTGTTTATTATCGAAAATGAAGCATCGGCGAACTACTGCGCTATGGGATATTTCGAGGACAGGCTGTCAGATTACGGCATCAGTACGCCGGAGGATGACCCATACCGAATATCGCTTGCAGATTCGTCAGCAATTTCTGACGCGGGGCTGGCGGATTATGACTACTACGCGCAGATAATCGACTGGACGACCGTAAATAAGGGGAGCCAGGAGACAACTGATGCGGCTATCAGCGCCATCAATGCGCTTCTTTCCAACTGATATGGAGAGAATAACATCCAGAAAAAACAGGATAATAACCCATATAAAAAAGCTCTCGTCCGATAGTTCATATCGCCGCGAATGCGGAGAATATATATGCGAAGGAGTTAAATTCCTGCAAGAAGCCGTGGCATCCGGTGCAGAGATACGCTGCGTTTTGTGGAGCGATAAAGCCCGGAACGTATTTGAACCCGTGGGCGCTCTCTGCTGCTGTGCAGAAAGCGAGCTGGTAGAATATGCCTCCTTCCTTAAGAACAGTCCCGGACCGGTGTTTTCCGTCAGGATGCCGCTTCGGGAGCGTGAAAAGGCGCAAACTGCCATTGTACTGGAGACGGTGCAGGATCCTGGCAATGTAGGCACTGTAATAAGAACTGCATGCGCGTTCGGCATTGACGAGGTGCTGCTGTGTGGGCAGTGCGCCGATCTTTATAACCCTAAAACCGTCCGCGCCACTATGGGGGCGATATTCCGGCAGCGTGTTTTTGAGGTCGGCTTTGACGAACTCAAGACCCTCGGCCTGCCTCTGTACGGAGCCGCGCTCTCCGATACTGCACGCGACATACGCTCCTTTGGGCTTGGCGAGAGAACCTGCGCCGTTGCCATCGGCAGTGAAGGACGAGGCCTTTCACAGGAACTTCTTTCGCTTTGCGACGGACAGATAATAATTCCCATGCGGCCGGGGAGCGAATCGCTCAATGCGGCGGTCGCTGCGGCCCTTGTCATGTGGGAGATGCAGAGAGACACACTGGGATAGAGCGAAGCAGGAGGGGCGCTATGTCCGGGATAAAGTATTGGATATGGCTTTCCGGTCTGGCCGGGCTGAAGCCGAAAACTAAACATCTGCTGCTTGAGTATTTTTCGGATCCACAGGCAATATATTTTGCCAATGAGGTCGAGTATGACCGTGTTGACGGTATCACCGGTGAAGAAAAGCTTGCCCTTCGCGATAAGGAGCTGTCCAGGGCAAACGAGATACTGGGCCGCTGCGAGCAGATAAATGCGCAGGTGGTGACGATCGGGGACTCAACGTATCCGGAACACCTGCGGCATATATTTGACCCTCCGCTCGTGCTATATGTCCTCGGCAAGCTGCCATGGCTGGACGAGGAGGTGCCGATCGCCATTGTCGGCACCAGGAAGGCAACAGAATACGGCATAAGCATGGGGTACCGTTTCGGGGCAGATATCGTAAACGGCGGTGGGATCGTAGTCTCCGGGCTTGCCAGCGGCGTTGACTCCGCGGGGGCGAAAGGCGCTCTCACAGCGGGCGGCAGATGCATAGGTGTGCTGGGAACTGCGATCGACGTTATATATCCCCGCGAGAATACCGCTCTTTTTAGAGATGTCATGTACCATGGCGCGCTTGTAAGCGAATTCCCACCCGGGTATCCGACGCAGGGTGCGAATTTTCCGCAGAGAAACAGGATCATATCGGGCCTTTCTGTTGGAGTCCTGGTGATAGAGGCGCCAAAAAAGAGCGGGGCTCTGATAACTGCAGCGCGGGCTGCGGAGCAGGGCAGGGATGTATTTGTCTTGCCGGGGAATATCGATTCCCCCAACTGCATCGGCTCTAACGAACTTATAAAGGACGGAGCCAAAGCCGTGATGACGGGTAATGATATACTCATTGAATACCAGAACATATATCCGCAGAAGATCAGGCTGCTGACCGGGAAAGGCAATTCAAATCAGTCGACATGTCCGGAGGTAAAAAAGGAGCATGTATCAGAGGAGAAGTTAAAGCCCGCGCAGCCGGAGACGGGAAAAGGATTTTTTAAGCTGCGGGTGCCAAATCCGCTCAGACAAAGGGAAAAGAAGTCCCAGGATCTGCAAAGTCAGCTTTCTTCGCTCACGAGCGAGCAGCTTTCTATCATATCGTCCATAGGCGATGAGCAGACCCATGTGGATGATATTGCGGAAAGGACACAACTGCCTATTCAGAAAGTGCTGTCGGAATTGACAGTGCTTCAGATAAAGGGATATGTAAATCAGGAAAAGGGATATGTAAATCAGGAAAAGGGAAAGCGCTTTTCGCTGAATGTCAAAAATGTGAAAAGAGGATAACCGGATGGCAAAAGCAAAAACTGATCTGGTGATAGTCGAGTCACCGGCCAAGGCCAGAACTATTGAAAAATACCTTGGGTCCAACTACAAGGTCGTCGCGTCTATGGGGCATCTTCGCGATTTGCCCAAGAGTACACTCGGCGTTGATATAGAACATAATTTTGAACCAAGCTACGTCCCTGTCAAGGTACGTGAAGATGTTATCGAGGATCTGCAAAAGCGTGCTGAGAGTGCCAATATCGTATACCTTGCGACAGACCCTGACCGTGAGGGAGAGGCCATATCCTGGCATTTGAAAGAGCTGCTGTCTCTCAGTGATGAAAAAGCCAGACGCGTGACTTTCAACGAAATAACCAAAAAGGTCGTCACAGAGAGCGTGAACAACCCGCGTGACATAGATATGGATCTCGTCAACGCGCAGCAGGCCAGGCGAATACTTGACCGTATAGTTGGATATAAGCTCAGTCCGCTGCTCTGGCGCAAGGTCCGCCGCGGCCTCTCTGCAGGAAGGGTGCAGTCCGTTGCGACCCGTATGGTGGTTGACCGTGAGGAGGAGATTCGGGCTTTTAAGCCGGAGGAATACTGGCACCTCGATCTTACTATGGAGCGCGAGAACAACGGTGGCAGTTTTGTTGCAAGGTACTATGGAACTGGCAGCAAGAAGCGGGAGCTCAAAAGCCAGGAAGAGGTTGAAAGCGTAATTGCCGATGTAGAAAGCGGACCGGTTGTTATCCAGAGCGTCAAGCGGGGAGAAAAACAGAGGTCTCCCTCGCCCCCGTTCATAACCTCAACGCTGCAGCAGGAAGCCTCGCGCAGGCTGGGTATGACGCCCAGACGCACGATGAGCATTGCCCAGCAGCTCTATGAGGGCGTTGACATTGAGGGGGAGGGTACGGTCGGCCTTATAACCTATATGCGTACCGATTCTCTGCGCATATCGGAGGAGGCGCTCAGCGCGGCCAGAGGATTTATCGTCAGCCACTACGGAAGCGAGTACTATTATGGTAAGCCGCGCACTTTCAAAACCAAGGCCGGCGCACAGGACGCGCACGAGGCAATTAGACCAAGCAACGTTGAGCTTACGCCAGAGCGCATAAAGAAATCCCTCACAAATGAGCAGTACAGGCTGTATCGGCTGATATGGGGACGTTTCACCGCCAGCCAGATGGCAAACGCGGTATATGACAATGTGGTCATCGACGCCAACGGCAGTGGGCATATCTTCCGGGCCAATCATTCAGCTTTGAAATTTCCCGGATACACCGCAGTATATGAAGAGGCGCGCGACGACGAGGGCGAGGCACCGAAAAAGCCCCTTCCCGAACTGTCGGAGGGCGAGGTCGTCTCCGTTACTAAAATAGACAAGGAGCAGTTGTTTACACAGCCCCCGGCAAGGTATACCGAGGCCACGCTCATCCGTGCTATGGAAGAGCGCGGTATTGGCAGACCAAGCACATATGCTCCGACCATAAGCACGATAACGGCTCGCGAATATGTTGTCAAAGAGGGTAAGTATCTGCGACCGACCTCCCTTGGAGAGGTCATCACCAAGCTCATGGAGGAGCGGTTTTCCGATATTGTCGATCTCAAGTTCACTGCGCACATGGAGGAGAGCCTCGATGAGATCGAAGAGGGAAAGGCCGAGTGGAGAAAGATAATCGCCGATTTTTATGACGGATTTGCGAAAGAGATTGAAAGCGCGGAGAAGGCGCTGGATGGAGAGCGCATAAAGGTGCCCGATGAGCTTTCGGACGAGTACTGCGACGTCTGCGGTAAGCGGATGGTCTATAAGAGCGGCAGGTTTGGCCGGTTCCTGGCCTGTCCCGGTTATCCCGAATGCAGTTTTACAAAGCCCATTGTCATCGAGATGCCCGGCAAATGCCCGCGCTGTGGCAGCAGGATACTCAAGCGAACCTCAAAGAAGGGGTATGTATATTATGCCTGCGAGAAGCTCCAGACCTGCGGCTTCATGACCTGGGACGTGCCTGTAAAGGACACCTGCCCGGAGTGTGGCAAGACGATGTTCAAGCTCTCTGGAAAAGGACAGCGCAAACCGTTTTGCATCAACGAGGAGTGCCCGAACTTTGTGCCCGAGGATAAGCGGGGGTACAAGCGCAAAAAAACCGCTCAGTCAACGGAGAACGGGAAAGAAAAGCAGGAAACCGACAATAAGGCTCCTGCGCAGGAGAAGAAGCAGGCATGAGAGCACACGCTTCTGTGATCGGTGCGGGCCTTGCCGGAAGCGAGGCTGCATGGCAGCTTGCGCAGCGGGGCGTTGAAGTGACGCTTTATGAGATGAAACCGGGCAAAAAGACTCCGGCTCATGTCTCGCCGTATTTTGCGGAGCTGTGCTGTTCCAACTCTTTGCGCAGCGATGAACTGACCAACGCCGTAGGCTTGCTCAAGGAGGAACTTCGGCGTTTGGACAGCCTGATAATGCAGTGCGCGGATGGATGCCGCGTTGCTGCGGGTGGGGCACTGGCCGTTGATCGCAAGCGGTTTGAAAAGGCGGTCACGGACAAAATAATGCGCCATCCGGGCATAACTGTCGTTGAACAGGAGGTTCGGGAGATACCAGAGGGAGAAGTCATAATCGCCACAGGGCCTCTGACAAGTGACGCTTTTGCTGAGACGATAGACGGGCTGTGTCCCGGCAGTGACCTGCATTTCTATGACGCGGCGGCTCCCATCGTGACGCTTGAGAGCATAGACATGGACAGCGCGTTTTTTGCCTCCCGCTATGACAAGGGCACTCCTGATTATATCAACTGCCCCATGAACGAGCAGGAATACCGCGCGTTCCGGGAAGAGCTTGTCAACGCGCGGCAGGCACAGGTGCACGGCTTTGACGATTCCGGAGTTTTTGAGGGATGCATGCCCATCGAGGTCATGGCCCGCCGTGGTGAGGACACGATGCGCTACGGCCCTATGAAGCCCGTGGGACTTAGGGATCCGCGCACGGGGAAGGAGAGCTATGCCGTGGTGCAGCTCCGCCGAGATAATGCCGAGGGGACGATATACAATATCGTCGGATTTCAGACGCATCTGGCGTTTCCGGAGCAGCGCCGTGTGTTCTCCATGATACCGGCTCTGAAAAATGCCGAATTTGTCAGATATGGAGTCATGCACCGGAATACTTATCTCAACAGCCCGAAGCTGCTCGACCGGTATTACAGGCTGAAAAGCCGGCCGGAGATCAGCTTTGCCGGGCAGATGACCGGAGTAGAGGGCTATGTCGAATCCTGCGCCTCCGGGCTGCTCGTGGGTATTGAAACTGCCAGGCGGCTTTTGGGACGGCAACCCCTGAATTTCCCGAAGGAGACCGCAATTGGAGCGCTTGGGCTCTATGTTTCGGAGCAGAGCGTTGCGGATTTTCAGCCCATGAATATAAACTTTGGAATAATCGCCCCGCTTGGATACAAGGTTCGCGGAAAAAGAAACAGGAACATGGAGATCTCGAAACGGTCCCTGGAGATAATAGACAGGTTGGCGGGAGCTGCGTGTTCCGAGGAAAGGATGCTTGAACTATGAGGATCATCATCGACGCCATGGGCGGCGATAACGCGCCCGGCGCAATCGTTGCTGGAGCCGTCGCGGCCCAGCGTGAGTTTGGCGTGGAGATAACGCTGGTCGGCCCCGAGGATACAGTGAGGAGCTGCCTTGAGGATGAAGGAGTATCAGTCTCCGACGGAAGCATTACCGTTGTAAACGCGACTGAGATCATCACCATGGAGGACGACCCCAGCACCGCGACCAGGCGCAAGAAGGATAGCTCCATGACCGTCGCGCTCAACCTGTTGCGTGACGGAGAGGGCGATGCCATGGTTTCAGCCGGGAGCACCGGCGCCCTTTTGACCGGCGCCACGCTTATTGTAAAGCGCATCCGGGGCATCAGGCGCGCGGCCATGGCCCCCGTGTTTCCAAACGGAGGAAAAGGCGCCATGCTAATTGACTGCGGTGCCAATGTGGAATGTACAAAGGAATACCTGCTGCAGTTTGCGTATATGGGCAGTTTCTATTCCGAGAAGATCCTGGGAGTTGACAAACCGCGCGTCGGTTTGCTCAACGTCGGTACTGAGGAGACTAAGGGGACCGCTCTGCAAAAGGAGACGCACGCGCTGCTGATGGAGGAGGCCGCCCAGGGCCGTATAAACTTCATTGGCAACGTAGAGGCGCGCGAGCTGTTTTCGGGCAGCGTCGACGTTCTTGTCACTGACGGCTTTTCAGGTAATATAATGCTCAAGGCTATCGAGGGAGCGGTCGTATTTGTTATGAAAAACATAAAGGGCATGTTTATGAAAAATACCCGCACCAAACTATCCGTCCTTCTGGTGAGGAAAGATGTCTCGGAGCTCAAGGCTCTGCTTGACGTAAATGAGATCGGCGGAACGGCGATGATAGGTATCTGCAAGCCGGTCATAAAGGCACATGGCAGCTCGGACGCACGCTCTATCAGAAGCGCGGTGAGACAGGCGATCACATTTTGTAATGCCGGCGTCATTGAGGCTATAAATGAGAACATCGACTACATGAAGATCGCCGTAAATTGAACTATTACCCGCTTATGCCGGGAAATGACATCAAACCTCTTGACGTTTTTAAAAAATCTGCTAATATCTAATGCGGAATACTGACTAGAACGGAGACGAGTTGTATGATATTTGAAAAAGTCCGCGAGCTTATCTGCACACAATTTGCCGTTGACGAGGAAGTTGTGACGGAGGATACTGCGTTTGTTGATGATCTCGGTGCCGACTCTCTGGACGTAGTTGAGCTTACCATGGCGATGGAAGAGGAATTCGGGATACCCGAAGTGCCCGAAGAGGACATCAAGACTATCGTTACGGTCGGCGATCTCATCACCTATGTCGAAAATGCCATGTCGGAGTGACTTTACCGGGACGGACGCTGTGCGCCGTCCCGTTATACATATCAATAAGCTGGACAGGAATTTATGAGGGGGAAAATGATGCTTGAGCTTCAGAAAAAACTTGAATATACTTTTAAGGACGCCGCGCTTCTGGAGACCGCGCTGTCCCACTCGTCCTATGCAAATGAAAACCGCGGTGGCAGCGCAAGCAATGAACGGCTCGAGTTTCTTGGCGATTCCATACTGGGTATGGTAGTTGCAGAACATCTTTATCTTACATATCCCGATATGCCGGAGGGCCGTATGACGAAACTCAGAGCGGAGCTGGTTTGTGAGCAGAGCCTGTATTCGGTTGCCAAGGAGATGGATTTCGGCCGCAGTCTGCGCCTGGGACGGGGAGAGGAGCACACCGGTGGAAGGCACCGCCCGTCCATTCTTGCCGACTGCGTTGAGGCCGTTATCGCCGCAATGTATCTTGACGGCGGTATGGAGGTAGCAAAGAGGTTTATCCACAGGCACATCCTTGATAATATTGGCCAGGGAACTTCAAACCGTGTTATGGATTACAAAACCGCACTTCAGGAGCTGGTACAGAAAAAGAGCGACCAAATCCTTGCATACCATATACTGTCCGAGAGCGGGCCTGACCACTGTAAGGAATTTACAGCGGATGTCTGCTTAAATGGCAGACAAATCGGCCAGGGACACGGCCGCACAAAGAAAGAGGCCGAGCAGTCCGCGGCGCAGCAGGCGCTGGAGGGGCTGCGCAAATGAACGCGAGAAAACAAATCATACCGGTATTCATACCTCATCTGGGCTGTCCGCATGACTGCGTTTTCTGCAACCAGAAGCGCATTTCGGGCAGCCTTTTGCCTGCCCGCGCCGATGACATTGTAAGGGCGATAGATTCAGGACTTGAAAAGCTTCCTGCCGGCAGCATGCCACAGCTTGCGCTGTACGGCGGGAGCTTTACAGCCATTCCCGCCCGGGAGCAGGAACAGCTGCTGGCAGCGGCGGGAAAATATATTGACAGTGGGAGACTGACGGGCATAAGGGTCTCTACCCGACCGGACGCGATAGACACGCAGACGCTTGACAGACTGAGCTATTTCGGCGTCGACACGATAGAGCTGGGCGCGCAATCGATGATAGATGAGGTGCTTTACGCCTCCGGCAGGGGCCACACGGCGGCAGACACTGAAAAGGCTGCGGGCCTGATAAAAAGCCGGGGCTTACGGCTGATACTTCAGATGATGACAGGGCTGCCCTCGAGCAGTTTTCAGCGAGATCTTGAGACAGCCAGGCGCATCGCCTCGCTTTCTCCAGACGGCGTGAGGATATATCCCACGGTCATAATTAAGGACACTGCGCTTTATGACATGTGGGAAAAGGGGAAATATGCCGGGCACAGCATCGAAGACGCGGTCAAAGTCTGCTCGGAAATAGTGCCTATCTTCGAGACTCAGGGAATACCCATAATCAGGCTCGGGCTGAACCCAACCGACGACCTGTCAGCGGGCTCCGCAGCCGGAGGGGCCTATCACCCGGCGCTCGGCGAGCTGGTGCGCAGCCGCATAATGCTTCAGCGTGCCAGACAGCTTCTTGACGGCATTTCCGGCGAGAGCATTGTCCTTGGAGTGCATCCATCAGAGATGTCAATCATGATCGGGCAGCACAGATGCAATATCAGGGCGATATGTGATGAATTCGGCTTCAAACGTGTGAAAATAGTGCCGGATCATCAAAATAAGGGTGAAATTGTTATAAGAGAGATTGCAAAATAGCATGATTTAAGTTATTCTTAACTTTATAGGCTTTTCTGCAAATACTATTCTGGAGTGTGCTTATGTACCTTAAGGCTCTTAAGGTACACGAAACACCAACAAACCATTGTGGCACATACAAAATTTGTTTGCCTGTGCTGTGATTTACACCACTTTTACACCATTTGAAATAGGGTCTGATATAGCAAACTCATGGGAACATCATTGTATTTGTGCAAGATAGTTCCCGTTTACATATACAAAAGCTATCTGTGAGGCCGTAGGAGCCTCTCTGAGCGACTTTATAATAAACTGAATACCCCGGGTATCCGAAAGACAAAACGGTGATACAGGGGCTTGTAGGCGGGTTGGATGCGATTCCATCCCGCCTTACTTTTTTAACGCAAAAAAAAGGAGAGCCGCCCGCAAATAGCAGGGACTCTCCAAACGATTGACTTTTG